>JBPCVQ010000331.1:0-12411 GCA_051010395.1 Geminicoccaceae bacterium | reverse complement strand
GGAGAGCATCAAGCTTTTCGGTCAGAAAGTCGCCGACAGCGATTGGTTCGACCAGCACAAGTGGGCCTGGCCCCTGGTGAGGGTCGAGCGACTCGAGCCGCCAGAGCCGGCAAGCGGGAATCAGGGCTTTTGGGATTGGACGCCGCCGGCGGCCGCTTCAACGAGGGCAGCGAGCTGATCATGGGACGCTTCAGGGACAAAGACATAATCGACGAGGCCGCTACTCAGCTCGCGATCGAAATCTACGAGCGCGCGACGGGGAACGAAGAGGCAAATGCGCTGTTCACGCGGGCTGTTCAAACCCTCCACTGGCGGCTTTGCCTCGGCATGCAGACTCTCAAGTTTGCGCAGCGCGCCGAGCGCCAGCGTCAGATCGAGGCGGATCGCATGGTGAAAGAACGCAATGAGAAGCTGACCGCTCAGCTAACCGAGTTCGGGATCGATCCGGTGCCGATCTTCAGCGATCGCTCAGCAGGCTTGGACGAAGCCTGAACCATGACGTCGACGAGGACCGCAGAAACACGAGAGCCCCCTGCCCGCCAGCCCGCCGACTGGGTGAGTGCGCAGGAAGCGGCCGACATGCTGCGGATCGCGGTCGCCACATTTCTCCGAAAAGTCGACGAGGGGTTGTTGCCAGCTCCTTCACTAGTTCTCGGCCGCCGAAACCCACGCTGGAATATTAAATTACTCTATGATGCAATGGCCAGAATAGAGAGTGAGGCTCCAGTCACTCACAGTGATATTTCTACCAGGATCGAAGAGATGGCGCTATGAGCCCCCAGGAGGTCAAACTTCCCTATCTCAATAAGATCAAGAATCGCCACAGCTCGGGAGATTTTTTCTACTATTACAGACGCGGCGGGAAAAACGTGCGGATCGACGGTGACATCGGGTCAACAGCCTGGCATGCGAACTATCAGAGGATCCACAGCAGCTTCGAGAGCGGATCAAAACCCGTCGATCCGCGTCGCCCGGAAGACATCTTCGGTGAGGTAGTCAAGGTTTATTTGGCAAGCCAACGGTTTGTTCGCCTCAAGGACAAGTCGAAGATGAACTACCGGAACGTTCTCGACCGGGTAATGCCGATCTTTGGCGACATTCCCATTGGCGACATCAATGCCCGGCATTTATCCGAGCTGCGCGACAAGATCGCCGAACGATCCCCCCGAAAAGCAAAGGAAACACTGAAGGTCTTACGGCTGGTGTTCAAGACGGCATTCGAACGCGCCATCATCCAGCTCAACCCGGCGGAAGGGGTCGAAAATCCAGTAGGCTATAAAGCTGAACCCTGGCGTCCTTGGACCCAAGACGAAATCGCAACGTTCAGGACTAGAGCCCGTCCAGTTTGGCGACGCGCCATGATGGTTTTGTTGTTCACCGGTCAGCGGCGCAGCGATGCGATCGAAATGCGGCGCGACGACATCAAGGACAGTATGATCCAGGGTATCGCAGCGAAAACCGGCAAGACAGTTTTCATCCCGATTCACCGCGAGCTCGCCCGGGAGCTGACCACGCCCCTTCCCATTGAAAGCGTCTATCTTATCTGCGGCCAAAGCGGCCAGAAGATGAACAAGCAATGGCTGACGAACGGGATGACGCGTGAATGGCGCAGGATCGGGAGCACGAACCCTCCTCCGCTTCATGGCCTTAGGAAGAACGCTGTCATGGCGCTGATCGAAGCGGGCGCCACCGAAGACGGCGTGAATGCGATTACGGGTCAGTCTCGCGAGATGGTGCGCCACTACGCCCGAGAGTATGAGCGCAAGGGCTTGGCAAGGGCAGCAATTTTGAAATGGGAGAAGGCCGATGGCGGCAAGAAAGGCTAACGAATCAGGTTTTGCACTCTACTGCTATCCCATTGATTTCCATGATGGTGAACAGACGGCAAACTTTGCAAAACCGCGTTGTAAACAAAGAAAATTGACCCGCTCTATTGGCGGGTCGCCTGATCCTGCTATAGAGCCCCTGTCGTCCGACTACCCAGGAGCAAGCCGATGTCCTTCGCCGCCGGATTCCCCGAGCCATCGCTGATGGCGGAGCTGACCGCAAGAATGCTGCTGGAGATCAAGGCCGTGCATTTTCGGGCCGACGAGCCTTACAAGCTGACCTCAGGCCTCGCCAGCCCCGTCTATATCGACTGCCGCAAACTGATCTCCTATCCCCGGATCCGTGGGACCCTCATGGACTTTGCCGTCGCGAAGCTCGCCCGGGACGTCGGTTTCGAGGCATTCGACGGCGTCGCCGGCGGCGAGACCGCGGGCATCCCGTTCGCCGCCTGGATAGGCGAGAGGCTTGGGCTACCGATGTACTACGTCCGGAAAAAGCCCAAGGGCTTCGGCCGCGACGCCCAGATCGAAGGCGACAGCGTCGACGGCAAGCGCATCCTCCTGGTCGAGGACCTCACCACCGACGGTGGCAGCAAGGTCGCATTCGTCGATGCGCTGCGCAAGGCAGGCGCCGAGGTCGGCCACACGATCGTGGTTTTCTACTACGACATCTTCCCCGAGACGCGCGTCAAGCTAGGCGAGCACGGCGTAACGCTGCACAACCTGGCCACCTGGCGCAACGTTCTGGGTGCCGCGCGAAAAGGCGGTCACTTCGACGACGCGACGCTGGATCAGGTCGAGATGTTTTTGGACCAGCCGCTCAAGTGGTCGGCAGCGCATGGCGGGATTTCGGAGATGTCGATTTAATTGAAGGTGGTCGCTATCGACGCCAGTTCTCACATTCGAGGCCTTCGACGCGAGCGAATTCGCGTTCGTTGTCGCTGACCAGGATGCAATCCAGAGCCAGGGCTTGAGCAGCGATCAGAAGATCGTTGGGGCCGATCAGCTTGCCACTGCGCTCGAGTTCGGCACGGAGTTCGCCGTACAGGACATCGACCGGCGGTTCGAGGGGGAGTACGTCAAGGGCGTTCAGGATGGCGTCGAGCTGGGCCGTGAGGCGTTTCGACTGCCTCTTGGCGGCCCCGTAACGAAGCTCGGCTGCAACGATCAGACTGGTGCAAACCCTGTCTTCGCCAACGACCGCAATCCGCTCGGCGATTGGCCCCTGAGGGCGGCGCACCAGATCGGAGAGAATGTTGGTGTCGAGGAGATAGCGACGGATCATCAGTCCACCGGCTCGATCGGCAACTCCTCGATCACCGGGAACCGCTCCTCGACGGGATCCAGGGAGGCCAGAACGGCAAGCAGCGAGCGTTGCGGCGCCGGCTCGATCACCAGGCGATCACCCTCCTTGCGCATAATGGCCTCATCCCCCGGCAGCTCGAACTCTCGGGGGATGCGGACGGCCTGGTTACGACCATTCTTGAATAGACGAACATGGCGTTCGGGCATCATAGCACCTCCAAGGCATATGTCTGAGCATATGCCATCAGATGCGACATCGTCAAGTTGAAGCGGTCAAAGTCCTATTAGGCGCGTTATGGAAAGTTTTTGCGGAACAAATCTACTATACTATGCAAGAATAGTGCGTATGTTGAATTTAGCTCATCTGCATAACTTTTAAGTTCATCTATCTTTTCGTTTTTAGATATAGGTGTACCATGAAGTAGGTTATGGCGGATTTCTACACAACATTTTTCTATCTTGCGCGCAACGCCTCTTAGCAAACTGGCTTTATCATCAAGTTGAGGGAACCATAGCTCTGATAACATCAATACTTTTACAATAAGATCATCGTCGCCAATTTTATCATGGGAAAAGATTTTTTCATTTTTAGCCATAACAAGATGTGCAATTAATTCGCGAGTTTGATAGTCGTAGTATATCTCTGTTGCTTCATATAACTCTTGTAGCTTCTCTCTTTTAATCGAGCGCATACGTTCGCCGTGTTTTTTTCCTTCAAGCTTGCGTTGGTTTCCTACAGTGATGAGCACTCCTAGCACTAGGCTGCACCTATCACGTAAGGAATAGCATCAATAGCTGCTCCCAGAAGCCTGGAGAGGAGGCTCGCAGGCACATAACCACAGATTGTTAATAGCTCCATTCAAGTGCACTATTCGTTTATCCCGATAAAGGCAAGCTGGGAGGGAAATTTGATAAGCGGCATTTGACCGTTCGGCCACTCACGCACACCGGGCCTAGCCCAGCGACCAGCACCCATCGCCATCGTCCCAACCTCTCGGACGCTTCCCCGCCGGTCTCAGGCAGGTCCACGCTGGCGGCCGTGCCGCCGGGGTGTATGGTGTTGGTCGGCTTGATCGAGTGGGAGGGTGGAGTTTGGAAGCTTACGGCATCAAGAAAATCGGTGAGCAGCGTTATCGGGAAGACCCGGGGCGGTCCTATGAGGATTTCGCAATCGGCGACGTGTACGAGCATTGGCCGGGGCGGACGGTTACGGAGACGGATAATGTCTGGTTTACCAACCTGACCATGAATACGCATCCGGTGCATTTCGATGCGAATTACGCGGCGAAGACCGAATTTGGGCGGTGTCTGGTGAATTCGACACTGACCTTGGCGCTGGTGGCGGGGATGGCGGTTAGTGGGTCTTCGCAGAAGGCTGTCGCCAATCTCGGGTGGGAGGAGGTGAAGATGCCGGCTCCTGTATTCGTCGGCGACACGCTTTATGCAGAGACAGAGGTGTTGGACAAGCGGCTTTCCAAGTCGCGCCCGACGCAGGGTATCATCCGGGTGCGCCATATCGGCCGCAACCAAGACGGCGTCGTGGTCATCGATATGATCAGGTCTTTCCTCGTGGCGAAACGCGGCCAAGCGACAGTGGATGCCATCATGGACCGGCCATCCTCTTAATGGACGAGCCGCGCCCGAATCGAAGCAACGAGCACCAGGCGCCGCAAGCACAGTCTCAGGCAAGTCACCGCTCCGGGCCGCTGCCCGGAGAGTTTGTGGCGTTGTGTGCGTTGCTGATGTCGCTGGTGGCGTTGTCGATCGACAGCATGCTGCCGGCGTTGACGACCATCGGTGCTGAATTGGGGGCGGGAAGCGAAAACCGGGCGCAGCTTGTGGTCTCGGCATTTTTTCTCGGCCTTGGTCTCGGCCAGATGTTCTATGGGCCGCTTTCCGATCGATTTGGACGAAAGCCTGCGATCCAGGTGGGGCTCGGGATCTTCGTGCTGGGCTCGGTGCTCGCGATTTTTTCGACCTCTTTCCCGATGATGCTGGCGGGCCGGCTGTTGCAGGGTCTCGGTGTCGCCGGCCCGCGCATCGTGACGGTCGCGATGGTCCGCGATCTTTATTCGGGCGCTGCGATGGCCAGGATCATGTCCCTGGTCATGACCCTCTTTATTCTGGTGCCGACGGTAGCACCGGCGATCGGTCAGACGATTCTTCTTCTGGTGTCCTGGCGCTGGATTTTCGGCGTGTTGCTCGTGGTCGCCCTGATCGGGTGGGTCTGGCTGGCGGCGCGCCAGGCCGAGACCTTGAAGCCTGAATATCGCCGGCCCTTCTCGACTATTGCGATCACGCGCGGGTTGGTCGAGACTTTTCGGTGCCGGATCGCCATCGGCTACGCGCTTGCAACCGGCATGGTGACGGGCGCTTTTTTTGCTTTTCTCGGCACGGCGGCGCAGATGCTTCAGGTTCAGTACGATCTGGGTGTTCTTTTTCCCGCTTTTTTCGCCGTGCTCGCTCTGACGCAGGGCGGCGCGTTTCTCTTGAATTCGCGGCTGGTCATGCGCTTCGGCATGAAGCTTTTGACCAGGATCGCGATTATTGGCGTCATCGTCGCCGCCTCGGCCTTTTTCCTGGCTGCGGCCGCTGCCGGCGGCCATCCGCCACTCTGGTCGTTGATGCTCTATTTGCTTTTCACGTTTTTCTGTGTGGGCCTGTTGTTCGGCAATCTGAATGCGCTTGCGATGGAGCCGCTTGGCCATCTCGCAGGCATTGCAGCCAGTGTAATCGGCACCGTGACGACCTTGCTCTCGACGCTGCTCGGCGCTCTGATCGGGCTTGCCTATAATGGCACGGTGCTTCCCCTGGTCGGAGGTTTCGCAACTCTCGGTACGTTCTCCTTGGCCGCCATGCTCTGGGCGGAAGGCAAAAAGCGCCTGCCATCGACCTGATGCCCCGGGAGAGAGGAAATGGCGCGATACACAGTCATTCGATGATAATTGCAAGGGCTTGCCGCTCGCGATTTTCGCCAGTAAACCTAGCGCCGCTCTTGTCATGAAACGATCACGAACCTGGGAGCGCGGGCGGCCTTTGGTTGTCTGTCCGCCGAGAACCATATGACGCCAACGCCGACGAGCAGCAGCCAACTCGCTTTTCGCTGCGCCGACTTCGACAGTCTTCCCCAAGCGCTGGATTATGCGGCGCGCGGGGAAACGGGCATGAATTTCTATTCGGCCCGCGCCGAGCTCTTGTCGACCCTGCCCTACAGAGAGATGCGCGAGCGAGCGGTCGCCATGGCGCGAGGCCTGATACAGACGGGCATCGAACGCGACGAGCGCGTCGTGCTCCTGGGCGATACCGATCCCGATATCGTGACCGCGTTCTTCGCGTGTCAATATGCGAGCCTGATCCCGGTGATCGTACCGATCCCGGCAAGCCTCGGCGGTCGCGAGGCCTATATCGAGCAGCTGAAGCGGCTGGTCACCAGTTCGGATGCGAAGGTGGCGATGGCGCCGTCAGCCTATCTCGGCTTTCTCGAGGAAGCGGCATCCGGTTTTGGCGATGGCCTGATGATCGGTACGCCCGCCGACTTCGCCGACCTGCCGGGCAGTGCCGTCGACATTCGACCGTTCGGCCCGGATGATCCCTGCTATTTTCAATATTCTTCGGGAAGTACGCGCTGGCCGCTGGGTGTCGAGGTGCCGCAGCGCTGCCTGATGGCGAATGGCAACGCCATCTCGAACCATGGCCTGGAAATCGTGGCGGGTGATCGCGGCGTTTCCTGGCTGCCGCTCTATCACGATATGGGCCTTGTCGGCTTCATGCTGACGCCGCTCCTTTGCCAGCTCTCCGTCGACTATCTGGCCACCCGCGATTTCGCGCGCCGCTCGCTTACCTGGCTGAAGCTGTTCGAGGACAATGGCGGCACCCTCTCCTACAGCCCGACCTTCGGGTACGATCTTTGCTGCCGGCGGGCGGAGAACGCCACGTCCCAGTCCTTCGATCTTCGGACATGGCGCGCAGCCGGGATCGGCGGCGACATGATCCAGCCGCAGGTGATCCAGCGGTTCGCCGACGTGTTCGCGCCCCACGGCTTCGACAGAAAGGCGTTCGTAGCAAGCTACGGCATGGCCGAGGCGACGCTTGCGGTCAGCTTTGCACCGCTCGATCGAGGGCTGGATATCGACTGGATCGATCGGAAACGCTTCGAGGACGAGCATGTTGCCGAGCCGGAGGCAGGCGGTGGTTCGAGAGAGGAAAAGCCGCGCGGTTTCGTCTTCTGTGGCCCAGCGCTCCCTGGCCATGTCTTCGAGATCCGCGCCGAGGATGGCACCTCCCTTCCCAACCGGCAGGTCGGCCGGATTTTCGTGAAGGGACCGAGTATCGCCAAAGGTTATTTCGGCGAGCCGGAAGCCAGCGCACGGGTCTTCAAGGACGGCTGGCTGGATACCGGCGATCTCGGCTATCTCGCCTCTGGCGAGGTGGTGATCACCGGGCGCAGCAAGGACCTGATGATCATCAATGGCCGCAATATCTGGCCCCAGGACGTCGAATGGTCGATCGAGGATCTGCCGGGCCTCAGACGTGGCGATGTCGCGGTTTTTTCGATCGAGGATCAGGACGAGGAACCACGTGTCGTCATTCTGGTGCAATGCCGCTCGCGCGACGACGAGGTTCGCCGGCAACTCCAAAAAGATGCCAAGGCGACCGCGACCCGGACGGCAGCCGTGGATGGTGAGATCGTGCTCGTGCCGCCCCACAGCCTGCCGATGACCTCCTCCGGCAAGCTCAGCCGTGCGCGCGCCAAACTGAACTACCTGGAAGGCCTCTACGCCGAAGCTGACGACCAGGGCTCATCGGAAGAGGCTCTGGCCATGGCGGCCGGCGACTGATGCCATGGCCGCCATTGCCGTCACCGGCGCCAGCGGATTTATCGGCCGGCGGCTGATCGAACGCCTCTGCCGGGATGGCATCCCGGTTCGCGCCTTGATGCGCAAACGGCGAGTCGAGGTCGACATCGATGGCGGTGATCTGACCATCATCGAAGGCGCGCTTGGCGATGATGTCGCCATCGCCGACCTGATCGACGGAGTCGAGGGCGTCATTCATCTGGCGGGGCTGATCAAGGCGCGAACGCGTCAGGCCTTCTTCGATGCCAATGAGCTGGGCACACGTCACTTGGCGGCAATCGCGGCAGCACAGCCGCGGCCGCCGAAGCTGGTGCTGGTATCTTCGCTCGCGGCGCGCGAGCCGGCGCTTTCCAGCTATGCGGCGAGCAAGCGGGCAGGCGAAGATGCCCTTTTGACGCTCGATAATGCTTTACCCTGGACCATTCTGCGACCGCCGGCGATCTATGGCCCTGGAGACCGCGAAACACTTGCCTTCTTCAAAAGCGTCAGCCGCGGCGTCGGCGCCATGCTGGGTGATGACCGGGCACGTTTTTCTCTTCTGCATGTGGACGATCTGGTCGAGCTGGTCTTGACCGTCCTCGCTCCTTCGATGGCTGATCGGCTTATCCTTGAACCTGACGACGGTCGGGAGGGCGGCCATAGTTGGTGTGGCATGATTGCCGCAGCTGAGCGCGCGTCTGGGAAGACGGTCATCCGGCTACGTGTGCCCAAAATGCTTCTTTTGGCCCTCGGCCATGCCAATGCCAGCCTCTCTATCCTGCCCGGTTACATACCCATGCTAACCCCTGAAAAAGTCAGAGAACTGACCCATCCGAACTGGGTCGCTGATAACCGACCGATCCAGTCTGCGACCGGCTGGAAGCCAACGATTTCGGTGGATCGCGGCTTTCCTGCAACGATCGACTGGTATCGATTGCACAGCTGGTTGTGACAAATTGCAACAATTTGTGACTTCGACTAAGACGGCAATCCTTGCACTGTCGCGCTCCCCTCCGCTAGGACCGAGCATCATCTTAGTGAAAAGAAGGCACCTGAGCTGTCCTGGATGGATCAAGATCTCGTCAATCAAGTGATTGCCGTTCTTCGAAAGTTCGACAAGACCGGCAAATCAATCGAAGCAGGCACGGATATTGCTGCTGAGCTGGATCTGGATTCACTCGCCGTGATGGACGTGATCATGGAGCTGGAAGACAGCCTGGATATATCGATCCCACTGAACCTTATTCCCGATATCAAAACGGTGGGCGATTTGGCCGACACAATAGGTCAGTTGAAGGAGGAAAGTTGAGCCATGTCGTTGTTCCAACGCTTTGAACACCTGGCCCAGTCGCACCGCGCCGTCAAAGACATCGGCGCCGATCCCTTTCGTGTGCGCATCGACCGCGTTTTGTCGCCAACCGAGGCGATGATCGGCAGGAAACGCATCCTGCTCGCCGGCACCAACAACTATCTCGGCCTGACGTTCGACGCCGGTTGCGTCAGCGCGGCTGCATCCGCGCTCGAGACCCAGGGCACCGGAACCACCGGATCGTCGATCGCGAATGGCCATTACGGTGGCCATCGGGCGCTTGAGCAGGCGCTAGCAGGCTTCTTTGGCCATGAGCATGGCATGGTGTTCACCACCGGCTATCAGGCTAATCTCGGCATCATCTCGACCGTTGCAGGGCCAGACGACTACCTCCTGATCGACGCCGACAGCCATGCCAGCATCTATGACGCCTGCAAGATGGGAAGCGCGACCGTCATCCGCTTCCGTCACAATGATCCGAAAGACCTCGATCGACGCCTCGCCCGCCTCGCCAAGGAGCCCGGCAACAAGGTGGTCGTGGTCGAGGGCATCTACTCGATGCTCGGCGACAAGGCGCCGCTCAGGGAGATCGTCGAGGTCAAGAAGAGGCATGGCGCCTATCTGATCGTCGACGAGGCGCATTCCTTCGGCGTCCTTGGCGAGAAAGGCCGCGGCCTTGCCGAAGAGGTGGGTGTCGAAGACGATGTCGACATGATCGTCGGCACGTTCAGCAAGAGCTTGGGCGCCGTCGGCGGATTTTGCGTTTCCAGCCTTCCGGACTTCGAAATCCTGCGTGTGGCCTGCCGCCCCTACATGTTCACGGCCTCGCTGCCGCCTTCGGTGATTGCCTCGGTGCGCGCCGCACTCGAGACTATCAAGCAGCGCCCGGAACTGATGACGACACTCTGGGACAATGTCCGTCACTTCTATGATGGGCTGGAGCGCCAGGGTTTTCTCCTCGGCGAGCAGGAGAGCCCGATCGTCGCCGTTCGCCTGCCGAGCCCGGAACTCGCCGTGCACATGTGGCATGAGCTGCTGTCCGCTGGCGTCTACGTCAATCTCGCTTTGCCGCCGGCGACGCCCGCCAATGAATCACTCCTTCGCTGCAGTGTTTGCGCCGCACACACTAAGGAGCAGCTAAGTACGATCATCGACAAGCTGACCGTGATCGCCTATGAAGCCGGCCTCCTCGAGGCCCCGGCAAGAGTCGCGGTGAGCTGATCTTTCCCTGATAGGGCTCTCCTCCTCCGAGCCCTTAGAAAAAACGCCCCTGATGTTTGTCGGGGGCGTTTTTCTTTGGGACCAATCTGCAGGAAGCCTCAGCGCGAATGCCCTATCAGGCCATGGAACTCAGCGCTCGCCACCGAGCCAGTGAGGATGAAGCCTAATCGCCTCAACGAGGGCCGCGACGACATTGTCGGAAGCCTGGCGATCATTGGGGTTGACGGCTAGATACGCCTTAAGCGCCGCAGCACTCGCCATGTCGCGCCTGGCATGGGCATGCCAGGCGCAGCGAAAGGCGAGGACCGAGACAAAGGATGCATGTTTCACGAGAAGGTCCTCACGAAGCTGATCATGCAGCAGGCTCACGTCGACGATGGGGATCGAACGAGCGAGGTTCGGCTTACTCCGCCGCCTGCGCTACACCGACACCGTCACGCAACAACCGATCGAAGTAGGTGATCGTTTGTGCAAGGCCTGCGCTCAACGGCATGGCAGGCGACCAGCCGAGCTCCTTCTTGGCGAGGCCGATATCCGGACGCCGTCGGGTAGGATCATCTTGCGGCAAAGGCCTGAATACCTTCTTGGAACGTGATCCCGTAGCTTCGATTACCAGATCCGCAAGCTGCAGCATGGTGAATTCTTCGGGGTTGCCGAGGTTGATCGGACCGACCACGTCATCGGCCGTCGCCATCATCCTGATAAAGCTTTCGATCAGGTCGTCGACGTAACAGAATGAGCGAGTCTGAAGGCCGTCGCCATAGATGGTGATATCATCGCCCTGAAGCGCTTTCACGATGAAGTTGGAGACGACACGGCCATCGAGCGGATCCATGCGCGGCCCGTAGGTATTGAAGATGCGCACCACCTTGATCGCCACGCCATATTCGCGGTGATAGTCGAAGAACAGCGACTCGGCGCAGCGCTTGCCCTCGTCATAGCAGGCGCGCGGGCCGATAGTGTTGACGTTGCCGCGGTAATTTTCAGGCTGAGGGTGGATCAGGGGATCGCCGTAGACTTCGCTCGTCGAGGCCTGGAGGATACGCGCCTCGCCTTGCCTCGCCAGATCCAGCATGTTGATCGCGCCGTGGACGCAGGTCTTGGTCGTCTGGATCGGGTCGAACTGATAGTGCACCGGACTGGCCGGACAAGCGAGATTGAAGATTTCATCAAAGCCGGTGTCGATCGTGAGCGGCTTGACGATATCGTGGTCGCGCATCTCGAACCGGGGATTGCCGAGGAGATGGGCGACATTGCGCTTGACGCCCGTGAAGTAGTTATCCAGGCCGAGAACCGTATGACCGTCGTTGATCAAGCGTTCACATAATGTGCTGCCAAGAAAACCTGCGGCACCGGTAACAAGAATTCGTTTCGAACCAGCATTGTGGACGTTCAGCATGCGTTGCCTCCGCGTCGGGCCCAGGACAGCCTGGCCGACGTCTCGATTTGCTTCTTGTTTCAACGTCAGAAACTCAGTCGACGGCCTTATCGACCTGCGGTCGCAAGGGCCCTTGCTACTGGTTACTTCCTCTACAAAAAGCGTACCAAGCGCAGGCGGAGTGCCTAACCGATTGTTTTGTGTGAAATTTTATTGGCATTAATTTAAAACCGCAAAGTGACCGTCTCAATCCGAGTCGCATTTAGAGACAAGAATTGACTGGCCTGGCCTGTTGGGCCCGGAGGCTCATAAACCACTCCAACTTTCAGATGGCTGCTTGGTCCACCGCCTTCGCCTTTGGTCTGAGCAGACTTGTCGGCCCGTTTTAATCCAGTGTTAACCCGGCTCTGTCAGGCTTCTTTCCGGTCCATGTGACCCTGGGGAGCCCCCCGCCCGCTGAAAAAAGTGGGGGTAGGGTCGGGTTCCCAAGGTAGCATGGGACGGAATGTCCCTATGAAGGCAATTGATTGACAAAGC
>JBPCVQ010000330.1:0-30021 GCA_051010395.1 Geminicoccaceae bacterium | reverse complement strand
ACCTAGGTTAGTTCGGGGATGGGGTCTTGAGCCTGGGTTGCCTGTTTTTTCGGACTGCGCATAGGCGGGGTCCAGGGTTCGATGAGGGCGCGTCCATGGCGGTCCGAGGTCGGGAACGCAAACTGGTCTGGGTATTGGGCGACATAGGTTTCGAGCCTCGGCACGTAGTCGTCGAGCATGGCGTCGATCGCCTCACTCCGCGTCGCTTCCGTCGGCTTGTCGAGCGGGTGCTCGATGATCGTTTCGAGGCTGCCATCGGGCTTTTGAATGGCGAAGATCGGTAGAACCTCCGCCTCGGCCTTGCAGGCGAAATTTAGAGCGCCTGTCGCGATCTTGATACGGCCATGCAGGAAGCGCAGGGCATTGGTCCGGCGGCCGAGCGGGGTGACGGTCACCAGGATCGGTCGATTTTCCTGAAGTCGCTTGCGGATAAGCTTGTTGACCTCTTTGGTGTCGCTGCCGCTGAATACCAGCCGTTCACGCAGGAAGAGACGCTCGATACCGGCGTAGATCGGGTTCAGCAGGGCTTTGCCGATCCGGCTCTCGGCGAAACCGTGGCTATCCCTCACCAGATGGCTCGCCCAATGGCCAGCCTCGGCGAGTGCAGCCTTGGTCATGAGATCCTTGTAGACGAAATTGGCGGTCAACAGGACGACGCCTCGACCGCGGTCGAGCGCATCGTCGAGATGCTGCCTTCCGACGAGTTTCGGCTTCGGTCGCCAACGCCAGGGCCGATAGCAGGCGAGCAGCTGGATCCAGCTTAGATATTTGTGGGCAAGCCAATCTCTTCGGAAGCTGTCCTCTATCCAGGCCGCCTTGTCTTCGCCCTTGCCGACCACGACCTTGACGGTTTCGAGTTCATCCCCGGACAGCTTGGCCGTGCCGGCCAGCCGCCTTCGGGCAAGCCAGTGAGCGCATGCCGGCCAGCGTTTCTCGGGCAAGAACAAGGTTGCAAGCCAAAACAGAAACACCAGACCAACGGCAAAGACATCACGCCCCTGAAGCCAAGGGATGCTGTCGGCTGCTTCGATCCGCTCCGATGGAACACTGGACGTCGTCCTGTTCACGGAATCGCTCAACATCAGATAAACGCTCCCGAAAAGATGTTTTGCTGAGATTAACCCGCAAGAAATTCAGGGAAAATTGTATGTATTCACTGTAGTTGTGGATAGTTTATATTGAAAACATGCTTCGTCAATAACATTGAACAAATAATAAACTTGAAATTTTTTCTATATAAATTCTAATTTTTGTGAAAATTTTTGGATATTTAACTGTAATTGATCAGCGGTGAACTCTTCCGTCGAGACAGTCTGGCGAAGACGCTTCTCTATGATGCCGACCGCACAACATGTGGACTGAAGCCTTTGGAGATATCAGGCTGACCCAGCCTGATCTCGCCAATACCAACCGTACAACGTCCTCATCGACGGAATGTCTCAAGACCACCATCCCGACCGCCTTACGCAATAGGTAACCATTTTTTGAGGCGACAGGGGTTAACGCTTCGATAGGCGGTTTCGATGATCGCGTTGCTGAAAGCCAAGCCTCGATCCGCAGTGTCTTGTGGATGGCATCCCTACCGGAACCCGCTCAAGTGGCAGGTTTAATATGAATGCCTCCAATCGAGGCCCGCATTCCCGTGAGTGACCAGGCTCTTTCATCGATGGTGGTGGGAACCGAATGCAGTGGTCATGCCACCAGGGTCGACAAGGGTGGCGGTTGCCGCCTATTCATCCGAGGTCGGCAAATCGGCCCGGATCGAAATCTCCATGCGCATCGATTTTTTCTTTAATAACTATGCAGGCTATCAGGTGCCATATGCAGTGCCTTTCGTCTTCGAGCTCGATGAGTGCGTGTCGCCCTGGAAGGTCTCAACAATCTGTCCCGACCATATTATCGACGGCCGGCCGGCCGTTGCCGAACCAGCCGCCGCGGCAGGATGACCTCTCTGGCAGGCACAATCATCGGCACCAGGCCAGCGGCCTGGAGCGGCATCGGCCTGATGCTGGTTTCGGGCGCCTGGTTCTTCTTGGTATTCCCGACCGAGCCACTCTATTTCGAAAATCAGAATACCAAGTTCCTGCACGGTATGGCGTCAGCCGGCATCGGCCATCTGGATCGGGACTGGACCGCCAACACCATCGACGTGATGCCGGTCTTCACGGGCATTGTCTATGCCCTGCACGTCGCCACACCAGCCTTCGTCTGCTACCTCGTACAGATCGCCCTGTTTGCGGTTTTCTTGTACGCTCTGGTGCATCTTGCCGGTTTCGTGGTCGGCGAGGCCGCCGATCGCCCGTGGTTTAACATCATCGTCGGCGTGATTGTCGTCACCTCGCAGTTCTCGAACGGCGGGGCCAGGGTCTGGGGCGGGGTCGCCAAGCAGTATCTCCTGGGTCCTGCCCTCGAACCCCAAAGCTTCGGCGTTTTTTTCCTACTTGCCATGGTCCTCTTCTTGAGACGACGAACCGAGGCAGCCCTCCTGCTCACCGCCCTGCCGGCGATCATCCATCCAGGCTATGTCGTGCCCGCCGGCACACTGATCCTCGCTTTTCTACTCGCCGCCTGGCGGAGCCCGGATAGATCCGGACGCCCCCGCTTCCTCGTTGCCGTCGTCGCGCTGGTGACCACTGCCACCTCGATGATTTATCTGGGGCTGATGATCTTGCCGACCGATGCCGAGAGCTGGCGTCAGGCCAACGAGATCCTCGCCAAGGTTCGCATCCCCGGCCACGCCGTGCCGGCCCATTGGTTCGACATCGACGCCGCGGCGAAGGTCGCCGGCTTGACGCTGGCGCTCTGGCTGGTGAAGAAGCGCTGTCCTGATCTTTTCTGGATCATCGCCTTTTGTTTCGGCACGGCGCTCAGCCTCACACTTCTGACCGTATTGCTCGATAGCGCCGAACTCGGCGTGATCTCTCCCTGGCGCATCTCCGTCTATCTGGTCCCCCTCGGCCTTATCTCCCTCCTCGGTCGCGCCGTGGCGGCGAGCCTTGCCTTGCTTGAGTACGGTCGGGGGGCGGCGCTTTTCTGCAAGGGGCTCGGCTTTGCGCTGCTGCTTGCGGTGATCGCTGTCACCATCCGGGGCGCAATCGAAAAAGCGACGCTCTATTGGCCGGAACCACCGGCTGCCCATATCGCCTATATGCGGGAGACAGGCAGTGCCGAAACGCTCTACCTTGCCAGCCCCCGCGACATGGATATCCGGCTGGAGAGCGGCCTTCCGCAACTGGTGAGCTGGAAAACGCACCCTTATAAGGATATCGAGGTGCTGGAATGGTATCGACGCTATCAACTGGTCCGGCGCGTCTTTCAAGGTGCCATTGTCGACTGCGTGGCACTGAACGAGACGATCACCGCCTATGGAGCGACGCACCTGCTGCTGGAGGACCCAGAAAGAACGATGGACTGTGCAGTCGCGACGCCTGTCTTTGAAGGGGAGGAAGCCAGAATTTATCGCCTCGCTCGATGATCACAGATACAACATTCCACAGGCTTTCTCGTGCCCGTCCGAGTTCGTTTGAAAGCGGCCAAAGCTAGTGTTTAAGCTATTCAGGCCTCGCCTCCAGCACCACATGGCCCGAGGCCCGAGGGTAATGGCGACCGCGCTTTGGGCGTGCCCACTGCCGCGGATCACCATGCCCAAGAAAATGCTTAGCTGATCGTTGATCAGAACGGGTTGTCTTCGGATGCCCCCTTCGTCGCGAAAAATTCCTTGGTGAGGGCAAACACCACCGGGCTGAGCAACGCAAGCGCGATCAGGTTCGGAATGGCCATGAGCGCGTTCAGTGTGTCGGCGAGCAGCCAAACGAAGCCGAGCTTCAACGTGGCGCCAACAAAGGCCGCGATCGACCAGACGATCCGAAACGGAAAGATGATCTTCGTGCCGAACAGATAGCCAAGCGAACGCTCGCAGTAATAGCTCCAGCCTAAGATCGTAGTGAAAGCGAAGATACTGAGCGCTATCGCGACGGCATAGCCGCCAAAGCCGGGCATACCAGCTTCGAAGGCGGCGGCGGTCAGTTCGGCACCGGTGCTGCCGCTGGTCCAGACACCGGTCGAGATGATCGCGAGGCCGGTGATTGAGCAGACGATGAGGGTGTCGATAAACGTTCCCAGCATCGCCACCAGGCCCTGGCTGACAGGACCCTTGGTCTGCGCGGCGGCATGGGCGATCGGCGCTGAGCCGAGCCCGGCTTCGTTGGAGAAGATGCCGCGCGCGACACCGAACCGGATCGCAGCCCAAACTGCGGCGCCGGCAAAGCCGCCGGTTGCGGCCGTCGGCGTGAAGGCATGGGTGAAGATGAGCCCGATCGCACCCGGAATGGCGCCAGCATGCAGGATCAGGACGACCAAGCCGCCGAGGATGTACATGATCGCCATGAATGGCACCAGTTTCTCGGCAACCGCGGCGATCCGTTCGATGCCGCCGAGGATGACCGCCGCGACCATCACGGCGACCACGAGCCCGGTGAGCCATTCGGGAATGGCGAAGTTCGATTGCAGCGCCTGCGCGATCGAGTTGGTCTGGACCATATTGCCGATGCCGAAGCCGGCGATGCCCGCGAACAAGGCGAAGAGGACTGCAAGCCAGCGCCATTTCTCGCCGAGGCCGTTCTTGATGTAGTACATCGGCCCGCCGACATGCTTGCCGCGCTCGTCCACCTCCCGGTATTTCACGGCACAGACCGCTTCGGCGAACTTGGTGGCCATGCCGACCAGAGCCGTGATCCACATCCAGAACAGAGCACCGGGTCCGCCCAGGAAGATCGCGGTTGCGACGCCGGCGATATTGCCCGTGCCGATCGTCGCGGAGAGCGAGGTCATCAGGGCCGAGAACGGGCTGATCTCACCTTCGCCGGCACCCTGCCGTCCGAGCCAGAGAAGCTTGAATCCGAAGGGAATTCGGAGCACCGATTTGAGCTCGAGCCCAATGGTCAGATAGATGCCGACGCCAAGGATCAGCACCAGCATCGGCACACCCCAGACGATGCTGTTCAATTCACTGACGACGTTTGTTAGTTGTTCCATGTCTACCCTCCCCCTGCGAGACACCTACATTTGCTCGAACTCGGAAATCTTATGCTTCGGCCTTGGGAGGCAAGTTCGACGATCTCGAAAGCCATAAGGCCAATGCGAGTAATTACAGCAGGTTACTTGAAGTTCCGGCTGCAACTCAAGCCCTCGGTGTCGATTCCGTTGTTCCCATCAAGTGTCTGTGTCTAGCTCCCTCATGTTGCAAGCCATTGCAGGTGCAGGCAATGTGGCAACCGTCCAGGGGCAATTCTGATCGAATTCACGTCTGCAATGACGGCAAACGGCGATAGGACGAAGCCGTGACGACGGATGAACTCGTCGGCTTCTGCGACGATATGATTGATCGCCGAGCGCTTCACGCGGCATTCTCTCCGCGCAAAAACTCCAGCGTCATGGCGGCAGTCCAGGTGAACCGGCCGCCGCCACATCCTCTGCCATTTTCCGGATCGTAGTATTCGGCGAACTGCCCTTCCTCGAGCAGTGCTAGGCTCGCCTTGGTGACACGCGTGGCGACATCGTGATGGCCTGCCTGCCGAAGGCCTTCCGCCAGCAGCATGTTCACAAACACCCAGCTCGGTCCGCGCCAATAGCGCTTGCCATCATAGCGTGGATCGTCGGGGGCATGGCTGGCGACGCCAAAGGGTTGGCGATCCAGCAACTCGGAGATGCGCGCCGCCAGATGGTCATGTCGATCGACCCCCGCAAAGACCGGGAGTAGGCCGCCGATCGACGCGCTTTCGATCAGATGGTCGGCTGCCCGATCGAAACACACATACTGACCGAGCTCTTCATGCCAGAGGCTTTCGATCGCGCTCAGCGCTTTTTCGCTGCGTTCTCTTGCCTCCTTGGCAATGTCGTCGCAGCCAAATCTCTCGGCGAGTACGGCCAGATCCTGGTCCGAGCGGATCAGGATGGCGTTCAGACTCGGGTCGATCACCTGAAAGGGCGAGGCGTCGTGCAGTTTGCTGTTGTTCCAGCCGAGGCCGCGAAAATGCTGAATCAGCCAGAGATAGCGATCATACTGAGCTGCAGTCGGCCGTTCGCTGGCATCGACATGCTGAATGTCGCGCCGGACATAGGGCTCGACGCCATCGTCAGGCACGGCGGCGAGCGCTTCGTCCCAGTCGATCGAATTGTCCCGTCCGGACTCCCAGGGGTGCAGGATCGCGACCAGGCCGGTTCCTTCCGGATCACGACAGCTGTAGAACCAGCGATGCTAGGCAGCAGCTTTGGGCAGGAACTCCCGAACCTTGTCGGATGCTAGTTGCTTGTCCTTCGTCTCGTCGAACAGCCGCCGCATCGCGTAAGCGAGGATCGGTGGTTGGGTGATGCCCGAGGTCGGCGTCGGACGGCCGGTCTGCCAGATCGCGGGACCAGGGAAATAGTTATCATCCTCCACGTGGAAGATGATGTGCGGCACCATGCCGTCAGGCCATTGATGATCGAGCAGTGTCTCCACTTCCTGCCAAGCGCGTGCTTCATTGATATGGCGCTGGCCGAGTGCCTTCAGGCAGGAATCCCAGTTCCATTGAAACGGGTAGAGCCGGTCCGCGGGCACGGTGTAGCCGCCGCGATCGTTCTCCTGGAGGATTTTGGCGGCGCTGTTTCGCAGGGCCTCGGTTGACGGTGTCATGGGACGTTCCGTTCAGGCGGCGATGGCGCTCTCGCTTTCGGGGTCGAACCATCTGATACGATCGGGGCGTGGTGCCAGGGTCAGTTGGCTGCCGGGCTGGACCGGCTTGTCGCTGTCGATGGTCGCGCGGAAGAGGCGGCCATCCACGCGCATGGTCACGAGCTGATGGGCGCCGAGCGGCTCGATCACCTTGACCTCGCCGCTCATCCCCTGTTCGGCGGGAACAAGATCTTCGGGCCGGATCGCGAATTCGAGCTTGCCGCGGTCGACCGAGGGGCCGTCCACTTTCATGCCGGCTACATGCCAGCCACCATCGACCTTGTCGGCGTCGAGAAAATTCATCGGCGGATTGCCGATGAAGCTCGCGACGAAGTGGGTCGCCGGGTTGCGGTAGACCTCGATGGGCTTGGCCGCCTGCACGATATGGCCTTTATGCATGACCGCGATCCGATCAGCGAGGCTCATTGCCTCTACCTGATCATGGGTGACGTAGATGGTCGTGGTCTTGCTATTCTGGACGACGCCCTTCAGTTCGGCACGCATCTCCAGGCGAAGCAGCGCATCGAGATTGGAGAGCGGTTCGTCCATCAGGAGGACATCGGGCTCCACAGCGAGTGCTCGAGCTACTGCGACGCGCTGGCGCTGACCGCCGGAGAGCTGACCGGAATATCGCTGCAAGAGCTGCTCGATATGCATGAGCTCGGCGGCGTTGGTCACCTTCTGCTCGATATCCGGCTCCGCCATCTTCTTCATGCGCAGGCCGAACGCTATGTTTTCAAAAACGGTCAGGTGCGGAAACACTGCGTAGTTCTGAAATACCATGGCGATGCCGCGATCACGCGGCGGCACGTCGTCGACAACCTTGGAGCCGATCCTGATCGTCCCGCTGCTCTGACGGTCCAGCCCTGCAATCAGGCGAAGCAGCGTGGTCTTGCCGCAACCGGAAGCTCCCAGCAGCACCAGAAACTCCTGGTCCTGAATTTCGAGATCGACGGCGTGCAAAGCCGTGAAGTCGCCGTAACGTCGTTCGACACCTTCGATGGAAATATCAGCCATTGTCGGCTCCGTTTCGTTTGGACGCTATCGGTTCGCAATGCCCCACATGGCGAAGAGGTATTTCCGAACCGCGAAGAGAAAGATCAGGGCGGGCAGGACCAGAACGGTGCCGCCGGCAAACTTCAGGTGAAGCGGACTTTCCGCAAGGCTCTGCATCAAAAAGGCCGTCAGTGTCCGGTTCTCGATGGTGAGCACTGCCGCCGCAAATACCTCGTTCCAGGAGATGACGAAGGCGAAGACCGCCGATGCCGCAATTCCGGGGAGAACAAGCGGCAGAACGGCCTTTCTGAATGCCTGGAATCGCGTGCAGCCAAGCGTCCAGGCCGCCTCCTCCAACTCGAAGGGGATGCCCATAAAGAGGGAGGACGTGATCAGGATCGCAAACGGCAGGGCAAGCACCGTATGCACGATCGCGAGGCCGATGATCGTGTCGTCGAGGCCGGTGCGGATGAACAGCACCGCCAGCGGCAAAGCGAGCAGCGGCAGGGGAAAGGCCCTGGTCATCAGCACCATGATGCGGAACAGGTTTTTTCCCGGAAAGTCGAAGCGGGCGAGCGCGTAGCCTGCTGGGGCGCCAAGCCCGATCGACAGGACCATGGTGACGACGGCCACCAGGATGGAATTCCAGAGCGCGTCGATCACACCCTGAAAGCCTATGAAGAACTGGACGCTCTCCATGTCGAAGCTCGGCCAGAAGAGTTTCGGGTAGCCCGCGACCTCGCTTGGGCTGGAAAGCGTGTTGACGATGATCAGATAGATCGGCACCAGCACCCAGAGGCAAAGCATGGTGATGACGGCGCCCCAGAGCCAGCGTTTAGCGGCGATCATGGCTCATATCTTCTCAACGTCATGTCTGGGCCTCCTTGGGCACGCGGAGCGCCCACATGAAGAAGATGGTGAAGGCGATTGAGATCCCGAGGATCACCATGGCGAAGGCGGCGGCGACCTTCCTGTCCTGAAGGTCGAACTGCCAAGTGTAGGTCTCACCCATCAAGACCGGCAGATTGGTGCCGGCAAGGGCTGCGACCACGGCGAAGACTTCGAAGGCGAGGATGGTCCGGAGGATGAGCGCTGTCTGCAGGCTGGGTCTGAGCAGCGGCAGCGTGATTTTGTAAAAGCGCTTCCACGGGCTCGCGCCGAACACCTCGGCGGCTTCGCTGTATTCCTTGGGAATGAGGCCCATGCCGGCGACCAGGATTACCAGGACGATCGCCGTGGCGCGCCAGACCTCGGCGAGGACGACGGCGAGCAGGAGGAGCCCCTTGTTCTGATAGCCAAGGATGGTCATTGGCTGATCGATCATGCCGAGACCGAAGAACAGGCTGTTGAAGAAGCCGTTCTGCTCGAGGATCGCGAGCCAGATAAGGCCGGCGGCAAGGTCCGAGATGCCGAGCGGGATGGTCCAGATATAGAGAATGATGTCGCGGCCGGTGTTCATCCTGGTCACGATCGAGGCCATGAACAGCGACAGGCCGATTTGGATGGGCACCGCGATCAGAGCCAGAAGTATGGTGTTCCAGAACGCCGAGCTGAACTTCCAGTGGCTGGCCATCGTGCCGAAATGCTCGAAGGTAAAGCCTTGCTCGTTGGTCACCGATTCGATCGCCACCTGAAAGAACGGGTAGAGAAAGAACAGGACCAGGAAGAGCGTGGCCGGCAGAAGCAGAAGATAGGGTAATGAGCGCGATTGCATGGCCAGGGCTTGCGAACAGGGTTAGCCGGCCAGCGACGGCGGCGAGGCGCTGCTGGCCGTGGACAGGAGTTGGTCTGAAATCTACTCGACCGGGCAGGCACCCTCGGAGGGCTCGTCCGGCGCCCAGCAAGGAGCGCCCGCCTCGTCCATCACGGCCCTGAGCGCCTCAGCCTGTTCATCCAGGACGGCGCGAACGTCCTGGCCGGCGAGAATGATGCGCTCGAAGGTATCCTTATAGACTTGGCTGAACTTGCCGCCGAGTTCGCCGAGGCCCACCGGAAGAAGGCCGGGGTTGGCATCGGCCGAGCCGGACTGCGCCGCGATCGCCGCACCCGAAATCTGAACGGCTGCCGGCAGATCATCAGGCAGTTCGACGTCGACCACCGGGAAGAAGTTGGTCGCCTTCAAGGTGGCGATCTGGGTTTCCGGCTTCAGCATGTAGCTGACCAGCTCCTTCGAGCTCGCCATATCCGGCGCCGTGGTCGGCACGGCGACGCCGGCGACCACTGGCATGAAGCCGCGCCCGGTGGGACCTGCGGGTGCTGGAAACGCGATGAAGTCGTCGGGGCGCTGGTTGAAGGCTTCCGCCAGGCGCGCGGTGTGATCGAACGCGACCCAGACCTCCTCGGAGAGCAGCGGTTCCTGCATGAAGGCGTAGTTAGTCGAGGCGGGATTGGTGTGCGCCCAGAGCTCCTTGACGGTGTTCCACATCGCCTCGGCCTCGGCGGAGCGGAACTTCGTGACCATTGAATCGGTGAAAGATGGATAGAGATAACCTTGGATGAAGCGGTGCTTCAGGCCCTTCGGTCCTGCCGGGATGCCGAATTTCGGCGAGCCTGTGGCCTCGCCCATGGCGGCGGCCCAGGCGATCAGCTGGTCATAGGTCAGCGCGTTGACATCAGCGCCTTCCGGGAGATATTCGAGCGCCTTCTTGTTGGCGGCCATGACGTAGGTGGCCTGCATCCAGGGGATGTATTTGAGACCGTCACCGCCGAGCGTGGCAAGGTCCATGAAGGTATCGGTGATCTTGGCGCCACCGAGATCGACGTCGGACAGATCGATCAGGCCGTCGCCCACTGACGTGAAGTCGCCATGCAAGCCGCCGAGCACGTCGATCGTGCCTTCGCCGGCTTCGAGCTCGGCCTTTATGCGGGTGATATAAGGACCGCCATCCTGCGGCTGATAGTCAACCTCCTGGTCGAAGCCGGACAGGACCTGCTCGCGCATCGCCTGGCTTTCCTCGACCGGTCTTGCCTGGGTGGACCAGAACAGGAGGCCTTCCGCCGATGCCGGCAGGCTGCCGGCGATCGTTAGCAGCGCGACCGATGCGGCAGCTGATTTCAGGATTGTTCGGTAACGTGTCATGTCAGTCTCCCTAGTTGGTTGAGTTAGTGATGCATTGCAGGCGCAGGACCATGGCTGCCACGCGCCACGAATTGCGGGGTCATCAGGCGGGTCAGTGGATTGTCTCGAGGCTTACTCATGACATCCTGCATCATGCCAGCAATGGTTCGCGCGCTGCCACGCACGTCCTGGTCGAAGGTGGAAAGACCGGGGCTGGCGAGGCTCGCCGCCGTCAGGTTGTCGAAGCCGATCACCGAGAGTTCGTCCGGGATCGAGAGGCCGAGCTGAGCGGCTTCCTGCATGACGATGAGCGCCAACTCGTCATACAAACCGATCACGGCGGTCGGCCGATCAGCACCAGTTAGGATGGTCGCGACGTCGCTGCGGATTGTGTCGAGGTCGCTGCGCTGCCGCCGGATGATTCGAAGGCTGACAGTTGGGTCGTCCATAACCGTTATGCTGTCCTTCAGGCCGGCTTCACGCTGACGACGAGCATTCATCGGTTCGGCAATCGTGGCGAGCGCGAAACGCCTGTGACCAAGCGCATAGAGCCGTTCAAATGCTTCTGCGAAGGCGACGCCACCGTCAGTGTCGAGCCAGGAATAGCTGATATCAGAATCAACCAGCCGACCGTGGGCGACGAATGGCACACCACGCTCCGCCAGAAAGCGCACACGCTTGTCGTTTTCGGCGATACGGATTAGGACCAAGCCGTCTGCTCGACCAGAGTAGACGAGCTTTTGAATGACGTCGAGTTCACTCCTGCCCTCGCTCGCGATCGACATGAACAGATCGCAGCCATCCGCCGCCAAGCCTTCGCCGAGGCCGAGAACGAACTGCCCGATGAAGCTGTCGAGAAAAGCAGCGCCTGAGGCCGGCACCACCAGTCCAACAAAGCCGCTCCTGCCCGAAACCAGCATACGTCCCGCACTGTTCGGTACATAGCCCATCTCCTTGGCCTTGGCAGCGACCTTTTCGCGGGTTTTCAATGCAATGTCTTCATACCCGCCGAGTGCGCGCGAGACGGTCGCGACCGAAAGATCGAGCTGCTCCGCAATTTGTTTGAGCGTTCGGCGTCTGGCCACGCAAATATCTCCCTGAAACATTTTAGGCTTCATGGATTTCTTTTTTAAAACGTTTTAGAAAACGTATGTAGAGCTATTTTTGCTGTCAAGGTATATTCTTCGAGAAGCCGCTTGCCCGAGACGACGGCGTTTGCATACCATCAATGAATGGCGACACTTGATGACGTGTCAGGTGATTGGCTTTGCATCAGACCAAAGAGACCTGATCGGTCTGCTGGGACTGGTGCGCTAGATGGGGCGGATACAGCAGTGTCTTTGGGCTTTCGGCGAGATCGTCATGGAACTCCCGTCCTATGTCACCGCCGCTGCCTCTATCGTTTGCGAGGTAGGCCTCTGCCACACTTTGGTATGTTCCAGCGTGCTTGCGATACTGTAGTCCCTAACGAACCGATCGGCTTGGGCGGGGGGGAGTGGGCGAGCAAAGTGATAGCCCTGCGCGTGAGAACATCCCATCATTCGAAGCTGCGATACCTGCTCCGATGTTTCCACGCCTTCAGCAATTAACCTCGTTTCGAGTTCCTTCGAAAGCTTGATCAACCCCTCAACGATGACCTTGTCAGCCTGATCGTCCAGTAGATCTCGCACAAACGATCGATCGATCTTGAATTCGCTGACTGGTAAGTATTTGAGGTGCGATAAGGAGGCAAAGCCTGTGCCGAAATCATCTAGCGAGACACCGTATCCAAGATGACGCCATCGTTGGAGCAATGCTGGAACATGTTCGCTTCCGCGCCCGAGCACACAACCTTCCGTGATCTCGAAGGTCAAATGTGATGGATCGATGGCTACTGCTCGATAGCTCCGTTCCAGCCATTCCAAGTGGCCGGCGTCATTGATCTGATCCTGATGAATATTGATCGAGACACGCGGTATCGAAAGACATTCACTGCGCCAACGCTGAATATCCTCTATCGACTGCCGCACCACCACCTCGGAAAGTGCGATGATGAGCCCCCGTTCCTCGGCAATCGGGAGGAATGCGGATGGTGCTAGAATACCTTCGACTGGATGAACCCATCTCAATAGCGCCTCGAGTCCGGAGATGCGCCCATCGCTGAGGCTGAATTGTGGCTGATAGTAAATGACGAATTGACCATCATTGATGCCGCTGCGGATTTGCTGTGCAAGGCGTTCAGCGTAGAGTGCTGATTGACGCAGATTATCACTGAAATAGCACCATCGACGGCCAAGTACCGCTTTGGCCTGATACATCGCCATATCTGCATTGTCGAGCAACTCACGCGCTGTCTGACTACGGTTCGATGCGAGAGCGATACCCACTGATGTGCTTGTATAAATGTATTTTCCGTCCAGTCTGATTGGCTCGCTAACCGCCGCCACAATACTCTCTGCTAAATACTCTATTCTGGCTAGATCGTCCGTTTCACGATGCAATAAGGCAAACTCATCACCTCCAATCCTGGCAACGGTCATGCCTTCATATGGCAACTGTGTCAGTTTTTGGCCGACGATCTTTAGAACATCATCACCAAGTGCATGCCCGTGTACATCGTTGACGGTCTTGAAATTGACAAGATCCATTACCAGGATCGCAAATGGCTTAAATGTCGCTTTCCCCAGTTCTGCATCGATCATCGCTACGAGGGCCCGACGATTGGCTAGACCACAGATTGCGTCCTGCCAGACCAGTGTTTCAATGCGCCCATGAGCCTTCTTAAGGTCGATGTGACGGCATGCGAGCATGATGAAACTCGCTATCATTACCAGAACCAGCAAGACGACCATGCCGCAAAAAACGAACAACCAAGTCCCGCCGCGCGCGCCAGAAAATGCTGAGAAGAAGCTCACCGGTTGGCTGATGGATTGCACACCACGCAAATCGCCGAGCTTCCAATCCCGCTTCGGGCTGTCAACATGTTCGTTATGGCAACGCACGCAGCTCTTGGTCATGCGTATAGCAACAGCGTAGCGTGACATGCGCTCGCCATCGAAGTCCTCTATCCGGCTGAACGTCTGAGCATCCGGCTTGTCTTCGAAAAACGCCAGAGCATCCTCTTCAAAATCATCCTGTGGCCCTGATGTTGGCCTCAGATAGAGAGGATAGCGGCTGAAGAAACGGAATTTGCTAGCGCCGTATGTTACACTCAACTCTTCCACCAACCCATGCATGAAGGTTGCTGGGTTGGGAATTGCGTTAGGGTGGTCCGTGAAATCCTTGCGTATGGAAATCCCGTTCTTTTCGGAGGGCGCTACAATCTTGCGGGCGTAGAAACGCTGCGTATCATTCAAGATTTGGAGATACGCTGCTGAACTGGCTTCAGCAGAGAATTCTTCGACGTGTGTGGTGACTTTATAGACAACTGTTGCGATCGATATGACGAGTAGAGCAGCGCCAACAAGTATAGCGGTCAAGATGGTGACATTTTGAGGCAGCCGCATTCTTATATCTTCTTGAGGTTGATATTGCAGAATGTGCCATCAAAGACAATACTGCAAAAAATGTATACAATTTTGAGTTAACTTTAACAAAAAAGATACGATTTAGTAGCGTTTGTCAAGCGCGATTTGGGAATGTTATTGTTGACATAACGTTCCGAATAAAAAAATAATTCGCGACGTTTACTTTTACCCATTTGTGGTGGGTGGAATGAGAAAAAAGATGATGACATCCTGTTGCTAGGGCCATGCTATGAAGCGAGCTGAAAAAAGAAAATATATAATAAATAAATCGACAGAGCTTTTCAATAAATATGGTTTCCATGCTACAAGTATAGATGTTATTGTTGCTGAGACCGGCATCGCCAAAACGACACTCTATCGTCATTTCAAAACTAAGGAAGATCTAATTGTTTCAGTATTGCAAAAAGTCGATGATACGTTTCGCGCAGATATACGTGCCTATGTAGAGGCAGTGAGCGCGAAGCCTGAGGAACGGTTGCTCGTAACGTTTGACTTCCTCGAATTATGGTTTCGGAATCATTCTTTTTATGGATGCCCCTTCATAAGTGCTGCGAGTGAATACGCCGCCCATAAGGACCTGATCTTTCAAGAAGCTCGAATCCATAAAACTCGAATGCTGATGTTCTTCGAAGAGCTGGCACGTTTGGCCTCACTCGAGCATCCAGATTCCGTAGCAAAATCCATCAATCTCTTGCATGAGGGGGCGGTAGCTGCAGCGCAGATTTCAGGTGATCCATCAGAAGCGAAGTTGGCCAAACAG
This sequence comes from Geminicoccaceae bacterium, assembly GCA_051010395.1. Taxonomy (GTDB): domain Bacteria; phylum Pseudomonadota; class Alphaproteobacteria; order Geminicoccales; family Geminicoccaceae; genus JANQPX01. Next base: position 14,989 of record JBPCVQ010000330.1, on the reverse strand, counting down.
ATAGCTGCTGACCTGCTCTCGGATTGGCCGTTGTCGAAGTGAAGTTCCGATCTCGATTGTTGGCCGCCTAGAATGTCGAACCATTGATCGCCAATTTGATGACCGCAAGAATTCCGGGCTGACGATGACATACCGCGTGCAAGCCCTGCGGATCGCCCGACCATCGGCCTTCCGAAAATCAGCCCCTGACTTCCGGTACCACCGGCGCCGATTGCCCCTTCACCGCGATCGCCTTCTCCAGAATCCAATGTACCGTCGGGAAAGCGAGATCGTCCCAGGGAATGTCGCTCCAATCGAAGAGGTCGAGTTCAAGGGTCTCGACGCCTGCCGCGAAATCGGGTGAGAGCATCTTGGCGCGGTAGAAGATCTGTACTTGGCTGAGGCGGGTGATGTTGTAGATCGCGAGCAGGTCGGTGATCTCGATGTGGGCGTTGGCTTCCTCCATGGTTTCCCGGATCGCACCCTGCTCGGTGCTCTCGCGCATCTCCATAAAACCAGCAGGTATGGTCCAGTGGCCGGCGCGCGGCTCGATCGCACGTTTGCAAAGGAGAACCTTGCCCTGCCATTCGCAGACGGCACCCACGATCACCTTCGGGTTCAGGTAATGGATCTTGGAGCAAGACGTGCAAACATGCCGATCAAAGGTGTCGCCATCTGGGCGTTCTTGTGCGTTCGGCGCCCCACAATCACTGCAAAACCGCATGTCCTGCCAGGACCTCAGGATTTCTTGAAGAGGGCTTCGGCGGCGTTGCGCATGGCGCTCTTCTTCTCGATTTCTTCACGCGCGCGCGACATTTCGACCTCAAGGCGGGCGATATAGGCCTCGAGTTCGGAAACCGACCAGCCGCTCAAATCAGGCGGTCCCACGGAGGAGCGTCGGCCTCGGACTTCCTCTTCTTCTTCCATGACAAATCTCGTCGCTATGGTTCAAGTGGCTTCCAGGTCATGCTCTTCGGCGACGTGATCGACCATGTCGCCGAGCATGCGGAGCACGTGCTCATCGGTAACCTGATAAAAAACCTGACGCCCCTGGCGCTCGGCCTGCAGCAGCCTTGCCGCGCGCAGGAGACGCAAATGGTGGCTGACCAGCGAAGGCGAGAGCTTCAGCTGCTGGGCCATGTCGCCGACCGCGACCTTATCCGAAAGGCAGCTCAAAATGATCCGAAGGCGGCTGGGATCGCTCATCAGCCGAAACATTTCCGACAGCTCGTAGACTTGATCCTCGCTCAATCGTTCAGAGGATGTGTTCGCCTGTCTCCGGATCATGACTGTCCCAAACCGCCGAAAAGCGGATGCTGCAAAGGTAGGACCGACCGCCCGACCTTTGCCGAAGGTAGGCAAAAAACTGTTGCATGTACAGCAAAGAGGCATGTTGGTTTGCGACCCGCCAGCCTTAGCGAAGGCCCCACTGATCTTGACAAAGATCCCGGTGGGCGTGACCTTCCGGACACCGATCAGCCAGCGCAGAGAAAGCCCGTGAGCGAAGATGCCAAACGCTATTTCCCTGTCTCCTGGGAAGAAATGCACCGCGATTCCCGCGCCCTGTCCTGGCGCCTCGCGGAGCAAGGCCCCTGGAAGGGCATCGTCGCGATCGCACGCGGTGGCCTTATCCCCGCACAGATCGTCGCACGCGAACTGGAGCTTCGGCTGGTCGATACCATCTGCATCGCGAGCTACGACGACGAAAACCGGCGCGAACCGGAAATCCTGAAGCGCATGGAGGGCAGCGGTGAAGGCTGGCTGATCGTCGACGACCTCGTGGACACCGGCCGCACCGGCCGCATCGTGCGGGAAATGCTGCCGAAGGCTCATTTCGCCACCGTCTACGCCAAGCCCAAGGGCCGCGAAGTCGTGGACAGCTTCATCACCGAGGTCAGCCAGGACACCTGGATCCTACTCCCCTGGGACCAAACACCTCAGTTCGCCCAGCCCATCGCCAGGGCACGGCCCTGAGCGTTGACTTGGACCGTTGACGCCGAACGTGACTATTCGGGACAAAGTTGAGCCATGACGAACACGCGCTTCAACATCGCGCTGTTCAAGGGTGACGGCATCGGCGTCGATGTTGCGGATGCCGCTTTCGCCGTCATCGAGGCCGCCCGCCGGCGGTTGGGTGGGTTCGAGCTTGACGTCGACGACCTCCCCGCGGGCGCTGCCTATTTCAAGGAGCATGGCCGCGATCTCGCACCTGGCGCCGAAGAGGCGGCGGACAAGGCGGATGCGATCTTTCTCGGCGCCATCGGTCTCCCTTCGGTGCGCCACAAGGACGGTACAGAGATAGCACCTCATCTGCGTATGCGAGAGATGTTCCAGCTCTACGCGGGTGTGCGCCCGGTCAAAGCTTTTCCGAACGCGCCGCAGCGTCTGGCGGATGAGCGGGCAGCGGGGATCGATCTCATCGTGCTTCGCGAATCGACCGAAGGCTTGTTCTACTCGGCAGCAACCCATGATCGTGACACCGTCGCCAATGACGACGAGGTGCAGGACATCCTCCGCATTACGCGGCCGACCACCGAAAAGCTCCATGATTTCGCGTTCAAGCTCGCAGCGAGACGCAAGGACAAGGGAGGCAAGGGCCTGGTCACATGCGTCGACAAGGCCAACGTCTTTCGCTCCATGGCGTTCTTTAGGAAGATATTCGACGAGCGCGCCGGCCGGTTCGCCGATATCGAGACCGGCTACAGCTACATCGACGCCATGGCGCTCGACCTTGTTCGAAAACCCTGGACGTTCGACGTGCTGGTCATGGAGAACATGTTCGGCGACATTATCTCGGACCTCGCCGGTGGGCTGGTTGGCGGCATGGGCATGGCCGCTTGCGCCGAGATCGGCGATGCGCATGGGCTTTTTCAGCCGGCTCATGGCAGCGCGCCTGACATCATGGGTGAGGACAAGGCGAATCCGCTCGCAGCCATACTTAGCGGTGCCCTGATGCTCGACTATCTCGCCGATCGCTCCGGTCTCTCGGCGCCTGCCGAGGCCGCGGCTCTGATCTCATCCGCCGTGGAATACGGATTTGCCCATAACCGGCTTCGACCGAAGGAATTCGGCGGCGATCAGGGAACCAGGGCGCTCACTGCGGAACTAATCGACATGGTCGCCGACCCGGCGATGGCTCCATGACGAAGTCGGGTCGTCACCTTGCAAAGATCAACGAAACCGGTCTAACTATCGGCCGCAGCTGACGCCCGCTCAGATTGGGCGTCCTGCTTAAATGAACCATCTCGGGAGGTTAGATTTGCGCTGTTCGGACAGCTTTTGCCTGTCATGGGTGATCGCGTCGGTTGCCGGCTTTGCGTTGTTGAGCGGGGCCATGTCCGGCGGGAGTCTCGCTGCGGACAAACTCTCGGTCGACATGATCTATCTCTCCAAGGAAGTCGAGCGTCTGGCGCCGCTGTCGCTGCTCGACCCGGTCGAGATCCCGGATGAAGGACTGGCCGGAGCACAGCTTGGCCAGGACGACAATCAGACCACCGGCAGCTTTTTAGGACATGACTATAAGCTGACGGGCGTCCAGATACAGGGTGGCGACTTCGTTGCGGAAGCGAAGGCGGTGCTCGACGGCGCCAACCGACTGCTGGTGGTCGACGCCCCTGCCGAAGAGCTTCTGGCGATCGCCGATCTACCCGAAGCCAAGGATGCCATCCTCTTCAATGTCGGCGCTCTGGATGACCGTCTCCGCACCGAGGAATGCCGCGCCAACATTTTCCACATCATTCCAAGCCGGGCGATGAAGGCGGATGCGCTCGCGCAATTTCTTGCCTGGAAGCGCTGGCGGGAATGGTTCCTGATCCACGGCACCCAGGAGGAGGATCTCCTGATGAAGGCGGCGCTTGAGCGGGCGGCTGCGAAATTCGGGGCCGAGATCGTCGAGACGCGTGCTTACGAATATGAGGCGACCGCAAGGCGGACCGATACCGGTCATGTCCAGGTTCAGACCCAGCTTCCGGTGTTCACCCAGGACGCTGAAGACCACGACGTCATCGTGGCCGCCGATGAGAGCGACGTGTTCGGTGAATATCTTTCTTTTCGGACATGGGATCCCCGTCCGATCACTGGAACCCACGGCCTCCGACCGACGGCCTGGCACCGTGCCCATGAAGCGTGGGGCGGCACCCAGATGCAGGGCCGTTTCGAGGACAATGCCGGTCGCTGGATGACCGAGAAGGACTATGCCGCTTGGCTCGCCGTGCGCTCGCTCGGCGAGGCTGTCACCCGGACGAACAGTGCTGATCCTCAGGTGCTTCACGACTATCTGGTCAGCGACCAGTTCGAGATCGCCGCGTTCAAGGGCGAGGGACTGACCTTCCGAACCTGGAACCAGCAGATGCGCCAACCCGTCCTGCTAGTCGGCCCGCGCATGCTGGTCTCAGTCTCGCCGCAGGACGAATTCCTGCACCAGCGGACACCGCTGGACACGCTCGGCTTCGATCAACCCGAAAGCCAGTGCGACCTCTCTTAGTGGTGTGACCACATCATCAACAAAGCAATGACCAACGAAGGAGGATGCCTCATGACCACGCGCCATCTGTTGAAAGCGATCATTGTCGCCGCCGCCCTGACCCCGCTGGCCGCTGGTCAGGTGCATGCCCAGGCTGGGCTCTTGACCGGTGGCGCCGAAGATCTCGACCCGATCAAGCTCTCTTCGGGTCAGCCGCTGACCTCTGGGCCTTATGAGCTGGAATCTGGCAAATACTATGAAATCGAGATCGAGGCGGACGGCTCGGCGGAAATCGCACTGGTCGGTCCTGATTTCTTCCGCAATGTCTGGATCGACGAAATCGTGGTCAATGACCTGGAAATCCGCCCGCTCGGCGTCGACAGTTTGGAGTTCGACGATGAGGGTGTGATGGAAATCTCATTCGTCACGATCCGCCCCGGCACATTCACGTTGCATGTGCCCGGCACTTCAAGCGATAGCCAAAAGGCCGTGTTCAACGTCAAGTGACCTGACGACCGTCAGCCCTCCGAACCGCGTCCATGCGACGTAGGCGGAAATTTGTCATCGTGTGAAAGGGCGCAGAAATTCCCCATCCGGTCTGAATGCGGAATTTCTGCGCTTTTAGCCTGTTGGGCGTTATAGTGTCGCCAAAGCGCATCGGCCGATCTTGACCCGGTCACTGCATTGCAGCATATGCCGATAAGCCTCAATAAATTAAACGTCGCGACGAGCCCTCCAGGGTCTCGAAGGATATGGAATGACAATGACCAATGAACGCGCCGAGACGGCCGCCGCCGAGGTCAAGCAGGCGCTGCAGGCGCCGTTGCCTGCCCATTTGAAGCGCCTGGAAGCGGAAAGCATCGAGATTTTTCGAGAGGTGGCAGCCAGCTTTCAAAAGCCGGTGATGCTTTATTCGATCGGCAAGGACAGCTCGGTCCTGCTGCATCTCGCAGTCAAGGCCTTTTATCCGGCCAAGCTGCCTTTCCCGCTTCTGCACGTCGACACGACCTGGAAGTTCCGGGAGATGATCGACTTCCGTGATCGGCGCTGCAAGGAACTCGGCCTCGATTTGATGGTGCACATCAATCAGGACGGCGTTGATCAAGGTGTGGGCCCCTTCAGCCACGGGTCGGCCGTTCATACCGATGTCATGAAGACCCAATCCCTGAAGCAGGCGCTGGACCTGCATCAGTTCGATGCGGCCTTCGGCGGTGCGCGCCGGGACGAGGAAAAATCCCGTGCCAAGGAACGCATCTTCTCCTTTCGCAACCGCGCCCATGCCTGGGATCCGAAGAACCAGCGCCCTGAACTCTGGAACCTCTATAACGGCCGGGTCAGCAAGGGCGAGAGTGTGCGCGTCTTTCCGCTCTCGAATTGGACCGAGCTCGACATCTGGACCTATATCGAACTCCAGAACATCCCGGTCGTGCCGCTCTATTTCGCCAAGGAACGCCCGGTGGTCTGGCGGGACGGCATGTGGATCATGGCCGACGATGAGCGGTTGCCGCTCAACCCAGATGAAAAACCGGAGATGAAGCGGGTCCGCTTCCGCACCCTTGGCTGCTATCCGCTCACCGGCGCCATCGAAAGCGAGGCGGACGATCTGCCGAAACTGCTTGCGGAGATGGCGCTCAGCCGTAGTTCCGAGCGTCAGGGCCGGGTGATCGACAAGGATCAGCCGGGCTCGATGGAGAAGAAGAAGCAGGAGGGGTATTTCTGATGGACCATGCCGGTCTGGCCGACGTTAAGGGTCTCGACGTCTCCGAGAAATCGCTCCTTCGCTTTATCACCTGCGGCAGTGTCGACGACGGCAAGAGCACGCTGATCGGGCGTCTTCTCTATGACGCCAAGCTGCTGCTTGAAGATCAGGTCGCCTCGCTGGAGACCGAGAGCAAGCTGCACGGCACCCAGGACGGCGAACTCGACATGGCGCTCCTCGTCGACGGCCTCCAGGCCGAGCGCGAGCAGGGCATCACCATCGACGTCGCCTATCGCTATTTCTCGACGGCGAAACGGAAATTCATCGTCGCTGATACGCCCGGCCACGAGCAGTATACGAGAAACATGGCGACCGGTGCTTCGACCGCCGACCTTGCGATCATTCTGATCGATGCCAGAAAAGGTGTGCTGCAGCAGACTAGGCGGCATAGCCGGATCGCTGATCTACTGGGCATCCGCCACGTCGTCCTGGCCGTCAATAAGATGGACGTTGCCGATTACAGCGAGGATCGGTTCAACGAGATCGTCAACGACTATCGGACCTTCGTCGAAAGCCAGGACCTGAGCTTTTCAGACATCACCTGCATCCCGCTGTCCGCCCTTAAAGGCGACAACGTGCTCGACAAGAGCGAAGCCATGTCCTGGTACGACGGCCCATCCCTGATGGCTCATCTGGAAGCGGTCGACGTCGCTGTCGAGTGCGCCGATGCCGGCGGGGCTCGCGGAGCCTTTCGTTTTCCGGTGCAATGGGTCAGCCGCCCGGATCAGAATTTCCGCGGCTATGCCGGCACCGTCGTCAGCGGCAGCATTCGCCCGGGCGAGCACATCATCGCCCAGCCCGGCAGTCAGCAGGCGACGATCACTCGCATCGTCACCATGGACGGCGACCAGACGGCGGCCTGGAGCGGTGACGCGGTCACGCTGTGTCTCGATCGGGAGATCGATATCTCCAGAGGCGACGTGATCGCGGAGGCCGATGCCTCGGTTCCTGTGACCGACCAGTTCGCGGCCCATCTGGTGTGGATGGATGAGGCTCCGCTGCTGCCGGAGCGCACTTATCTCCTGAAGCTCGGCACCAAGACCATCGGCGCTGCAGTCACCCGCCTCAAATATAAAGAGGATGTGAACAGCGGCGAGCATCTGGCAGCCGACACCCTTGGGCTGAATGAGGTCGGCTTCGTCAATTTCAACCTTGACCAGCCGATCGCCTTCGAACCCTACAAGGACAACAAGGCGCTTGGCGGTTTCATTCTGATCGACCGCATCTCCAACCAGACGGTCGCCGCCGGCATGGTCGCCTTCGGTCTCCGCCGCGCCACCAATCTGGTCTGGCAGGAGGTGGACGTCGACAAAGCGGCTAGAGCCAAACAGAACCGGCAGAAACCCTGCCTCCTCTGGTTCACCGGCTTTTCCGGCGCCGGCAAGTCGACGATCGCCAATCTGGTTGAAAAGCGCCTGCACGCCCTCGGCCAGCGGACTTATCTCCTCGATGGGGACAATGTCCGTCACGGCTTGAACAAGGATCTCGGCTTCACCGATGCCGATCGCGTCGAGAACATCCGACGGGTCGCTGAAGTCGGCAAGCTGATGGTCGATGCCGGCCTGATCGTCATGGCGTCTTTCATCTCCCCGTTCAGGAGCGAACGCAACCTCGCTCGGGAATTGTTCGAGGAGCACGAGTTCATCGAAGTGTTCGTTGATACCTCGATCGAAGCCTGCGAACGCCGCGATCCCAAAGGCCTCTACCAACGCGCGCGCGACGGCAAGATCCCCAACTTCACCGGCATCTCCTCACCCTACGAGCCGCCCGAAAATGCAGAAATCCATCTGCAAACCGAGCGGCTCACCCCAGAAGAAGCCGCCGAACTCGTCGTCACCCAACTCCAAAGCAAGCAGCGCTTGCAGACCTAGCAGGCGGCGCCTGCAGGCCTGACTTGGGTCAGAGGCGGCGGGGCGGGTTTGCGCCCAAGCTGGATTGAGCAATGGCCGCTGCTATGGCGTTGCGGAGCTTAGAGAAACGGCGATTGCCAGTCTCATCACAGGTCAACCAACTGCTGGCAGCAGACAGGTTAACCAGCTGCTGGTAGCAGAATGTCGCCTTCGCTGATGAGGACGGCGCTGCCGGTGACGCGGACGGCGGTGACGTCGCCGTTCTGTTTGTCGACGTCGATTTCGAGGCGGCTGGGGCGGCCCATTTCGATGCCCTGGGCGATGACCTTGCTGATCGTGCCGTTCTGCATCGGATCGTGGTGGCCGAGCCAACCGGCGAATGCGGCGGCGGCGCTGCCGGTTGCTGGATCTTCCGGGATGCCGCTGTGCGGGGCGTACATTCGGGCCTGGAAGTCGAAGCCGTCGGGCGCATCATCGGTAAAGACGAATGGCTCATTGGTGCCGACGTCATCACCGATCCGGCCGAGAACGTTCAAGTCGGGCGTCGACCGTTCGAGGGCTGGTCGGTCCTTTACCTGAACGAGAATGAAGGGGTTGCCGCAGGAGGCCACTTCGGCCCGGATGATCTGATCGGGCTCGAGCGACAGCATGGCCGCGATAACGTCACGATCAGGGGCTTTGCGGAGCGCCGGCTTCTGCGGGGCGGTCAGTGTCGCGGAGCCTGGGCGTTTATCGGCGCTCTCGATACTCACCGGCACGAGCCCGGCCTCCATCTCCAGCACGATGTCGGTCCTGGGGTGGCTGAGCTCCAATTCGCCGATCGCGGCCAGGATCAGCGCCGTTCCGATCGTGGGATGCCCTGCAAAGGGAATCTCCCTGGTCGGCACGAAGATCCGGACCCGTCGCGCATGGGCGGGGTCGTCGGGCGGCAGGACGAACACAGTCTCCGAGAGATTGAATTCCCGCGCGAGGTGTTGCATCTGGTCGGTCGACAGCCCTTGCGCATCAGGCAGCACGGCGAGCGGATTGCCGCCGAAGGGCTGATCGGTGAACACATCTGCAGTGATAAATCGACGTCGCATGTTGTTGCTCCGGCTTGTTCGGCGTTGTCAGGGGGACCAGAATGGTTTTTTGGTTTCGATCCGGACATCGGAACGGGTGAGCCCGATATCCTTCAAGGCGGCGTCGTTGAGCGCGGCAAGCTGACGCCGCTGTCGACTGCGCTCGCACCAGCGGGTGAAGACATGCAAGACGCGCCGGGTCCAGGGCGGCAGCCCGAACGACGGAGCTACTGTCGTTGAGGTGATTGTATCGATACAATTTTGATTTTTCATGGCACGCCTCATGAATGAATCGATGCATTTGTTTGAGCATTGACTCTTTGAACGAGTCAATTGATATATTGATACCATGACAATCTGGTGCCCAGACCTCTCTTTGCTGCCAGGTCCACGCTATAAGGCGCTGGCCGAGGCGATCGATACCGCGATCGGTGAAGGCGAGCTGGCGCCCGGCCGGAAACTGCCGCCGCAGCGGGATTTGGCTTTTCGGCTTGGCGTCACCGTCGGCACCGTGTCTCGCGCTTATGCGCTGGCCGAACAGCGAGGCCTGGTCAAGGGGGAGGTCGGGCGCGGCACCTTCGTCAAATCGGGCGCGGAGGCTCTGGGCTTTCGTAATCCGGTGGAGGATGGCGCCGACGATCTGATCAAGCTGACCGTTAACAGCCAGCCGGACCATGGCATCCAGAAACTGGTTGCCAGCAGCCTGAATCTGCTCGCATCCAGTGGACAGCCGATCGGTGAGCTATTGGCTTACACACCCAGGGTCGGGCTCGATCAGCATCGCGACGCTGCCGCTCGTTGGGCAAGCCGCGTCGGTGTCACGTTTCTACCGGAGCGGAGTTTGATCACCGGCGGTGCGCATCAGGCGATCGCGGTTACCCTTGCCGTCCTCGCTCGTGCCGGCGATACGGTGCTTTGCGAGCAACTGGCCTATAGCGGCTTCAAACGGGTGGCGATGCGTCTCGGCCTGACATTGCTGGGCGTGGCGCTCGACTCCGAGGGTATCCGGCCCGACGCCCTGGAGGGGGCTTGCCGGTCGAGCGGCGCCAAGATCCTGATGCTCAATCCGACCACCCACAACCCGACCACATCGACCATGTCCGGGGAGAGACGCCGCGCGATCGTGTCCATCGCCGAACGGCATAACCTGATCCTGATGGAGGACGACGTTTACGGCCAGTTGCCCGAAGACCGCCCCCCGCCGCTTGCAGCACTCGCACCGGAGCGCACGGTCTACATCACCACCGCATCGAAGATCGTCGCCCCCAATCTCCGCTTCGGCATCCTGGTTGCGCCCGAGAGGCTGTTCGACCGGCTGGCCGATGCGCAGAGCGACCTCTTTTTGACCTGTCCCGCCCTGATGGCCGCCCTCTTCACCCAATGGCTCGATGACGGCACCGCCGACCACCTGGTGGAACGTCAACGCATCGAGGCGGCGGCGCGTCAACGCCTCGCCACCGAATGTCTCGATGGTATCGCTTACGATGCAGAGCCACTCTCCTATCACCTCTGGCTGCCGTTACCCGCCCCCTGGCGAAGCTCGACCTTCGTCGATGCCATGCGCCTGCGCGGTGTCGCCGTTGACCCGGCTTTCATCTTCGCCGTCGGCCCGGAGCCCGAACCCCACGCCATCCGCATCAGCCTGAGCGCCGCCAAGACCAGGGAACGTCTCCGCCAGGCTCTCCAGGTGGTCAGAGAAACTCTGAACGCCGGTCCGATCAGCCGAAGAGATACTATCTGACCCTACTCCCCCGCGGCTGTTGTCTCTCCGATTCTGGAGCAACTCTTACAATCCGATCTAGTCATGTGGATCTGAAATTTGTTTCAATGTTTTCTCTGTCTGAATGGCAAGACATTGATGGCGACGCGTTTGGGCAGGCCGATAGCGTCATTGAATTTGAGCACTGAGTAACGAACTCATCCTGCGCGCCGAGTTCGTTGTCATCGCGTACCTCGTTTTTTCGGATCGATGTCGTCGAGCGGACGCTGACGACGCCGCTGCATTCAGCGCAAACTACTCCCGAGACTCCATCTAAGTGAGCCCAAAGACCTCCGGGCGACCTGGCACTTTCTTCGAAGGCGGTGGAAGTCCAATGGCCTGGCCATGCCACTCACTGCTAGCCGTGGAGGGAGACGCTGTCGGCTGGTGCCTGGGCGCGGTCGTTCATGCCGTAGTCGCGGATCACGCCGGCGATGCGCAGGCGGTAGTCTCGAAAGTGGGTTTTTCGTCCGCTGGCTTGTGCCCCACGATGTCGTTCGAGTTGTCGCCAGCTGACGATTGCCTCCTCGTCGCGCCAAAACGACAAAGACAGGATCTTGCCGGGTTGGGTCAGACTTTCGAAGCGTTCGACCGAAATGAACCCATCGACCTCCTCCAGCAGCGGTTTGAGCTCGGCTGCGAGGTCGAGATAGGCTTTTCGCTTATCCGGATGGGGTTCAACCTCGAAAATGACGGCGATCATGTTCGGCTCTCCTCTCCTGGCACAGCTTCGAGAAAGCTTCGCTCCTCCTTCAAGATGAAGCGCTGCTCGGCGGCGAAAGTGAAATTAGTCCGCCCTTCTTCATCGGCTTTCAACTTTGTCCGATAGGTCTCGTAATCCGCCAGGCTATCAAAGGATATCAGGCCATAGGCGATATTGTTCGTGCCTTCGTGCGGTAGAAAATAGCCGACGAGATCGCCTCCGCAACGTGGGATGATCGAGGTCCAGCGCTCGGCATAGGTTTCGAATGCGTCCCGTTGATGCGGGTCAATTTCGTAGCGGATGAAGCATGTGATGGTCATCAGGGCCTCCATGGCTTGTCGATCCGACACTACCCCATGAAGCCACGCCCACCCTTCGCCGCCGACCGAACCATCATCACAAAAAGAAGGCCGCGCCGCCCCAATCCAGCTCGGGCAAGTCCAGCCCGCCCCGGCTCGGGGCTATTCGCGGGGTGCGCGTTTGTTGAGGATGCGCTGGAGGGTGCGGCGGTGCATGTTGAGGCGGCGCGCGGTTTCAGAGACATTACGGTTGCACTGCTCGAACACCCGCTGGATATGCTCCCAGCGTACGCGATCCGCGGACATCGGGTTGTCGCGCGGGGGAGGCAGCCCCTGGCCAGTACGCAGCAGGGCGGCGACCACGTCGTCGGCGTCGACCGGTTTCGCGAGGTAGTCGGCAGCGCCGGCTTTGATGGCGGCGACCGCGGTCGCGATATTGCCGTAGCCGGTGACGATGACGATACGGATCTCGGGGCGTGCTTCGCGGAGTGTTTTCAGAAGATCAAGCCCGCTGCCTTCGGCAAGCCGCATGTCGAGCACCGCGAATTCCGGCCGATGCTCCCGCGCAAGCATCCGTCCTTCGGCGAGGCCTTCGGCCGGCAGGACGACGAAACCACGACGCTCCAGTGCCCGCGTCAGGGAACGGCGCAGCGGTGCATCATCGTCGACCACCAACAATTTTCGGCCAGCGCCCGGCTGGTCGACGGCATCCATGCCAAGTGCAGATCCAAGCGCATTTTGACCGCTTCCCGCGTCATTCATGATCGGGTCTCCGACGCATTTGTTCCATAGCCAAGCTCGCCCAGCTGATAATCACCTGCGCGCCCGAGGACTGGTTGCCAAATTGCAGCGTTGCGCCGGTTCGCGCAAGTAAGGTCTGTGCGATGAACACGCCAAGGCCCAGACCGCCGATGGCCTGGCGCGTCGAGATGTAGGGTTCGCCGACCAGATCCAGCACCTCCGGCGAGAAGCCGGGGCCATCGTCTTCGATGATGATGTCGAGGCGCTCCCGATGAAGGCCGACCCGGATCAGCACCGCGCGCTCGGCGAACTGGATGGCATTGTCGACGAGGTTGCCGAGTGCGTGGCGAAGCTCAGGCGTGGGGACCCAGGAGGGTTCCGGCCTGGCGCCGCCTGCGTGATCCTCGACCTCGACGGTCACGGTGATGCCGAGGCGGCGGTAGGCTTCGGCCAGTGTGCCAAGCAAGCTGCCGAGCGGCACAGCCGTGAAGGCTGCATGGTCGTCGGCGCTTCGATCCTGGCTGAGCGAAGCGAGAATGCTCCGGCAGCGCGCACTCTGGCCCACAAGCTCTGCGATGTCCTCGGCCATGGGGCTATCGGCGGGCGTGGCGTTGACGAGTTCCTTGGCGATGACCGCGATGGTCGCGAGAGGGCTGCCGAGCTCGTGGGCTGCAGCCGCCGCAAGGCCGCCGAGCGCCGACATCTGCTGTTCGCGCGCGAGCGCCATCTGGGTCGCGGACAGGGCGGCGGAGAGGCGGCGCGCCTCATCGGCGACCCGCCAAGCATAGGCGGCGATCAGGCCGCTGCTAAGCACCAGGGCGATCCAGACCGCAGTTATATATAGCGGCGGCAATACCAGGCCTCCATCCTTCCAGGGAAGGCTGGTCGGGAGCAGGCCGAGCAGTGAGGCGCAGGCGGTCACCATGGTACAGAGCAGTACGGTGGTGCTGAGCGACAGGATGGTGGCGGAGAGTGTGATCGGGATGATCAGCAGTACCGAGAACGGGTTCTGGAGGCCGCCGGTGAGCGCCAGCAGGAAGGTGAGCTGCAGCAGGTCGTAGCCGAGGAGCAGGGCGGCTGCGCGCTCGGTCAGACGGGTGCTGGCACTGAAACCAAGCTCGAGATAGAGGTTGATCAGGGCGGAAAGCGCCACCGCGAGAAGAAGTGGCGACAAGGGCAGGTCGAATTCGAAGGACAGATCGACCAGAAGGATGGTGAAGGCCTGTCCGACGATCGCAACCCAACGGATGAGGGTGAGCGTACGCAGACGTGCACGCCGCTCGCCGCTGCCGGCAAGAAAGCGCACGAGCCAGTTGCTGCCAAGCTTGCCGATCGATTCCGCTTGCTCTTCTCTCCGGCTGGACGTGATGTCCAGCTTTTGTGCGACCATGGCGCCATCTCCATCAACAGGGCGCCGTTGGAGGACAGCTCGTCGGCGACCCCGCCCGGCGCAACGCTATATGGCCGAGCGCCGGTGCTCGGGTCCAGGTTTTCCTTGCCCAAGCCTGACCGCGAGGGCTTGTTCGATGTCAACCATGACGGCTTTCAGCGCGGGGTGATCCGGATCACAGTTCCGATTTTCTCCGTCATGTAGCTTAGGCGGCATCGTGGTGTCGTCTGCCAACCCGTCAACGAGGATTTGCCCCATGGACGTCAACATCAGGGCCGGTTTGTCGATCACGGCCGTCTGTATGACGCTTGTCGGCTGCGCCGGGATCGTGGATCCTGCTATCGGGCGAGGTCCCCTATCGCTCAGCGACGATGCTGAGAAAGCGTTTGCCGAATATCAGACCAAGAGGACCCCTCGCTATTTCGCGATTTCATCCGATGGCCAGGCTTATTTTTACAGCTTTTGCGATTCCGGCCGCTGCATTCGCCAGCCAAAGACTAAAGTGATCGAAAAGTGCGAAACATATAGCAATGGCCTTCCCTGCAAGATCTACGGAAGCCAGGGCGCTGTCGTCTGGAGCGACGAGAGCTAGTGGCGTGGCCACGCCATTGGTTCCCACCGTCTTCGAAGAAAGCGCCTGAAAACTCGAGGGTATGCGGGCACTTGTCGACGAAATAGCAAGAATTATGCTGATCGCCCCGGATTTTGAACGGGTTGTTCCGAAGATTTTGCCCAGCCTCGACGTTCCCGATGTCGTGCCAAGACGCTGAGGCCGTGCGCTGACGAGGTCGGTAGATCAGCCCGATTAACCAGTCGTTAATTCGAACCTGACAAGATCCTTCCTGGTCCATGCGATCCTGGGAGTCCGTCTCGCCTTCGCTTTCCAACGGGCGACCGGATTCTCAGGGTCGCATGGACCAGGTCACGACCATGACATGGGTGGATTAAGAAACCGTCTAGTGATGTGTTCGATACGAAAGATGCCC
>JBPCVQ010000329.1:0-4423 GCA_051010395.1 Geminicoccaceae bacterium | reverse complement strand
GCAATGGCGGGTTCGACACCCAGGCGATTGCCGTCACGGTGACCGATGTCAACGACGCGCCCATCATCACCTCTGATGGCGGTGGCGCCACGGCCAATGTCAATGCACCCGAGAACCAGACAGGTGTGACCACGGTGACGAGCACGGATGTGGATGGCGGCGCACCGGCCTATTCCATCATCGGTGGTGCCGATGCAGCCTTTTTCACGATCAATGCCACGACCGGCGTGCTGACGTTCAACACGGCCCCTGACTTCGAGATCCCCGGTGATGCCGGTGCGAACAACGTCTATGACGTGACCGT
Source organism: Geminicoccaceae bacterium (assembly GCA_051010395.1). Lineage (GTDB taxonomy): Bacteria > Pseudomonadota > Alphaproteobacteria > Geminicoccales > Geminicoccaceae > JANQPX01. Next base: position 4,119 of record JBPCVQ010000329.1, on the reverse strand, counting down.
CCAGGTGGCAGACGGCAATGGCGGCTTCGACACCCAGGCGATCGCCGTCACCGTGACCAATGTCAACGAAGCTCCGACCATCACCTCGGACGGCGGCGGGCCGAGCGCTGCCCTCAATGCCGCGGAAAACCAGACGGCGGTCACCACGGTCACCAGCTCGGACGTCGATGGCGGCACGCCGAGCTACAGCATCACCGGCGGCGCCGATGCCGCGCTGTTTGCGATCAACGCCGCCACCGGCGTGCTCACCTTCAACAGCGCACCCGACTTCGAGACGCCCGCCGACGCCGGGACCAACAATGTCTATGACGTCACCGTCGAGGTCGACGACGGCAATGGCGGCGCCGACACCCAGGCGATCGCCGTCACCGTGACCAATGTCAGCAGCGATGGTGGCGGAATCCTTCCGATTCCGCCAGAGCCGCGTGAGCCCCCTGGAGCGCTGACACCGCCGACGCAGATTCCTGACGTGGGTGGAACGGACGGAGGTACAACGGACCCGTCCGATCCCGGTGACGACTCTGACGGAAGCGACAATTACGGATTAACAGAGCCTGCCGATGGATCTAGCAAAGAGGAAACGTTCCCAGAGCTTGCTGATGGACCTAGTGAAGAGGGAATGCTCCCAAAGCCTGTTCCGGCGGAACCGACTTTAGATCCAGCACCTGAAGTCAAGATAGCGATGAATCAATCCGGCGAGGCAAAACAGACTGGTGACCATAAGCACGATCTCGGCCTGTCAGAGCTCAATCGGGCTGCTCTCTGGAATGCATTGGACCGAACACAATCCGATATCCGCGACGAAAGCGATTTCTTCGGCATCACGCTGACGCAGATATCAGTCGGAACCAGTGTTACGCTGACTGCCGGCTTTGTGACGTGGGTTCTGCGTGGTGGTGCCCTAGCAAGTGCCTTACTCACGTCGATGCCTGCATGGCAAAGGTTCGATCCACTCATGTTGATCCAAAAACGTCGACGGGAAGATGAAGAGGACAAGAAGACGACAAGGGTTGATCGCATCTTTGACGAAATGTCTAGGTCTCAGGATCGCTCAGAGTAATCTTCGCAAAGATGAAACTATTCACCCCAACATTTCGCATCAGCATCGGGCTTGCTGCGCTGACGATGAGCCTCGTCGCTTGCGCTTACACTTTTGGACTCGTGCCAGACGAAAGGAAAGGCGAGCTGGATGCGAGAGCGAAAATCTCTGAGGCGCTAGCCATACAGCTCTCAGTTGCTGCAAGCCGCTATGACGTAACCGCGGTGCAGGAGACTATATCTTCGATCGTGAAGCGTAGCAGCGCAGTATTATCCATCGCTCTGCGTCGGATAAATGGAAACATCCTCGCTACGGCAGGCGATCACGACCGTCATTGGATTGAACCAGAGGATAACCGATCGACAGATACACACGTTCAGGTAGAATTATTCAACACCGACACTGCGTGGGGCAAAGTCGAGATTGCTTTTCGGCCGTTGGCTTCCGCCGGACATATTGCAGGGTTTCCAGTAGCGCTTGCCAGCTTGATGGGGTTCATAGGTGTCTTGGGATTCGCGGGTTACTATTTTGTGCTCCGGCGAGCGCTTCGGGAGCTTGACCCAAGCCGGGTCATACCGGAGCGAGTTCAGGCAGCTTTCGACACGCTGGCGGAGGGTGTTATTATTTTGGACGAGCGAGAGGCCATTCTGCTAGCAAATAAGTCATTCTGCCAGACGACGAGTGAAAGTTCCAAGGCCTTATTCGGTCGCAAGATCAGCGATCTGCGGTGGCGTCAATGGAGTGAAACGGCTGCTATTGGGGATAACCCTTGGCGGTTAGCCATTCGCGATAACCAGCCTGCGACTAGCATTCCCATGTCTTTACGTTTGGGGTCCGAAGATATCCGAAACTTCATGGTCAATGCCACGAGCATCGTCGATGGGAAAGGCGTTATTTGCGGTGCGATTGTGACGTTTGATGACGTAACTGCCCTGGAACAGAAGAACGAAGACCTCATCCAATCGGTCCGGCAACTTGAGCAGAGTAAGGAGGAGATTAGCCAGCGGAACAATGAGTTACGCTATTTGGCACACCACGATCCGCTAACAGGATGCCTTAATCGTCGGGCATTTTTCCAGGCGTTCGAGTCGAGCCTTGAGTTCTCCCGTCGCGAAAAGCAGCCCCTGTCCTGTTTGATGGTTGACCTCGACCACTTCAAAAGCATCAATGACCGATTTGGCCATGCTACTGGTGACAACGTGATCTCCTGCATGGCATCCATCCTGAAATCCAGCTGCAGAGACGAAGACCTGGTCGGCCGCTATGGAGGCGAAGAATTCTGTGTCGTACTCGTTGGATCGTCCTTGGAGCAATCTATGCAGATCGCGGAGCAAATTCGTGAAGATGTTGCGACTAAATCTCGAACTTGGCTCCCAGCGGGTCAGCTGGTCACCACCAGCATCGGGGTAGCCGCACTTCCGGACGAACCTTGCGCAGCAATGGACCTAGTGAATTGGGCGGATGAGGCACTGTATGCAGCCAAAACGGCAGGCCGCGATCGTGTCGTTCGCTGGGATGAGACGCCGCAGGATACCAACGCAGCCCATGCGGACCAATCACCTGGACGCCGGAGTAGTGATCAGCCAGATACCGCGGTTCTTGATAGATCTCATGAGGACGAAGCTACCAGCTCCGCGGTCGTGCCGAGCGCCCAGACTGCCGGTCTTCCGTCATTGATCTCTCAATCCAGTATCGATCCGCTAACGCGATTGCCAACGCCCGTGATTTTCATGGATCGGGTTTCTCAATCCATTACTCGGGCAGAACGTAACCGGAAGATTGTTGCCGTTCTGCATGTTTCGATCAATTCATACGAACGCTGTACCGATGCCTTTGGAGACGCGACTGGCAACGAGCTGATAGCTGCGGTGGGCGCTCGTTTGTCGGCGGTCTTGCGGCAAAGCGATACGGTTTCGCTGGTTGGCGGTGGAGATAGGGTCCCAACAATCTCCCGCATGAACAAGGATAAGTTTGCGATCGAGGTTTCTGACCTTGAGAAAACGAGCATGGTTACATGGATTATCAAGCGCGTGTTTGACAATCTATCTCAACCGATCAGCTTGAGCAGTCAGAGCATCCATGTCACCTGCAGTATCGGAGTAAGCCTTTACCCCGGTGATGGCACCAACGCTGAAACGCTCGTGCGCCACGCCAGCACGGCCGAGCGCAATGCCCGGGAAAGTCTTGGAACGGACAGCCACAAATTCTTCTCCCAATCGATGAATGAGAGTTCTCGTCGGCAAGTGATGCTGGAGACTGGCATTCAGCAGGCGTTGGAGCACAATCAGTTTTCGCTCCACTACCAGCCAATCGTGGAAGCGCGAACCGGCCGTATCGCAGCGGCGGAGGCGTTGTTGCGGTGCCATAGCGAGGATCTCCGCGACGTGCCCATCGGAATGTTAGTTTCTATTGCCGAACAATCTAGTCAGATGTCGAGAATTGGCGAATGGGTACTACGAACGGCAGTGCGCCAGTTACAGATGTGGATCGATGACGGATTGGATCTGCCACGGATTTCGGTGAACCTTTCGGCTATCCAACTGCGTGACTCCGAAGCAGCCGAACGGTTCTTGCAGATCGTAACTGAAATGGATCTTGAACCGAGAAAGCTACAGGTCGAGATCACCGAAACAGCCATGCTGGAGGACTTTGAAGCTGCCGGGAAGACTTTGAAGCGCCTTCAGCGGCTCGGGGTACAGGTTGCTCTGGATGACTTCGGAACAGGCCAATCATCATTGACCTATCTCAGACGCTTCCAGGCCGATGTGCTCAAGATCGACCGCAGCTTCATTGACCAGATTTGCACCAGCCATTCCGATGTAACATTGGTATCAGCTATCGGCGCTATGTCGCAACAGATGGGATTGCGCGTTGTCGCTGAGGGTGTGGAAACCACGAGCCAGCTTGATTGCTTGCGCGATCTGGGATGCGACGAAATTCAGGGCTTCCTCATTGCCAAACCAATGCCCGCCACCGCCATGTCCGACTGGCTAAAATTGTTTGGGGCCAAGGGCGTCGCAGAATTAATGGATGGAAGGCAATTGAAGTTCCAGACGAATTCATTGGATGCAGTGTGCTGC
>JBPCVQ010000328.1:0-7378 GCA_051010395.1 Geminicoccaceae bacterium | reverse complement strand
CGCTATGCGTGGATGATGAATGAGGCCATCAAGGACCGTCCCGCCGACATGGTGATCGGCATGCATATGTGCCGCGGCAACTTCCGCTCGACCCATGCAGCCGAAGGCGCCTATAATCCGGCGGCGGACGCCGTCTTCAACCAGACCGGCGTCGACGTCTTCTTCATGGAGTATGACACGGAACGCGCCGGCGGCCTGGAGCCGCTTCGCCTGCTCGCGAAAGGCGAACAACGGGTGCTGCCGGGCTTCATTACTACCAAGACCGGCGAACTCGAAACGCTTGACGACCTCAAGCGCAAATTCGAAAAGGCTTCGAGACATGCCGACATCGACCAGCTCGGCATCGCCCCGCAATGCGGCTTCGCCTCGACTGAAGAAGGCAACGCCATCACCGAGGATGACCAGCGTCGCAAGCTGGAGCTGGTGGTCAAAACCGCAGAAGCCATCTGGGGCCGTGTCTGAGAGACTTTACGAGATATGAGAAAACCGAGCGAGATTGGCTCAGGGAAGCAGCTGAATAGCCTGACTGTCGCGGATTAAAAGTCCGATATCTTGTCGCCTGATGTGATTGAGCAAAGTGCGGGGTGTCTTCTCTGAAGCTTAGTGGCCGGGTGCGTCGCACTGGCTGTGTTTGGTTGCGCACAGCGTCAACGGCAAAGTCATGGCCATCATCTTCCCCACCTCGACCTTCATCGCACAGAATCACGCTGTGTCTTTGTCGACGTACGAAGCTGGCACCGAATTGACTTGATCCACATCAATCACGACAAGTGGAAATGAACTATCATCATGACTAGATCTGCGATGAACTGCAGTACAGACTTACGTTCGTCCAAGAACGGCTAGCAGAGGTTCCCATTTTGAAAGCCGACATCGCCGAGGCATTGGAACGCCAGTCATCGCGGCCAACCGAGCTGTGCCGGCGCCTCTCCTTGCCATTGCTATGCCTCTACGGCATCGGGGTGACGATCGGTGCTGGCATCTATGTCCTGGTCGGTAAGGTTGCGATCGGGACCGGCATGCATGCGCCCATGTCCTTTCTGATGGCGGCGTTCCTTGCGGGCTTTACCGCATTTTCCTACGCAGAACTGGGGGCGCGCCTGCCAAGAAGCGCTGGCGAGGCGATGTTCGTGCAGGCTGCCTTTAACCGGCCCGCTCTCGCGACCGCCATCGGCTTTCTCGTCATGACCACGGGGATCGTCTCGAGCGGAGCGATCGTCATCGGCTTCGTCGGCTATCTGCGCGAGCTTATCGATCTACCGGATAGCATCGTGATCATCGGTATCGTCAGCCTGCTCGCATTGATCGCCGCTTGGGGGATCGGCGAGTCGGTCGCTTTGGCGGCGGTGGTCACCCTGGTTGAGGTTGGCGGTCTGCTGCTGGTCATCGGGGCCGGCATGATGGATGTGGACGCGGTCATCGGCGCTTTGCCCGAAGTCTTCCGTCCGGCTGGGTGGAGCCAGTGGTCAGCGATCATCTCCGGCGCCGTTCTCGCCTTCTTCGCCTTTGTCGGCTTCGAGGACATCGTCAACGTTGCCGAAGAGGCCAAAGACCCAAAGCGCACGGTGCCACTGGCGACTATTATCACACTGGTCGTTTCAAGCTCCCTCTACTTCCTGGTGGCGCTGGTGGCCGTCGCGATCGTGCCGCTCGACCAGTTGGGCCTGAGCGACGCACCCTTGGCGCTGGTCTTCGAAACCGCAACCGGTCAGTCCACGGGTATCATCAGCCTGATCGCAGTTTTCGCCGTACTGAACGGTGTCATGATCCAACTGATCATGTCGTCCCGGATTCTCTACGGGATCGCCAAGCAAGGTTGGATTCCGAAAGTTTTCGCCTACGTTCACCCGACCACACGCACCCCTGTCTTGGCGACAGCCGTCATCGCAGCCCTGGTCGTTCTCCTGGCGCTGACCCTTCCCATCCTCCGCCTGGCCGAGTTGACGAGCTATCTCGTCCTCACCGTGTTCACGATCGTCAATCTGGCCCTGGTGCGCATCAAGCTTCGCGATCCGAAGCCATTGCCAGGCAGCCATATGACCGTCGGTCTCTGGGTGCCGGTGACAGGCGCTCTGGTCAGCAGCGGCGTCCTCATCTTCGATATCATCAGCGGTTGATCCGCCGCCCTGCCCGGCAAGCTCTCAAACGACGATCCGGCCTTCGAGATAGGCGGTCGCTGGCTCGGAGCCTGGGGCAGTGAAGAACCGGTCTGCTGGCGAATGTTCCAGGAGGCGGCCCTGATGAAGGAAGATGACATCGTCGGCGAGACGCTTGGCCTGGTTCAGGTCGTGCGTGACGAAGATGATCTTGGTGCCATTTCGATCAGCGTGGCGCACCACCTGCTCGATGGTCAACGCGGAGGCTGGATCAAGGCTGGCGGTAGGCTCATCCAGGAACAGGATGTCTGGCCCGAGAGCGAGAGCGCGAACCAGGGCGAGCCGCTGCTGTTCACCGCCGGAAAGCAGCCTCGCCGGCTGGTCTGCCCGATCGAGCAGGCCGACTTGATCAAGGAGGGCGTCGCGCCGTTCGATCGAAGCCATTGCGCGCAGGCCGAGGGCGAAATCGATATTGGCGGCGACCGACCGACGAAGGAGCACCGGCCGCTGGAAGACCATCCCCTGACGCTTGCGAAGCGACGGCGTCATCGGCGCTCCCGCCCAAAGCACCTCGCCGGCACTCGGTGTGATCAGGCCGTGCAGCAGGCGGAGCAGGAGGCTTTTCCCGGCGCCATTCGGCCCCATGACGACGGTAAGGCCACCGGATTTGAGTGTGAGGTCGATGCCATCGATCAGGAGACGACCGTCTCGCTCAAAGGTGAGACCTTGGGTTTCAAGCGGCAGGAGGGGCGGCTTGGCTTCGGACATGGGAACGTCCGTCGTCGAGGCCGGCGCTGCGGCCAGGCTTCGGCTATGCATAGGCGTGACGCGCCGCCGTCATGCGCACGGCCATCACCAGACCATTCACGACGAGTGCGATGATAAGGAGAATGATGCCGAGGGCAAGCGCCAGCGGCAGGTCGCCCTTCGACGTTTCGAGCGCGATCGCCGTCGTCATGACCCTGGTCAGATGGTCGATATTGCCGCCGACGATGATAACCGCGCCCACCTCGGCAATCGCACGACCGAAGCCGGCAAGCGCTACGGTCAAGAGACTGTAGCGTGCATCCCAGATCAGGGCCTGCATCGCGGTCGCCCGCGGCACGGCGAGCGAACGAAACTGCTCGGCATATTCCTCATGCAGGTCTTCGAGGACCTGGCGGGAAAGGGCGGCGACGATCGGCGTGATCAGGAGTGTCTGGGCAATGATCATCGCGGTCGGTGTGTAGAGGAGCTGCAGCCAGCCAAGCGGACCGACATTGGAGAGATGCAGATAGACAATCAATCCGACCACCACGGGCGGCAGACCCATCAGCGCATTCATCAGCAAGAGAAGAGCGGACCGACCGGGAAAGCGGCTGACCGCGACCAGGGCGCCGAGCGGCAAGCCGATCAGGCAGGCAATCACCAGCGCCGAGAGACTCACTCTCAGCGAAAGGCCGATGATTTCCAGAAGGTCGGCATCCAGGGACACCACCAGCATCATCGCCAAGCTGACAGCTTCGCTGAAATCCTGCACAATCTACCTGTTCAGTTCGTTTCGGGACCCATTGGAGCATGCTCGCCATAAATCATGCGGATGTTTGATCGCCTTAGCAAGTCACGAGCGGTCCTTGGCGACGACGGGCCGCAACCTGGATGGATGGGGGACCTATCCGGCGCGTTTGCCGATCTCGGGACGTTCCTGCCGCTGGTGATCGCGCTCCTGGTTCTCGGCCGGTTCGATCCGACCGGGCTTCTGATCGGTTTTGGACTGTTCGCAATTGCAACCGGGATGATCTATCGCCTGCCCATTCCCGTGCAGCCGATGAAGCTGGTTGCAGCGCTTGCGATAGCGGGCGGTTTGAGCGCCGATGCGCTGATGGCGAGCGGCATGCTGCTCGGCCTCGCCCTCCTCCTTCTGGGCAGCTCAGGCCTGATCGGCCACATACGGAAACTGGTGCCGCGTACCGTGCTCGCCGGCCTGCAACTCGCTCTCGGCCTGCATTTGCTTGTGGTGAGCGTTGATCTAGCCCAAAGCGCTTTTGACCAGGGGCTTATGGCGCTTGGCCTGTTCCTCCTGCTGCTGGCGACCCCGCTTCGCTCGATGGCTTGTATTCTCCTGGTCATCGCCGGTATCGCCTGGTCCCTTTTAGCGGACGGGGCCGATCTGCCGGCATTCGCGCCCGCTCTGCACCTGCCGGCTATCGGCATCCCGGCATGGGGCGCCTTCGGCGAGGCCGCGATCAGTACATTCTGGCCTCAGCTGGCGCTGACCCTGACCAACGCCGTCCTTTTGACCTCGGTGCTCGCAGCCGACTACTTTCCAGAAAGAAGGCCCGACGCGAGCGCAAAACGCCTCGCGATGTCCTCAGGTGCGCTTAACCTGCTCCTGGCGCCGATCGGCGCCATGCCCATGTGCCATGGCGCCGGCGGACTTGCCGCTCAGTACCACCAGGGCGCCAGAAGTGGTCTTGCACCCATCACATTCGGTGCTACCTGTCTGACGCTCGGCGTGCTGGCGGGGCCGCTGGCCGTCGACCTGCTTCTGCTGGTGCCGTTGCCGATGGTGGCGGTCCTCCTTGGTTATGCCGGCTTCCAGCTCCTGATGACCGGCAATGTCCCCCATGCCAGCTGGACCTGCCGCGCCGTCATCGCACTGACGGCGCTGGTGTCGATCGGGGTCAATGTCGCCGTCGGGCTCGCCGCCGGCCTGATCATCGAACTGATCCGCTCCACGGTCTCGAACCTTCGCCAGCCGACGGTCTGAGGGCCTGCTAGGCCCGCCAACCAACTCGGGTGTTCCACCAGACAATCCGCCTTGCCCGCTTCCCGGCCTTGAGCCAAATCATTGCCAAAAGGTTGGCCTCTGCGCTATTCCACCGGCAAATGAGCGGTGCCGGATGGACAATACCGGCGGCTCCAGTTTGGGGAATGGATGAGATGGTCCGCTCGAAGGCCGGTTATGGCTGGCGGCATTCGGTCCTTGCCGGCGCTCTCTGTCTTTGCGCCTGGCTGCTGCTGACGCCGACAGCACTCCTGGCTCAAACCGGCGAAAGTAGCCCGCCATCGCCGGCAAGCGAGGTCGACGCCAAGCTGCAGGCCCTCCTCGACGTTCTCGAGGATGATAAGGCCAGGGCCGAGCTGATCGAGAAACTGAACGCGCTGACCGGGCGCGAGCCCAAAGCCTCGGAAGCGGCGCCGGCGCCGATCTCGCTTGCGCGCAAAGCAGCCCATCTTACCCGAAGCGCCGCCGAAGAAGCCTCGTCACTGACGGGCCAGATCTGGCAGGACGTCCGAGGGTTTGGAGAGGTGATAAGCGATGGCATCGATCCCGGCCGGTTGATTGGAAAACATGCCGAGCTGATCGGCATCATCACGCTCACCTTCACCGTCTTGATAGCCCTCCGCCTTCTACGCCGTCCCTTGTTGGCACGGGCTGAGGCGGAAGCGGAGAGAAGCGGCACATCCGGCTCGGCGCTCTGGCTCGCCGTCGCGTTACTGATCGATGCTCTTGCAGCCTTTTTGGCCTTCATAAGCGGTTACGGGCTTGCGCTCACTGTTTTCGGCGAGTCCGGCCGCATCGGTGTCGAGCAATCGCTCTTCCTAAATGGCTTTCTTGCGGTCGAGCTGGTCAAGACCGCCCTTCGAGGTGCGATCTCGCCAAGATCCAAAGCCCTCCGCTTTTTGCCGATCAACGATCGCACCGCCGGCTTTGCCTATCGTCGATCATCGGCCGTCATCTCGATCATCGGCTATGGCGTATTGGTGGCGGCACCGCTGGTGACCATCGGGATTTCCTCCGCCTCCGGACGTGCGACCGCCGTGCTTGCCATGACTGTGGCCCTGATTCTCACATTGCTCGGCATCTGGCGGCTGAAAGCGCTCCTGGCCGACAAGAGCGCCACCGGCGCCGGGTTCGCTACCGACGATCGGTCCGCTGCCGGTGATCGGCGGGACGATCTCCCCAGCCACATGCTATCCATTCTGGACCGGACCTGGCCCTGGCTCACCTCCCTTTATGCAATCGGCGTGTTCGTCATCGCCGTTTCCCGGCCGGCGGAAGGCCTGCCATTTGTGCTCGGTGCGACGGTCCGATCAGTGCTCGCAATCATGGTCGGCGCCGGCCTGATGGCCTTGATCGGCCGCTTGATCAGGAAGGGCATGCCCCTGCCCTCGCCTCTTCGATCGAACCAGATGCAGCTCAGCAGAAGGCTCGACCGCCTCGTGCCCAACCTCCTGAACGCGCTTCGGCTGATCGTGTCGGTCGCCGTGGCGCTCACGGTGATCGATGCCTTTGGCATCTTCGACGTCGGCGGCTGGCTTCATTCGGAGAGCGGCGAAACTCTGGTCGGCGTGACCGTCTCCGTGGTGCTGGTCGTAGCCCTGGCTTATCTGATCTGGCTTGGCTTGATGTCCTGGATCGAATATCGGCTTTCGAACCACCCTGGCCATGTTGCGGGCGCGCGCGAACGGACGCTGCTCTCGCTGTTCGCCAACGCCATCACCATAGCACTCGCCGCGATCGCGATCATGCTGGTGCTGTCCGAACTCGGAATCGAGATCGGCCCGTTGCTCGCGGGTGCCGGTGTTGTCGGCCTCGCCATCGGCTTCGGCGCACAAAAGCTGGTGCAGGACATTATCACCGGTGTTTTCATCCAGTTCGAGAACGCGATCAACACCGACGACGTTGTGACGGTCGCAGGTACGACAGGCGTGGTCGAGCGCTTGAGCATTCGCTCGATCGGCCTCCGGGATGTCGCCGGAACCTACCACCTGATCCCGTTCAGCGCCGTTGATCAGGTGTCCAATTTCAATCGAGGCTTTGCCTATCATGTCGCCGATATCGGCATCGCCTACAAGGAAAGCGTGCCCGAGGCGAAAGAGGCGATGCAGGCCGCCTTCGACCGCTTGAAGGAGAGTGAATTCGGCATGCATCTGCTCGGTGATCTTGAAATGCTCGGCGTCGAAGCGCTCGGTGACAGCGCCGTGGTCCTGCGCGGCCGCCTCCGGACGGCGCCTGGCCAGCAATGGGGTGTGGGCCGAGCCTATAATGAATTGGTGAAGGAGGTGTTCGATGAGCGTGGCATCGACATCCCCTTCCCGCACATGACCCTCTTTCTTGGCACCGACAAGGAAGGCAGAACCCAACTGGATACCAGCCTCCAGGCTCCAGCCTGATCGGATCGGCAAGAAAGATCGGCTTTTTTCAGACCTGACCGACCGCTAACGCTAAAATCTATCCCGAAGATCTCAGGCAAGGGCGTCGCAGGCGCTTTCCCCCTGAACGATCGGAGTTTGGT
>JBPCVQ010000327.1:0-19881 GCA_051010395.1 Geminicoccaceae bacterium | reverse complement strand
GCCCTGCCGTCTGGAAGTCCGCCGACCTCGGCCATAGCTGGACGCATTCGAGCGATGGCCTGAGCTATCCGGAAGGTGAAGCGCCGATCAAGTCGATCTGGAGCGTGATGCCGGCGGGTGGCACATTGTTCGCCGGCGTCGAGCCCGCTGGTCTGTTCAAGAGCGATGATGACGGCGAGGTCTGGCAGCATCTGGGCGGGCTCAGGGATCATCCATCGCGGCCGGATTGGCAGCCGGGTGGTGCTGGCCTCATTCTCCATTCCCTGGTCGCTGATCCGACGGATGATCAAAGGCTCTGGATCGGCATTTCCGCAGCCGGCGTCTTCCATAGCGCCGATGGCGGCAGAACGTGGGAACCCCGCAACCGCGGCACACGGTGTGACTTTCTCCCAGAAGAGATGCGCTATCCCGAGTTCGGTCAATGCGTGCACAGTCTGGTGATGGCAGCGGGCGCGAGCAGTCGCCTCTATCAGCAGAACCACTGCGGCATGTATCGGACCGACGATAGCGGCCAGACCTGGGAGAGCATCGAGGCGGGCCTGCCATCGAGCTTCGGCTTTCCGGCGGCCGCCCATCCCCGTGATCCGGAGACATTGTTTCTTCTCCCTTTGAACGGCGATATTCAGGGGCGCTATGTCCCCGATGCGAAAACCGCCGTCTGGCGCACCCGCGATGGCGGGAGGAGTTGGCAGGATCTGAGGGAAGGGCTGCCGCAGGAAAATGCGTTTCTCGGGGTGCTGCGCCAAGCGATGGCAACCGATGATCTGGAGCCGGCCGGCGTCTATTTCGGTACGAGTTCCGGCGCTCTCTTTGCCAGCGCCGACGAAGGCGACAGCTGGCGCTGCATCGCCCAGCATTTGCCATCGATCTTTTCGGTGGGAACGCTGGTCTTTGAGGCTTGACGACGGGCTGAGCGATGCCATGAGCACTATCGAGAAACTGGGCGAGGGCACCATCACTGTCAGGCTTCCGAGGGCGCTCACCAATCTGTTTCAAGGGGCGAGGCCGGTCGTGGCCCTTCCTGGATCGACAGTTGGCGAGGTGATCGATCAGCTCGACGCGCGCTGGCCCGGCATGCGCGATCGGCTTTGCGACACGAGCCCGGCCATACGCCGGCACATCAATGTGTTCGTCAAAGGTAAACGAGCGGCGCTCGAAACCCAGCTCGCGCCGGGCTCGGAAGTGATAATCTTGACGGCAATCTCAGGCGGATGAGGGGCTCTTCCGGCAACTGACCGGAGAAGGCTGGCCCCCTAGGCAAGTTTGCTATCGATTGTATAAGGGAGGCTCACTGTTCTACCTCATGGGCTGGACGGCGATCCTTGATCAAGATGGCGATGGGACCGTCGGCGTCACACCCGCAAGGAAAAAGGTCGTTCCCATGCTCCGAGCCTTTCTGTCGATCAGCCCGGCAATCTTGTTTTGGTTTGGCGGTCCGGTTGTGTCGCTGGCGGAAGACCAGCCGGCGCCCAGCGTGGTCGTCGCGCCAATAGAAAGCATGGACGTCACCCCAAGCTTCAGTTTCGTCGGCCGGGTCGAAGCAGTCGATCGGGTCGACCTTCGTGCCCGCGTCCAGGGTTTTATCGAAGAGCGGCATTTTCGCGAGGGCGGCGAGGTCAAGGCGGGCGAGCTTCTGTTCACCCTGGAGAAGGCGCCCTATCAGGTCGTGGTCGATCAGCGAAACGCCGACCTCGCCGGTGCCGAGGCGACGCTGAAGGAAGCCAAGGCGGAATTAAAGCGCAAGGAGGATCTGGTTGGCAGAGGTGTGTTGTCGGCGGCGGAACTCGATACGGCTTCAGCCGATGAGGCGACGGCGAACGCCAATGTGCTTCAGGCCAAGGCCGCCCTTCGCGCGGCAGAGCTCGATCTCAGCTATACGGAGATCGAAAGTCCGATAGCAGGGCGCATCGGCGAAGCCCACTATAGCGTCGGCAGTCTGGTTGACACCGGTAGCGAGCCGCTCGCAACCGTCACCAGCGTCGATCCGATCTACGTGATGATCGCCATCAGTGAGAAGGAACTGATTGACGCGAGGCGCGAGGGGATCGATATCGAGAATCCACCGGTCGCGCCCCATCTGACGCTTTCCGATGGCAGCCGCTATCAGCATGACGGCGATTTCGATTTTCTCGGCACCGAAGTCAATCAGAGCACCGATACGGTTCAGGCACGCGCGGTGTTTCCAAACCCGGAACAGATCCTGCTGCCGGGGCAATTCGTGAGCGTCGTCGTCCGTCAAAAGGAGACCGAGACGGCGCTGGTGGTGCCGCAGATCGCGGTGCAAGAGGATCAGCAGGGCTATTTCGCGTTGGTGGTCAATCAAGCCGACAAGGTCGAAATCAGACGCATCGCCGTTGGCGATCAGGTGGACGGTGCCTGGGTCCTGGAGGATGGATTGGCCGAGGGGGAGCAGGTGATCGTCCAGGGCCTTCAGAAGGTGCGTCCGGAAATGACCGTGAACCCGGTCACCGAGGGGAGCTAGGCGATGCTCTCCGGATTTTTCATCGATCGGCCGAAATTCGCGTTCGTCATTTCCATCGTGTTTTTGCTCGCGGGGTCGATTGCAATCAATCTTATCCCGGTCGCCGAGTTTCCCGATATCACACCGCCGCAGGTGCAGGTGACGACAAGCTATCCCGGCGCCAGCGCCGATGTGGTCGAGCAGTCGGTCGCAGCACCCATCGAAGCGCAGGTGAACGGCGTCGACAACATGCTCTACATGTCGTCGAGGAGCTCCAACAGCGGGAGCTACGAGCTTACCGTGACCTTCGAGGTCGGCACCGATCCGGACATTGCGGCGGTCAACGTGCAGAACCGGGTGACGATCGCCAACGCACAGCTGCCACAGGAGGTGCGGGACCAAGGTGTCACCACGCAAAAGCAGTCCGCGAACATGCTGCTGGTGATTAATCTCGGTTCGCCGGAAGGTTCGAAAGACGCGCTGTTTCTCAGTAACTACGCCTCGATCTACATGCAGGATCGCCTGGCGCGTATCAACGGCGTCGGTTCGGTTGCCCAGTTCGGTGCGCTCGACTACGGCATGCGCGTCTGGATGGATCCGGAGCGGCTCACCTCACTCGGCCTCACGACGGCTGATGTCGCCAATGCGATCGAAAGCCAGAACATCCAGGCATCAGCTGGCCAGCTCGGCGCTCCGCCTTTCGAAGGCGAACCACCCTTTCAATATACGCTCCAGGCCAAAGGGCGGCTGGTCTCCGTCCAGGAATTCGAGAATATCGTCATCCGTGCCGAAGGCGACGGCTCCTTCGTGCGCCTTCGCGACATTGCTCGGATCGAACTCGGCTCGCAGACCTACAGCGCGATCTCGAAGCTGAATAACCAGCCGGGCGCTTCGATCGCGGTCTATCAGTCGCCGGGCGCCAACGCACTCGATGTTGCCGATCAAATCTACGCCGAACTCGAAGACATGGCGGTGAGCTTTCCACCGGATATGACCTATCAGGTCCTCTACGACACGACACGCGCCGTGCGCGCCTCCGTCCAGGAGGTAATCGAGACGCTCGCCATCACCTTCGTTCTGGTCGTGCTGGTAACCTTCCTGTTCCTCGGTGACTGGCGCTCGACCCTGATCCCGACGCTCGCCATACCGGTCTCTTTGGTTGGTGCGTTCGCCGTTCTCTACGTGATCGGTTTCTCCGCCAACATGATCACGCTCTTCGCCGTCATCCTGGCAATCGGCATCGTGGTCGACGACAGCATCGTCGTGGTCGAGAATGTCCAGCGTGTCATGACGGAAACGGGAGCGAGCGCTCACGACGCCACTCGACAGGCCATGGGCGAAGTCACCGGCCCCGTCATCGCGACCACGTTGGTCCTGCTCGCTGTCTTCGTGCCTGTGACCTTCATGCCCGGCATCACCGGCGAGCTTTACAAACAGTTCGCGCTGACGATCTGCGTCGCCGTGATCATCTCCTCGATCAATGCGCTGACATTGGCGCCAGCGCTCTGCTCTCTACTTCTGAAGCCGGGCAGCGGCACGGCCAAAGGCCCGCTCAAGGCCTTCGCCTGGCTCGTTGATCGGGCAAGGGATGGCTATGTCTGGGTGGTTGAAAAGCTGATCCGCGCCTTGCCGATCAGCCTCTTGATCCTGATCGCGTTTGCCGGCGGCACCTACTATCTGTTCCAAAAGACGCCCGCGGGCTTCATCCCGTTCGAGGATAAGGGTGTCTTCTTCGCCAACGTGCAGCTCCCGGACGGTGCCTCGCTCGCCCGTACGGAAGAGGTCACTGATGAAGTGACGGACATACTGCTCGCGACCGAAGGCGTAACCGACGTAATTTCGATCGCTGGCTTCAGCATTCTCGCAGGCGCTGCATCCAATAGTTCGCTGATCATTCCCATCCTGGCACCCTGGGAAGAACGAACGGCGTTCGAGCTGCAGTGGTTCTCGATCCTGGATCAGGTGAACCAGAAACTCGCCGCCATTCCTGAAGCCACTGCCTTCGGCTTCCCGCTCCCGCCGATCATGGGGCTCGGTACAGGTGGTGGATTTGAGGCCCAACTTCAGGACTATGAAAGCAAGAGCCCGCAGGAGCTGGCCGCAGCGGTGCGCAGCCTGGTGTTTGGCGCCAATCAGAACGACACGCTGAAGGACGTCTTCAGCACTTATTCGGCCAACGTGCCGCAGCTTTTCCTGCAGGTCGATCGGGACAAGGCGGAGACCCTCGGCGTCGAGATCTCGGAGATCTTCAGAACCCTTCAGGCCAATCTCGGCTCCCTCTACATCAACGACTTCAACCTTTTCGGCAAAGTCTACCGCGTCGTCATTCAGGCCGAGGCCGACCAGCGAAATTCCATCGACGATATCGACCGCATCCATGTCAGGAACGCCGCTGGCGATATGGTGCCGCTCAGTACACTGGTCGATGTTAAACCGATCCTGGGTCCTCTCTCCATCTCCCGTTACAACCAGCTGAAATCCGCAGCGATCAACGGGTCGCCCGCAACGGGTAGAAGCACCGGCGAGGCCATTCAGGCTCTCGAACAAATCGCGGAACAAGCCCTGCCTGACGGCTTCGGCATCGAATGGACCGGTACCTCGGCGCAGGAACTGGAGGCTGGCGGCCTGGTCGTCGTGATCTTCGCGCTCGCTCTCATTTTCGCCTATCTCTTCCTGGTCGCCCAGTATGAAAGCTGGATGCTGCCGCTATCGGTGATCGGTTCCGTGGTCATCGCGATCTTCGGCGCGCTCATTCCACTCGCCCTCCTGCCATTCCTCGACAATAACCTCTACGCTCAGATCGGCATCGTCATGCTGATCGGCCTCGCCAGCAAAAACGCGATCCTGATCGTGGAGTTTGCCAAGGCGAGGCGAGAGGAGGGTGAGGGCGTCAACCAGGCGGCACTCCTGGCAGCCAGGCTCCGTTTCCGCGCCGTGATGATGACCGCACTCTCTTTCATTCTCGGCGTTCTGCCGCTGGTGTTCGCAACGGGTGCTGGTGCTGCAAGCCGCGTTTCGGTCGGCTTCGTCGTGGTCGCCGGCATGGTGTTCGCCACCTTCATCGGCGTGTTCTTCATCCCGGTCCTTTATGTCGCCTTTCAACGCCTTCGCGAGTGGACGAAGTCATTTACACGCTCGGCGGCCCGAGCTGCTTAACTTGCCTGGATCAGAATTCAGACCTCAGGGGCCTGGAGGATCGGTATCAGGTCTTAGTGGCTTTGTCGGCGAGCAGCAGGCTCATGACGCACGATATCGAGGCCAGCATGGCGGCTGCAATGAGTGCCACGCCGTATCCGCTGGACTGGCTGTACAAAATGCCAGCGAACCAGGGGGCGATGAGGCCGGCTAGGCCCCAACTGGTGAAAATTCGACCATAGGCAAGCGCATAGAGATCGCGACCAAAGATGACGGCGGTGACGATCGGGAAGAGCGCGATGATCGAACCATAGGCAAAGCCGATCACGGCGAGCGAGGCGATTGCCAGCACGACATGATCGACTACCACCAGGATGATCAGTGCCAGGGTGGAAGCGATGCCGTAAATCGCCAGCAGGCGATGCGCGGGCTGACGGTCGGCAAGATAGCCAGCAAGGAAACCGCCCAGTGCATTGGCAAACGTGATGCCGATGGCGCCCTTCACCCCGTCGGCCATTGTTCCGCCGACCGCCGTGATGATGCCGGCGGCATGACCCATCGCCATAAGTCCAGCGGCAACGCCGGTGCCGTAGATGAGCCAGCAAAGAAAAAGCTGCCGTCGATCGAGATCCCTGATCTCGTCTGTCGACGTTGCCGGGATATCCGCGCTTCTCGTTTCGAACGTCGAACACCAAAGGCAAAGGCCAGCGATCGTGCCGAACACGATCAGGATGATCGACAGTCGAAGCAGCGCGCCGTCGGCGCCAACGTCGGCAATCCATTGCTCGAACACCTTCGCAAAGCTGCTTGCGCCGATCGCATAGACGGCCGTGACGCTGCCCATGGCTAACCCCCGATGTCGTTCGAAGGCGAGGTTCGTGACGTAAAGCGCAAAGCCATAGCCCACGCCATTTGCAAAACCGAAGATCAGGCCGTAGCCAAGCCAAAGAACGAAGGGATGTGTTGCGAGTGAAGCCACCACCAGGCCCATCGCTGCGAGCAAACAGGTGACGACTGCCAGCAGGCCGGGAGAGAGCATTCGATAGAGGCGATGGCCGACCAGCACCGCGACCGTGAGCGTGGCGAGGCCTATCGAGTAAGCGGGAACGATCTCGGCCCTCGTGGCGTCGAGCCCGATCTCTAACGGTTCGAGGAGAACGCTGAAGGCGTGGATCGAGCCGAGGCCGAGCGAAAGGACGATGGCTGCAGCGAGAACCATACCGGGTCTGTACCGACGATCGATCAAGGTAAGGCGTCCGCCAACGGCACAATGTTGTGCGCATCGTCATCTTGCGAGCATGCCAACCAAGAGATCGCGTTTTGCATCATGTCAGGCGCCTCAACTACATTCGTGGCTGGAAGATTCTGTTTGACGGTTCAAACAACCCTTAGCTAACGTTTAATCAACGAACACAAAAAAAGTTCGAACGGTGGACGAAAAGTCTGCTGCACAATCAGATCGATGCCGGGCTGGTCCAGGGATCATGACACCGAGGGTCGACGGAGGGATGGTCGGGTGGCTTGGACGGTCGGGCTTATCGTCATCATTATCGCCGTCATTCTGGCGATCCTCTTCCTCAATCGTTTCTACAAGAAAGCAACCCGCGAAGTCGCACTGGTTCGAACCGGCGCCGGCGGGGAGAAGGTGATCTTGGATGGTGGCTGTCTTGCCCTGCCAATCCTGCACAAGGTTGCCGAAGTCAACATGAAGACGTCCAAGCTCGAGATCGAACGGGCTGGCGAAAAGTCGATGATCACCAAGGATCGCCTGCGCGTCGATGCCGGCGCCGAGTTCTATGTGCGCGTACGCCCGACTGCGGAAGGTGTGGCGACCGCAGCCCAGGCACTCGCCGGAAAATCTTTTCGAGCAGCTGAGCTCGCCGACACCCTTGAAGGCAAGCTGGTTGATGCCATGCTCGCGGTAGCTGCCGGCTACACGATGGATGCGCTTCAGGACAATCGCGGGAAATATGCGGCCGAGGTGTCCGAAGCCCTCGCCGACAATCTTGCGCAAAACGGTCTGGACCTGGAATCGGTATCGCTCACGCGTCTGGATCAAACGCCATTCCATGCTCTCGATGAAAACAACGCGTTCAATGCGGTTGGTATGCGTCGGCTCGCCGAGATTATCGCGACCAACAAGAAGGAACGGGCCGCGATCGAGGCGGACGCTGACGTGTCAGTCCGTCAAAGCCAGCTTGATGCGACCAAGCGGCGGCTGATCATTCAGCAGGAGGAAGAGGAAGCCGAGATCAGTCAGCAGCAGGAGATCGAAAACAAGCGTGCGTCCAGCCAGGCCGATATCGCAGAGCGTCAGGCCGCCTCCGAAGAGCGTCGAGAACAGGCACGCATCAAGCGCGAACAGCAAGTTCGTTCCACCGAGATCGAGCGTGATCGCACCCTTCGTCGCCTTGAGCTGGAGGCCAGCCTCGGTACCGAGACGGCAAAGCACGAGAAAGAAATCCAGCTCGCCGAGAAGCGGATCGAGGAAGCACGCGCGCATGCCAAGGCCGAGACTGCACGCGCCGAGGAGATTGCCGCGAAGGAAGCCGTCGAGACCGCCCGAGAACAGGCGGTCGCCGAGCGCATCAAACAGGTGGCGCTGATCAAGGCTGCGGAGCAGGCGGGCGTTGACGACACACGCGTCAAAAGTGAAGCCGAGACGATCCTCGCCAAGGCGGATGCCGAAGCCAGGTCGATCAGCGTCCGGGCGAAAGCGACCAAGGAAGAAATGCTGGCAAGAGCGGCTGGCACGGCAGCGCTCGCTGAAGCGGACAACGCGTTAAGTTGCGATGTTATCAAGATGAAGACCGATCTCGCGAAGCTGAAAACTCTGCCAGATCTCGTCGGTCAGATGATGAAGCCGACGGAAAAAATCGACAGCATCCGCATCAATCACCTAACAGGATTCGGCGGTGCTGCCGGCGGCACGGGCGATGCAAATGGCTCTGGTGATAAGGCTATCGTCAACCAAGCGGTCGACGGGATTCTCTCGATGGCCTTACAGCTGCCGGCGGTCAAAAAGCTTGGCGAGGAGATCGGCATCAATATTGGTGATGGGCTGAGGGGTTTGTCGGATGGCCCGACCATCGACGATGAGAGCGATCAAGGCATCAGTGACGAAAGCGACACGGAAGAGAAAAACTGAACATAATTCGACGGATCGATGGTCCGCCGACAAGGGAGAGGATCGATGACCATGAATCGCAGGACGCTCTTGAGGGGAACGTCGGCAACGGCCCTAGTGCTGGCGGCACCTGCCATCATCGGGAAGGCGAGGGCGGCCGAGACGATCAAGATGGTCAGTATTCTCGATCAGTCCGGCGGCCTCGATATCTATGGTAAGCCCATGGTCGACGCCACCCAGCTTGCGGTCGAGGAGATCAACGCAGCAGGAGGCCTGCTGGATCGTGAGATCGAGCTGATCAACTATGATCCGCAATCCAACATCCAATTCTACACCCAATATGCGACGCAAGCGGCAACCAGCGATCAGGCCGATGTCGTTCATGCCGGCATCACATCGGCATCCCGCGAAGCCATCCGTCCGACGCTCGGCCGCTTCCAGTCCCTCTATTTCTATAACACGCAATATGAGGGTGGTGTCTGCGACCGCAACACCTTCTGCACCGGATCGACGCCGGCGCAGACCGTCGAGAAGGTCGTACCCTATGTGATGAACAAATGGGGCAAGAAGGTCTACATCATCGCCGCCGACTATAATTACGGTCATATCACCGCGCAGTGGATGGAAAAATACGTGCGTGATAATGGCGGCGAGACTGCAGCCACCGAATTTTTCCCGCTCGACGTCACCAATTTCGGCCCGACCATCAAAAAAATTCAGGCGGCGAAACCGGACCTCGTCATCTCTGCGCTGGTCGGCGGGGCGCATGTCTCCTTCTACAAGCAATATGCGGCAGCTGGCATGAACGCCTCGATCCCCATCGCCTCCACTACCTTCGGCGTCGGCAACGAGCATGAGCTGATCTCGGCGGAGGAAGGCAATGGCATGATCGTCGCCTATGGTTATCTGCAGGGGATCGATACGCCCGCCAACAAGGACTTCATCGGTCGTTTCCAGTCGCGCTACGGTGCTGACGCTCCCTCCTTGAATGAACTGGCAGTACGTTCCTATGAGGCGGTCTATCTCTGGGCCGAAGGCGTGAAACAGGCTGGCACGACCGAGCGTATGGCGGTGATCGAGGCGCTCGAAAGCCCGATTTCCTTCGATGGACCGAGCGGTAAGGTCACGATCGACCCGAAGACACACCATGCCGTGCAGAACGTCTATCTCGGCGAGTTGCAGGACCAGAAATTCACCATCCTCGAGAGCCACGAACAACAACCGCCCGCCGACACACTCCTGGTCTGCGACCTCGAAGCCAACCCCGACCAGGCCACCTTCTACTTCGAAAACGGCCTCGAAGCCGCCGGCATAAAGTAGACCCGCCGGGGCAGGGCTGACTTGGTGCTGGTGCCAGGTTGGAACTTAAGTAAAGGGTAGGGACCCTCCCTTGGATCTTGTTTTTGCGCTTGGGCTGCAGATCATCTATGGGATCGCCAATCTGGTGCTGATCAGCCTTGGGCTGGCGATCATCTTCGGCATGATGCGGGTGATCAATCTGGCTCATGGCGAGTTCCTGATGCTCGGCGGCTACACCGTGGTCGTGTCGACCAATGCGGGCGTCAATCTCTGGTTCGCGATGCTGATCCTGGCGCCCCTGGTCGTTGGCGTGATCGGCGTGATCGTCGAGCGTCTGCTGATCCGTTTTCTCTACGGGCGCATGGTCGACACGCTGCTCGCGACCTGGGGGCTGAGCCTCCTTTTGATTGGCCTTGTCACAACGATCTTCGGCGCGCAGACCTCAACCACGATCTCCGCACCACTCGGGCCTGTGCAGATCGGTGACTACAGCTCCAGCGGCTACGAGATTTTTCTGATCCTTGTCGCCGTGGTTCTCTCGGTGCTTGTCTATGCATGTCTCCGCTACACCAAGCTCGGCCTGGTGGCGCGCGGAACCATGCAGGCCGCCGACATGGCCGCCGCCCTCGGCGTGTCGACCGAGCGCATTTACATGATCACCTTCGGTCTTGGTGCCGCGGTCTCCGGCCTCGCCGGCGCGCTTCTCGCCCCGATCACCGGTGTGCTTCCGACCATCGGTGCCACCTATATCGCCAAGGCCTTCATCACCGTGATCAGCGGCGGCGCCGCTATCATCGCTGGCACGACGTCCGCCTCAGTTCTCCTAGGGGGCATCAATGGCATCGTCAGCTTCGGCATCGGCCCGACCATCGGCGAGGTTGCCCTCCTGGTCGCCGCGATCATCCTCCTTCGCCTCATGCCGCGCGGCATCACGGGACGCTTCTTCAGGAAGAGTCTGTGATCGACATACGCGAAAATCGCTGGCGCCTTTTCCTCGGCATTTTGGGCGTCATCTTCCTGTTCGGTGCACCGCAGGTCTTTCAACTCTTCACCATCATCAACCTGACGATTGCGCTCTCTCTCGCGATCCTGGCGCTCAGCCTTGGCCTCATCTGGGGCTATGGCGGCATCCTCTGCTTTGGCCAGACCATGTTCTTCGGTCTCGGCGCCTATGCCTACACTATTGCCGCGATCAATTTCGGAGAGACGACCGGTGCCGTCCTCCTTGCGATTCTCGTTGCAGCAGCCTTCGCTGCCTTGCTCGGCTATTTCGTCTTCTACGGACGTGTGAGCGACGTGTATCTCGCGGTCATCACCCTTACGGTCAGCCTCATTTTCTATTCGCTGCTGCGCCGAACGTCAGGCCCAGAATACAAGATCGGTAATGCGCTCCTCGGTGGCTTCAACGGCGTCACCGCACCGCCCTTGAACATACCGGGCGATCCCACGGCGATCCTCTTTCCCGAGCACGTCTTCTACGTGGCGATGGTAGCTCTCATCATCGCCTATTTCGGCTGCGTCTGGCTGACCCAAACCCATTTCGGCCGCGTGATGGTGGCCATTCGCGAGAACGAGCTGCGTGCCGAGCTGCTCGGCTACGATGTCCGCTTCTACAAGCTCTGCATGTTCGCGATCGGCGGTGGCATCGCCGGCATGGCCGGGATTTTCTTCGCCAACGGCATCGGCCGCGTGACCCCCGACATGTTTAATCTCTACAACACCGCGCTCACCATCATCTGGGTGATCGTCGGCGGCCGTGGCACGCTGATCGGACCGATCTTCGGCGCGCTCGGCCTCTTCTACCTGACCTCCTCGCTCGGCACCCAGACCGTCATCAACAACAACCTCGTTCTCGGCATCATCCTGATCATCTTCGTCCTGGCCGTTCCGCAAGGCATCGTGCCATCGGTGATCAAACTTTGGGACCGGGCCCGCTCCCGCAACAGTCTCCTGAAAAAGGAACATCGCCTGCGCGATCGGCGGTCACGCCGTGGCCTGGGTAGGAAAACGGTCGAGGCCGCGGGGAATGACTGAAATCGTTCTCGAAACCCGAAACCTTTCCCGCCACTTCGGCGGGGTCACCGCCGTCGACCGCGTCGACTTTAGTCTTTGGGAGAATGAGCTTCGGTGTCTGATCGGACCGAATGGTGCGGGTAAGAGTACATTCTTCAAATGCCTGACCGGCCAGATCGAGCCGAGCGAAGGCGACATCGTCATCCGCGAATTTCATGCCGCAGGCCGGCAGCCGCACGAAGTCGCCCGCTTGGGCGTGGGCATCAAGACACAAGTCCCGAACGTCTTCGATGGCCTTTCGGTCGAAGAAAATATCTGGCTGTCAGCTAGACGTTGGCACGGCGCGGCGCGCGCCCGGGCGTTGACAAGCGAAACTCTGGAGCGGCTCAGGCTTGGCGATATACGAAAGGGCACTGTCGGTGAGCTCGCCCATGGCCAGAGGCAATGGGTCGAACTCGGCATGGTGATCGCCGCCGAGCCCTGGCTTGTGCTGCTCGACGAGCCGGCGGCCGGCATGACCAAGGAGGAAGTGGCACTCACCGCGGAGCTTATCAAGGAGATCAACCAGACCGCCACCATGATCGTGGTCGAGCACGATATGCAATTCATCCGCATGATCGCCGATCAAGTGACCGTCCTGCATGAAGGCCGCATCCTGATCGAAGACACCATGGACGTCGTCTCGCGGGACGCCCGCGTGCGGGATGTTTATCTCGGGCACCGCCAGCCATGAGCCGGGAGGCTCTTCTCGAAGTCAAAGCGTTGCGCGCCGGCTATGGCCGTGTGCCCGTCCTCCATGGCGTCGATCTTACCGTCGGCGATGGCGAGATCGTCGGCATTCTCGGCCATAACGGTATGGGCAAGAGTACGCTCCTGAAGACCCTGATCGGCCTCGTCCCAGCCACTGGCGGCACGATCCATCTGGACGGTATGGACATCAGCCGAACGCCGTCCCACGAGCGCAGCCACCTCGGCATCGGCTACGTCCCCCAGGGCCGTGGCATCTTCCCGATGCTGAGCGTACTCGACAATCTCCGCATGGGCATCGCTGCCCACGGCGTTGACGAGAGCGAGGCGCTCAGCCAAATACTTTCGGATTTTCCGCGCCTCGAACCTCTTCTCGACCGTGAAGGCGGCGCTCTCAGCGGCGGTGAGCAGCAGCTCCTCGCCATCGCCCGCTGCCTGATCAGCGAGCCGCATCTGCTCCTCCTGGACGAGCCCACAGAAGGCATCCAGCCCTCGATCGTCGATGCCATCATCGAGCTGCTAAAGGAACTGCGCGAAGAACGCGGCCTCTCGATCCTCCTGGTCGAACAAAACCTCGACTTCATCACCGAACTTTCCGACCGCGTCCTCCTCCTGCAAAAAGGCGAAATCACCGGCGAGGTCGCCGGCTCCGAAGCCACCAACCCAACCCTCATCGCCGAATTCACCGGTTTCGGGGTGGCGACGGCCACCGGCGTTGACTTGGCGTCTCAGGCGGCGGGGGGGTATGCGTCGTCACCTGCGGATTTTGCCGCGCGATCCGTACCATCCGCGAGCGCCACTCCAGCAACATCGGTGCGGTCCGCACCCGCACTTAGACCGAGGCTAAACGCTATGACGGTTCAGCGTCCGACACACACTCAGCTCAAAGAGATCGTCACCGAGTTCGGCATGCATATGTCCGATGAGCGCATCGGCGAGTTCCTGGCGATCATGAACGAGACGATCGGCGCCTATGACGTGGTCGACGCCATGCCGGACTATCTCCCCTCGGTCGATTATCCGCGCACGTCGGGGCATCGACCGTCGGCGGAGGAAAACCCGTTGAACGCCTGGTATGTCAAAACTGACATCAAGGGTGCGCCGCGTGGACCGCTTGCCGGCAAGACCATCGCTTTGAAGGACAATGTCTGTCTCGCCGGTGTGCCGATGATGAACGGAGCGTCCACGCTCAAGGGCTACACGCCGGATGTTGATGCGACTATCGTCAACCGCATTCTCGATGCCGGCGGCACCATCGTTGGCAAGGCCCATTGCGAATATTTTTGCCTCTCCGGCAGCAGCCACACCAACGCCACTGGCCACGTCCACAACCCGCACAAACGCGGCTACTCCGCTGGCGGCTCTTCCTCCGGATCCGGCGCACTCGTCGCCTCCGGCGAGGTCGATATGGCGATCGGCGGTGATCAAGGCGGCTCGATCCGCATGCCCGCGTCCTTCTGCGGCTGCTACGGCATGAAAGCGACCCACGGCCTCGTTCCCTATACCGGCGTCATGCCGATTGAAAACACCATCGATCACACCGGCCCCATGACCCAGACGGTCGCCGACAACGCTTTGCTGCTCGAAGTGATCGCTGGCGAGGATGGCCTCGACCCAAGGCAATATGCTCCGGTAACCGATACCTACACAGTTGCCCTCAACAAAGGCGTCGGCGGACTTCGCATCGGTGTTCTGAAGGAGGGCTTCGGTCTCGATGTTTCCGAGACGGATGTCGACACCAAAGTCCGCACTGCTGCCGAACAGTTCCAAAAACTCGGCGCCACAGTCGACGAGGTTTCCATACCGCTGCACCGCGACGGTGCCGCCATCTGGACACCGATCGCGGTCGAGGGGCTGACCAATCAGATGATGAAAGGCAACGGCTTCGGCACGGGTTGGGAGGGGCTCTATACCACCAGCTTGCTAGACTACCACGCCAATTGGCGGAGCCGCGCCGACGAACTCTCGGACAGCCTCAAGATCTGCATGTTCATCGGCGAATATTTTCTGAAGCATCACCGCGGGCACTATTACGCCAAGTCGCAAAACCTCGCGCGAAAACTGCGCGCCGAGTATGACGCCATGCTCGGCGTCTACGATCTCCTGTTGATGCCGACCACGCCGATGAAGGCGACCCCGCTGCCGCCACCCGATGCCTCGCTCGCTCTCTATTGCCAGCGCGCTTTCGAGATCCTGCCCAACACGGCACCCTTCGATGTCACCGGCCATCCCGGCATGAATATCCCCTGCGGCATGTCCGACGGACTGCCTGTCGGCATGATGCTGGTCGGCAGGAAATACGCGGAGTCCACGATCTATCAGGCAGCGGCTGCCTTCGAGCGAATTGGCGATTGGCGGCAGATGTAGCTGGCGATCTTCTGCCGTCAGTTGGAGGGAGACAACTGGCTGAACGGATCGCGAGCGCTCGGTTCAGATTGCTAGATATTGCTGGCGCAGATCGGCGTTCTCGAGGACATCGTTGGCACTGCCGTCGAAGACAACTTCACCCATGTCCAGGATGATTGCGCGGTCGGCGAGGTTGAGAGCAGCGATCGCGTTTTGCTCGACGATGACGGTGGTGAAACCGAGTTTTTTGACTTCTTCCAGAATTCTTTCGATTTCCTGGACGATCACCGGAGCCAGGCCTTCATAAGGCTCGTCGAGCAGCAACAGCTTGATGTCGCGGGCAAGAGCGCGGGCGACGGCAAGCATTTGCTGCTCACCGCCTGAGAGGGTAACGCCTTCCTGTTTTCGGCGTTCAGCCAGCCTCGGGAAATGCTCGTAAAGCCGCTCGATCGACCAGCCCTTTGGCTCCTCGATCTGGGCGAGCTGCAAATTTTCCTCGACCGTCAGACCGGGGATGATCCTTCGGTCTTCCGGCACCAGGCCGACGCCGAGGCGGGACGCCTGGTAGGCATTCATCTCGTGGAGTGGCTGATGATCCAGCCAGATCTCGCCATGTGTCAGTTGCGGGTCGTCGAGGCGCGCGATGGTGCGCAACGTCGAGGTTTTGCCAGCACCGTTGCGGCCGAGCAGGGCCACGATCTCGCCCTCATGGACCTCGAAACCGACGCCCTGGACGATGTAGCTCTCACCGTAATAGGCCTTCATGTTCCGGCAATAGAAATAGGCGGGCTGGCCTGACGGGGCGGGAGCCGGCTTCTTCTTCGCCTCATGGTCGGTGACCATCATAAGTGGGCTCCTCCGAGATAGGCTTCCTGCACCTTGGGATCACCCTTGATCTCGTCAGGCGTGCCCTCGGCGATGACCGTGCCCTGGGCCAGAACGCTGATTTTGCTGGCGAGCGAAAACACTACATGCATGTCGTGTTCGATGACGATCTTAGTGATGCCACGCTCGCCGATTTTCTTTAGGAGATCGATGGTGTTGTTGGTGTCGGCGCGTGACATGCCCGCGGTGGGTTCATCCAGCAGCAGAAGCTTTGGGTCCTGCACCAGGCACATGGCGAGTTCGAGACGGCGCTTGTCGCCGCGGGAAAGACTGCCGGTTACGACGTCGCGCTTTTCTGCAAGCCCGACATCCTCCAGCATATGCACGGCTTTGTCCCTGATCTCGGTGGCCTCATCGACCCTTGACCAGGCGTTCAGGGAGAAGGCACCGTCACGCTTGGCAAACGCGGGGATCATGATGTTTTCGACCAATGTCAGGTCGCTAAAGATTTCGGGTGTTTGGAAGACGCGTGCAACGCCGGCTTGATTGATCTCGTGGGGCTGGATGCCGAGCAGCGACTTGCCGTTGAACATCACCGTGCCGGTGTCCGGAGTGAGACGGCCGACGAAGCAGTTGAGCAGCGTCGACTTGCCGGCACCGTTCGGGCCAATGATCGCGTGCACGGTCTGCTCATCGATACTGAGATTGACATTGTTCAAAGCCTGGAGACCGCCAAAGCGTTTGTTGACGTCGTGAACTTCGAGGATCGCCATGGCTGCTCGCTCCTACTCGGCGGCTGAGAATTTGGCGGCGGCGGTCTTGGTGTCAGCCTCTTTCTTCTCGCCGAAGAACCGGTTCCAGATTCGCATGACACCTTCCATCAAGCCGCCAGGCAGGAAAATGACGATCAGCATGAAGAGGGCTCCGAGCGTCAGATGCCATCCCTCACCGACGAACAGTGAGGCGACCGAAACGACGGCGTGCTGCAGCGTCTCCGGCAGGAAATCGAAGAAACGCATGAGGATGCCCTCGTTGAACGACGAGAAGATATTCTCGAAATATTTGATCGCACCGGCGCCGATGACCGGGCCGAGCAGGGTGCCGGAGCCGCCAAGAATAGTCATCAGCACTACCTCGCCGGAGGCCGTCCACTGCATGCGTTCAGCACCGGCGAGCGGATCGGTGACCGCCATCAGACCGCCAGCCAAACCCGCGAACATGCCTGAGATGACGAACGCCGCCATGGCATAGGGACGGGTGTTGAGACCGGTATAGTTCATGCGGTTCTGGTTCGACTTGACCGCGCGCAGCATCATGCCGAACGGCGAGCGAAAGATGCGGATCGTCACCAGGAAGCAAAGGATCAGGATCACGGCGCAGAAATAGAAGCCGGGATAGCCGGTCATGGTGATGCCGAAGAAATCGGATGATGGCAGCACGGCGCCGTAGTCGCGGCCGAAGAACATGTCGAGAACGCGGGGGTCGGACTGGGCGAGCTGCAGTCCGGTCTCGCCGTTGGTGATCGGCGTCAGCACCGAATAGGCGAGGTTGTAGCTCATCTGGGCAAACGCAAGGGTCAGAATTGAGAAGTAGATGCCCGAGCGACGCAGAGAGATAAAGCCGATCGCGGCTGCAAACAGCCCTCCCGCCACCGTAGCCAGAACGACGGCCGGCAACGGGTTCATGCTCAAGAGCTTGAACGTCCAGACTGCGGTGTAGGAGCCGACGCCGAGGAAGGCGGCATGGCCGAACGACAGATATCCCGTCAATCCAAACAGAATGTTGAAGCCGAGCGCGAAGATCCCGAAGATCGCGAACTTTTGCAAGAGATCCGGATAGCCGGCACCGATCGGCGCCAGGATGATCGGACCGGCGAGCACAGCGGCTGCAAAGCAGATCAGCAGGAGCAGGTCACTGCGGTTCATGGCGAACAGGCTCATGGTGGGCTACTCCATGACGCCCTTGCGGCCCATAAGGCCACGGGGACGCACCAGAAGGATGACGACGGCGATCAGGTAGATGATGATCTGGTCGATGCCGGGCAAAATGCTCTTGACCTCGTTCATCGAGGCGAAGCTTTGGAGGATGCCCAAGAGGAACCCTGCAGCGACGGCGCCGCCGAGCGAGCCCATGCCGCCGACCACGACGACGACGAAACTCAACACCAGGAAGTCCATGCCCATGTGATAGTCCGGGCTGAGTATGGGTGTGTACATCACACCAGCGAGGCCGGCGACGACCGCTGCGAGCCCGAAGACGATGGTGAAGCGGCGGTCGATGTCGATGCCCAGCAGGCCGACGGTCTCGCGATCGGCCATGCCGGCGCGCACAACCATGCCGAAGGTGGTGAATTGGAGAAAGGCGAACACGCCGCCGATGACGACCAGCGAGAACAGGAAGTAGATGAGCCGCCAGGCTGGATAGACGACATTGCCGGCGTTCAAGCCGATGGCCGCGCCGAAATCGATCATGCCCTTCGCGGCATCGGGGGCTGGCTGCGGGATCGGATTGGCGCCGAAAAAGCTTTTGATGATCTCCTGCACGACGATCGCAAGCCCGAAGGTGACCAGAATCTGCTCGGCGTGGGGCCGCTTGTAGAAGAATCGGATCAGTCCGCGTTCCATCGCGATACCGATGAGGAGCATGATCGGAATGGCGACGAGGATGGAGACGGGAACAGAGAAATCGACCAGTGTCGCCCCGAAATCGCCAAACCAGGCCTCGACATAGGGCTCGCGAATTTCGGACGGCGACCCCCATGCGGTCAGGTTTTCCTCGTCGAGGGTGATCTTCTCGGCACTCAACAGCGCCTTGATGGAGACGGCACAGAACGCACCGAGCATGAAGAGCGCGCCGTGGGCGAAGTTGACGACGCCCAGCGTGCCGAAAATGATCGTGAGGCCGAGGGCGATCAGCGCGTAGGCGCCGCCCTTGTCCAGACCATTCAGAATTTGCAGCAGAATTGCGTCCATCGTGCCCGCCCCGTCGTGACCCGCCCTGTCGTGAAGTGACGGCTACCCCCGGTCGAAACCGGGAGTAGCCGTCTGTTGTGGGCGGTCGATCAAGCGCCGTCGTTATAGGGGCCAAGCTCACCGCCGAGCATGTCGGGCGCATACTCGACCTGCGCGCGCGGCGTGACCTCGACCACTTCGAGGACGTCGAACTTCGAGTCGGGGTTTTCCTTGCCCTTCACGACCAGCACATCCTTGAAGCACTGGTGATCGCCGGCACGGTACTCGGTCGGTCCGTTGCCGAGACCGTCGAAGCTGAAGCCCTCGAGGGCGGCGCCGACTTCGGATGGGCGGAAGGTGCCGGCCCTCTGGCAGGCATCGGCATAGAGGATCGCCTGACAGTAGGTGGTGTGGGCGGCCTGGCTCGGCGGGAAGCCATATTTCTGGCCGAACGATTTGACGAAGGCCTTTGAACCCTCGTCCTGCAGCGACCAGTGCCAGTTGGTCGAGCCGAAGATGCCCTTGACGTTTTCACCGGCGCCCTGGGCCATAAGACGGCTGTAGAGCGGCACGACGATCGCGAAGTCCTTGCCGTTGGCCTGCTTGTCGCGCAGACCGAACTGCACCGCCTGGGTCAGCGAGTTGACCATGTCGCGGCCATAGTGGTTGAGCACCAGCACGTCGGCGCCCGAATTGAGCACGGGCGTGATATATTGCGAGAAATCGCCGGCGCCGAGTGGCGTACGCACGGCGGCTTCGGTCTGCCA
Organism: Geminicoccaceae bacterium; assembly: GCA_051010395.1. Taxonomy (GTDB): domain Bacteria; phylum Pseudomonadota; class Alphaproteobacteria; order Geminicoccales; family Geminicoccaceae; genus JANQPX01. The sequence continues at coordinate 210 of JBPCVQ010000327.1, read as the reverse complement.
GCCAAGCTGCTCGGTGTATTTCTTGATCGAGCCTTCCTGCGACCAGCCCCAGGTGTAGTCGGCGGTCAGATGGTAGGCGACACGCTCCTCGCCAAATGCATTCTTCAGCACCGGACCGAGGGCGGCGCCTGACATCTCAGTATTGAAGAAGTGCCTAAAGCCGTTGGCTCGCCTATCCTTGCCGGTGGTGTCGTTGGAGTGGGTGAGGCC
>JBPCVQ010000326.1:0-11246 GCA_051010395.1 Geminicoccaceae bacterium | reverse complement strand
TGCTGCACGGCGTTGGCGAGGAGCGAACGGCGCAACAGAACTGAGTCCTTCTGGGAGGCTGCCTGCTCGCGGAGCGTCGAGAGCGCGTCGTCCGGGCGCTTCTGGCTCAACTGAAGGCCGGCAAGCTTGAGCGCGCTCGCCTCAGGATCGAGGCCGCTTTCGATCCTGCTTTTCAGGCGTTCCTCCAGGATGTCGAAGCGGGCCGTGCGAATGTCCAGGCGGTCGATGTTTTTATGCGCATCCAGATAGGCCGGATCAATGTCGATGGCTTTTTCGAACAGCTTTCGCGCTGTCTCCTCGTCGCCGTCATTGAGCAGGTGCGCCATGCCGTAGAGATTGAGGGCAAAGGGGTTCTTCGGGTGGGTCTCGGCAAGAGCGCTTGCGGCCGAAAGGGCTTCGCCGCCCTGGCCATTGCGCATCAGATCGAGAACGCGCGCCATGTCGAGACGCGCCTCGTCCGAGGGCATCTGCTCATCCGGGCTGTTCAGCACCGAGAGCAGCGTTGCGGCCTGCGCTGCCGAGGGCGCCTTGCCGAGGCTGGCGAGGCGCGTCAGGGTCGCTCGTGCGGCATCGACATTGCCGATGCGGATCTCAGCACTGGATTTGAGCTGCAGGCTGATCGCGTCGGTCGATTGAGCTCCGGTCACAGGGCGAAGCGTGTCGATCGCGGCGCGTTCCCCCCCCTGCTTGAGCTGAAGGCCGGCGAGCAGCCGGCGCACCGGCAGGTTTTCGGGCATGCGGGCGATGTATTTTGCGAGCAGCGTTTCGGCCTGGGCGTGCTGTCCGATGCCGAGTTTCACCACACCGGAAAGCAGCGTCACCTCATCGATATCGCGGGTGACGTCGGCGATCTTTCTGAGCGTGGCATCGGCTTCGGTGAGCTCGCCCTTGTTCGATTGAACCGTCGCCAGGAGAAAGTTTGCGGTGACATTGTCCGGCTGGCGCTGCAGCACATCGGTGACCATGCGCTCGGCATCGTCGAACTTTGCCCGGCGGATCAGGATCTCGGCGCGCATCACCTTGAGGCGGTCATTGCCCGGTGCGAGCTCGGCCAGCTTGTCAAGCGAGCTCAGAGCCTCCTCATAGCGCCCTTCGCCGTTCTTGATTTGCGTATCGAGCATCCAGGCCTGGATCGAATTCGGATCGATCTCGAGGGCTCGCCCCACCTTGACCTTGGCATTCTCGATATCGCGTTCGGCGAGGCTGATGCGCGCATCGGTCAGGCTCACGTCGATATTGAGCGGGTTGGCCTCGATCTCGGCAGCCAGCGCATCGCGCGCCTCGGCGGTCCGTTCCAGGGTCAAGAACGTGTCGGCTCTCAAGAGGGCGAGGGCACGGCTTTGATCGGCATCCGTACCTTTGGTTTCGCCGATCAGCTCCAACACCTCGTCAGCTTTGCCCTGGCCGAGAAGGGCCTGACCCAAAAGGATGATGCCGCCGGTGCTGGGCGCTTCGTCATAGGCGCGGCTTAGTTCCTTTTCGGCCTCGGGAAAGCGCTGTTGATTGAGATAGACCTCACCCAGAAGACGCCTTGCCTCGATATTGTCCGGATCCTCGCGAAGGGCGTTTTTAAGCTGGATGACCGCCGCCAGCTGGTCGCTCTGCTCCAGGCGCTTCATGGCGTCATTGACAAAACTCTTGGACTGCGCGGTGTCGGCAAAGGCGGTAGGCGCCTGATCAAAGGCGAGCCAGCCGAGAAGGGCCAGGGCGGAAAGGGTCGATGTGAATTTGGAGCGATGCTGGCTGATCATGGGTGGTTTTCTCAATCCTGGATAAGGGCCTTCGTGTCTGTATTCGTCAGGTCTCGGATCGACGTGTCAGGCATCAGCAGATGCCGAGGCCTCTGGCTCTTCATGGCGGCGGAGCAGCGAATAGAGGGTAGGGCGGCTGATACCGAGGAGCTTGGCGGCGGTGGAAAGATTGCCTGCGGACTTCTTGACGGCGGCGTCGACCGCCAGGCGCTCGGCATGATCGCGCGCGTCCCGAAGAGAAATGAACTCGGCCGGATGCTGCTGGAGTGACGACGCCTCTTGTGACGTTGAGGCCGTGGGCCTCGTGTCGAGGCTGAGATCGCCGGATCTGATCGTACTGCCTTCGGCGAGGATGACGGCGCGCTGCAGCGTGTTTGCGAGCTCGCGGATATTGCCCGGCCAGCCATGCGCCAGCAGCATCCGCTTGGCGTCCTCGGCAAGTTGCTTGGCCGGTCGGCCATGCTCGGCGGCGAAGGTTTCCATGAAATGCTGGGCGAGCAGCAAAATGTCGTCGCCGCGCGCGCTCAAAGGCGGAATTTCGACGGTAAGGCCAGCCAGCCGATAGAGCAGATCCTGGCGGAACAGGCCCTCGTCGACGCGCGTCATCAGCGGCTGATGGGTCGCGGAGACGATGCGCACGTCGACCTCGATTTGGCTTCGACCACCCAGACGCTCGATCCGCCGCTCCTCGACGAAACGCAGAAGCTTGGCCTGCAGGTTGAAGGGCATGTCGCCGATCTCATCAAGGAACAGCGTCCCCCGGTCAGCGGTCTCGATCTTGCCTTTCACCTGGCGGGTGGCGCCGGTGAACGCGCCTTTCTCGTAGCCGAACAGCTCGCTTTCCAGGAGAGCGTCCGGAATGGCGGCACAGTTGATCGCGACGAAGGGTTTTCCCGCACGCGGGCTCTTGTCATGCACGGCGCGCGCCAAAAGTTCCTTGCCGGTGCCGCTTTCGCCGAGGATCAGCACATTGACCGAGGTGGGCGCTATGCGTTCGACTGTGCGGCAGGCCTCGAGCATGGCCGGATTGGCGGTGATGACGCCGGGGAGCGCTTGGCTGGTATTGGCCCTGAGGCGGTGATTTTCCGCTTCCAGCCTGGCGACGTGAAAAGCGCGCTTGACGATAAAGCCAAGCGCTTCGGCATCGATCGGCTTTTGGAAGAAATCCCAGGCACCGCGCGCCACCGCCTGGATCGCATCGTCCCGGTCCTCGCTGCCGGAGACCACAATCACCTTGGTCCGGGGATTGATCGCCAGGATCTTTTCCAGGATGGCGAGGCCGACGCTGGAGCCGTCCGGATCGGGCGGCAGGCCAAGATCGAGCGAAACGACCCGCGGGCGGTGCTCCCGGACCCGTTCGAGCGCTGTGTCCTCATCCGAGGCGGTGAACACTTCGCGTTCGGGAAAGGACCAGGCGAGCTGACGAAGGATGCCCGGATCGTCATCGACCAGCAGAAGCTTTTCTCGGCCTCGCTGCTTTTTCCGGTCGGCTGCGTTGGGCGGGGAGGTCATGCGGCGCGTTCCTCCGCTCGCTCGATGTTATCGGAATTGCCCGCTTCATCCGTTTCGGTGCGCATGTCGCGGGAAAGCGGCAGGATCATCCTGATCGTGGTGCCAAGACCCTGCTCGCTTTCCACCTCCAGCCGCCCCTGCCAGCGCTGGATCCAGTCCCGGCACTGATACATGCCGATGCCGAACCCGGCTTTCTTGGTGGAGGTGAAGGGCTTGAACAGCTCGGTGGCGATGAAGTCAGGGCTCATGCCGACGCCCCGATCGATGACCTCAAGGGCGGCGAGGTTGCCTGCTTTGTGAAGGGTCAATGCCACGCACGGACCATCGTCGTCGCTGCCGGCCGTGCCGGCCTCGTGGGCGTTGTCGATGATGTGATCGAGCAGGGCTCGGAGAATGGCGGGGTCGGCCTCGACCTTGACGTCGTCGGCAAAGGCTTCGAGCTTCCGGACGCGGCCCTGCGCTTCGGCTTCCCGCGCAAGTGCTGAGAGATCGACCGGCTGCAGCGCTGTCTTGCCGCCGCCTTCCTGCACCTTCTGCATCAGGCGCTTCATGCGCTCGGTCGCATCGCCGATGGTCAGAAAGGTATCGCTGACGAAAGCCGGATCATGGGCATGGTCCTTGGCCTGCTGGAGAACCAAAGAGAGCTGGCTGATCACGTTTTTGAGGTCGTGGGCGACGAAGGTCACATGCTTGGACATGCGTTCGAAATGCTCGGTCTCGGCCACATGGCGCGCCAGTTCCTCGACCGTCAGATAACTTCCGAGCTGATGCGCGAAGATGGCGAGGATATCGAGATCCTCCCAGGACAGCCGGCGCTTCATTCTGGGGCGGGTCACGACCGCGATCCCGACCACCTCGTTCCTGGCAATGAGTGCGAGTACGATCCAGGGATCCCTGAAGGCACGCAGCCAGATGGTGATTTCCGGCCATCCCTTGAGGTCGGCCGGCAGGCTCGAAGGATCGTCGAACACGATCGCCGGACGCGCGGTCGAGAGCGTACCCAGAAGGGTTGCCGGCGGGGATTTGGGCGTCCCCTCTTCGAGCGCGACGTTCCAGCTCGTCTTGTAAGAAAAATCTCCGGATGCGCCGCGCATGAACAAGGCGCCGCCATCGGCGTCCATGAGGGTGGCCGTGGCTTTGAGCGCTCGCTGGTCGAGCGTCAGCTCGTCCGTGCCGCCGTTGAGCGGTCCGGCGGCCATGCTCTCGACCAGCCGCAGCCATTCCCGTCGATAGTCATAGGCGAAGGTGAAGAGATTGCGTTCGATGAAGCGCCGGCCGCCATGGCGAAGGGATGTCGAGGACAGGAGAACCAGCAGCACCATCGCCGCACCGAACAGAAAGATGAGCTGCAGCGTCGGACCCCAGGCCCAGCCGAGGCCGCGGATCAGAAAAGCGATGGCGGCGACCGAGAGGATGTAGATCCCGGAAGCGAGCAGCGCTGTCGTGCCGACCACGAGCCCGCGCGAGACCGGAAGGTCGATCTTCACATCGCGAAGACGCCTTGCACTGATCAGGATCAGCGGGATGGCGAGGGTGGCGATCACCGGCTGGGCCGCGCGCAGGGTGTCGTCGATCCGGAGTAGCAGGAGTGCATCGGTGTAGAAGAAGAGATCGAAGGCGAAGATCGCGCCGGCGCCGATCAGAAGATGCTTGGTTGACCAAAGAGCATCAGGCCGGCTCGCTTGCAGGAGGTTTTCGATCAGGAATAGACCGACGACCGCAAGGCTGATCTGGCCCACCGACCCCCAAAAGACGGCGCTCTCGTTCCCGCTCCATTGAAGGGCGCCGATGCCAAGTGCAAGTAAGGCGGCGATCGTCACGAGAAGATCGGTGACCTGCCCGCGCTTACCTCTCTCGGCACTGCCGGAGAGACGATGCATCGCGTGGTTGACGAGAAGAAGGAGGGCGGCGCTTCGAAGGAAGTCCGAAAAACCATAGGCCGGCTCGATGCCGCCGATGCCGAGTGCGGCAACGAAGCCGAGGCCTGCCCAGAGAGATGTGATCGCGACCAGTGTGATGATCGTCCAATGGCGGCTGATCCATCGGACCGAAAGCAAGGCGATCAGGCCGAGACAGGCAACGCAAGCTATGCCGTAACTTCCGATGCCGACCGTCAACACGCGGCTATTCCCAATGTTGTCAATGAGTGGAATGCATCCAGATAGACAATCTGGAGTCGATTAAGTAAGAAGTTTTTACAACTATAAAATTCTAACGTCAATGGCGTGAAACGCTGAAGATTAGCTTTGCAGGTAAAGGAGTATATGTAGGAAAAATTGTGATTTTTCAGTAAATTAGTTTCTTCAATCTTGAGGGGATCATTAATTCAAACGATGTTTATCTGTGTTTTTTTCAATCTATGATTAAAAGAATTGAAAATAGATATCTATTTTTGGTAACAGTGGTTCGATCCTGTTTTTGAATTCGCGTATGTAGATAAAAGGTGGTGCCTCCATCGTGATGACGCCTGATCCCCTCGCCTCCGAGTTTTTCCCTAGCTCCTCCGGTTCCATTTGGATCTCCGGGGCAGGTTTTTGCGCACTGCCCCTGCTCTTGGGGCTGCTTGCAGCGACGCCTTCATCCGGGGCTGAAGACGCACAAGAGCCGCCACCCGATCCGCTGGCTCCGGCCACAGAGTCCGATGTGAACCAGCGGGGCTATTTCGGCGGCGGCAGCGTGCCATCCTCGCTGCTCACGCCGAGCCGGTTGCGCTTGGGTGATTTCGCGCTTAGCGGCCAGGCGTCGCTCGGCATGCTTTATGACGACAATGTCGAGGCTGATGACGACGCGCGCGATGAGGATGTCTTTCTCACCTTTGCGCCATCGGTCCGTGCCCAGTCGACCTATGCGCGTCACAGCATCGGTTTTGGCGCCGGCGCGAGCGCAGGGACGGCATTGAAGGACAGCACCGATGATTTCTTCGACTGGCAGATCGGCGCCGACGGCCGGCTCGATCTTTCCCGGACGAGCAAGGTCAATGCATCGCTCAGCTATAGCCGGGACGTCGAGGATGACGAGAATGTCGATGCGGAGGATGACGAGGGCGACACGCCCATCCACAATTTCGGCGCCGGTCTCGGCTATAGTGCCGGAGGTGACAGGCTGGGCTTTAGCGTCGATAGCACGGTTTCGCGTCTCGATGTGGAGGGCGATGATTTCGAGGATCGGGACAGCACGACCCTTGGCCTGAGCGGCAAGCTCAAATTTGGATGGTCGGACAAACTCTCGTTCTCCATGGGGCCGAGCTATCGACACGCGACCTTCGACGAGGATGAGGCTGATGATGGTGACGGTCGGGATGCCGATCGATACGCCTTTCAGTTCGGCGCCGGCTACCGCGCAAGCCGGACCATCTCGACCAGAGCGTCACTCGGCTATGCGATTTTGACGTTCGATGATCCCGACAGGGAAGATGAGAACACTGCGACCGGCAGCGCCGGCCTGACCTGGTCACCAGGCAACGGCACGACGCTCGATCTCAATGCCAGCCGCAGCCTCGAACTCTCCATCGAGGACGGCGAGGATTCACGTACGAGCACGAGTGCCTCGGCAACCCTCGCTCATCGCCTGAGACTGGGCAGCCGATCCGTGCTCTCCTCTACTCTTGGCTTGAGTGTCACCCGCCTTTCGGATCTCGATCGGACCGACAAGAATCTCACCACCGGCCTGACATTCGGCTATCGTCTGGCCGAGCGTGCCGTCCTGACCTCGAGCTATCGTTTCAGCCGACGCTTCTCCGACGAAGAAGATGCCGAGTTCTATCGCAACCTCGTCTCGATCGGCGTGACGTTGAGCTATTGAAGCCAGAGACACTTACCCGCCAAGAAACGATGCTTCCTCCTTGACCTCCCCGCGGGGACAGGCCGTAATCGAGAAAGGCTGAACGGTCGGGGAGGCGAGGCCTATGGGCAGGGTGGGCGAGTATCGGTTCATCGCGCAGGATCGCGTGATCTTCGGGCGCCCGGCGACGGATGCGGTCGCCGATGAAGCTGAACGTCGGGGGGCTGATCGCGTCTTTCTGGTGGCGAGCAAGACGCTAAGCCGATCGACCGACACGGTCGACCGGATAAGGAAGGCGCTTGGCGAGAAAGCCGTCGGTCTATTCGACGAAACCGTCGCCCATGTCCCGCGGGAAAGCGTCCTTACGCTCGCCCAAGCCCTGCGTTCGGCATCGCCGGATCTGATCGTCACCATTGGCGGCGGCACACCGGTCGACACGGTGAAAGTCGCGCTCGTAGCGCTCGCCGAGAACATCCGCACCGTCGAGGCCTTCGACGATTATCACATCAAGGTGGGCAGCAACGGGCAAGTCCACGCGCCGGCCGTCGCCGGGCCGCCGGTGAGGCAGATTATCGTGCCGACGACGCTGTCGGGGGCGGAGTTCAGTAATCTCGGGGCGGCGATCGATTTGAAAAGTCAGGTCAAGCATCTCTATACCGGCCGTGAGATCGGCGGTGATGCGGTCATTCTTGACCCCGCCATGACCGTGCACACACCGGAGTGGCTCTGGCTCTCGACCGGTATGCGCGCCATCGATCACGCCGTCGAAACCATCTGTTCGAAAGCGCCGCAACCCTTCACCGATGCCACCTGTCTGCGTGGTCTCGCCATGCTCGCGACATCGCTTCGGCAGAACTGCGAAGAACCGGAGGATCTGGATGCAAGGCTGGAGAGCCAGATGGGCGTCTGGCTCGCAACCACCGGCCTTGGCCGCATTCCTTGGGGAGCCAGCCATGGTATCGGTCATCAGCTCGGCGCCGTCGCCGGCGTGCCGCACGGCCATTGCAGCTGCGTGATGCTGCCGAGCGTCCTTCGCTATAACCATGCGGTCAATGCCGGCCAGCAAAAGATGGTGGCCGCGGCCATGGGCCGACGGGACTTCGAAGCTGGTGACGCGGTGGCGGAGCTCGCGCAGGATCTCGGCCAGCCCGGCACATTGCGCGAAGTCGGTGTCGAGAAACGCCATTTCGAGGCCATCATCGAGGGCTCGCTCACCAATCTGTTCGTCAGCCAAAACCCCAGAAAGATCACCGACGGCGACCAGATCCGCGAAATCCTCGAAATGGCCTTCTAGCCCGCAGCCGCGGGCCGGTTTACTTGCCTGAACCTGGTGGATGAGATTGGGGGACTTGTATGACGCTGGCTGATCGGACGGTTGTGATGACCGGTGGTGCGGGGGGGATTGCCGAGGCGACCGCGCCGCTGCTTCTGGCGGAGGGTGCGCATCTGCACCTGATCGATCCCGAAGGCGAACGGCTGGAGCATGTTGTCGCCAAATTGGATGCCGGGGACAGGGTTACGACGGCGGTCTCGGATATTTCGTCGCCGGCGGCCTGCGAGGTGGCGCTCGATGTGGTGAAACGGCCGATTTATGGTCTGGTTCATCTCGCTGGCGTGTTCCTTCCCGATGATCTCGATGCGGCATCCAGGCCGATCTGGAACGACGTGGTCGCCGCCAATCTCACCAACGCTTTCGACATGGCGGCGGCCTGTAGGCCGAGGCTGGAGCCAGACGGCGAAAGTCGGATGATCTTCGTGAGTTCGGTCGCGTTCAGGCGAGGCTCCTTCGACCACATCGCCTACACCGCGGCCAAAGGTGGGATCGTCGGTCTGGTGCGTGCGCTCGCGAAGAAGCTCGGACCCAAGACGCTGGTGAACGGCCTGGCACCGGGTATCATCGAGACGCGCATGCCCGAGCATATTCTCGCTGAGGATCGCCGTCGCAAGATCCTGATCGCGGAAACCACGCTGAAGCGCTTTGGTCAGCCGCGCGAGATCGGCACCGTTATTCAGTTTCTGCTCGGCCCGGGCTCGAGCTTTATCACCGGGCAGGTCATCAATGTCGATGGCGGGGTTACCAACGGATGAGTGTATTCAAACGTCAGGAGTAGCCGGCAACTTCCGTGCAGTGGCGCTGATAGGGGGTGAACGGGCAGGCGTCTACGAGAGTGACTTTTCGCGTGACCTGGAGCAAGAGCGGCTATCGGACCGATTCCGAAGCGTTTGAGTATTGATCCCCCCTAAGCAGCTCGTGATCGCCAGCCGGCCAAAGAATCGGAGAATTGCATCGGCCGCGCAAGTGTCTTCGGCGAGCTGTATTTTCATTCATGCTCCGTTCAGTTGCTTTCTCGCTTATTGAGATCATGCGTTTCACTGGATGCGCGAGAATAGAAATACCGGGGATTTCATGATGATTGCACAAAGAGTTATCGCCGCAGCACTTCTATCGGCTTCGCTTGCCGGCTGTTCGGTAGGCATGGCCTTGTCGGGCGACGAAACGCCCGACCTCAGCGTCGTCAAGATCGGGGCTGCCAAAGACGATGTCGAATTGCAGCTCGGCCAGCCCCACAAGGTCGCCGAGCTCGAGAACGGGGCTCGCGAGGCGGCTTACAAATTCGAAGTCGGCAATGATCCGAATGCGATCAGGGCGATTGGCCATGGAGCGCTCGATGTCGCGAGCCTCGGGCTTTGGGAGATTGTCGGCACACCGATCGAAGTCTCGACCGGCAAGGAGCGCGAAGTCTCCGTCACCTATGATGAACTCGGAATGGTCACGAAGATCGAGCAGACCAAATAGCATCGGCCGAGAGCGAAGGTCAGGTCGCCGCGACCGCAACCAAGCCCCGGACCTGACCTTCCTTCGGCAATCTTCTATTCAAGCATGCTCGACCCGGCCCTCTTCGACAGCGTGGCAGGCGTGGAGATGGGCGCTTCCCTCGAAGAGCTGAAGCTCGGGTGTTTCCCTGGCGCAGCGTTCGTTGGCGAACGGGCAGCGCGGGTGGAAGGCGCAGCCTGACGGCGGGTCGAGCGGGGAGGGGAGTTCGCCCTTGATCGCAAGACGTTTGCTTCGCCGCTTCGGGTCGGTGCTCGGGCTGCTCGCCTGCAGGGCCTGCGTATAGGGGTGGAGCGGTCGCTCGAACAGCATATCCCTTGGACCCTGCTCCACCGGCTGGCCGAGATACATCACCATCACCTCATCGGCGACATGCCGGACCACGGAAAGATCGTGGGAGATGAAGAGATAAGCGAGCTCGAAGTCTTCCTGAATCTCGGTCAGGAGGTTGAGAACCTGGGCTTGAATGGAAACGTCCAGCGCTGAAACCGGCTCGTCCAGAACCAGGATCTTCGGCCGAAGCATCAGTGCTCGGGCGACGGCGATGCGCTGTCGTTGACCGCCGGAGAACATGTGCGGATAGCGGCTGGCATGTTCCGGACGAAGACCGACCTTGGCCATGATGTCTTCAACCTCAGTCTGGCGCTCGGCGGCACTCATCGTGGTGTTCACTTTGAGCGGTTCGGCCAGGATCGCCGAGATCTTTTTTCGAGGGTTGAGTGAACCATAGGGGTCCTGAAAGACGATCTGCACGGTCTTCCGGAGGTGCTGGCGCTGCTCATCGCTCGCCCCGGCAAGCTCGATGCCATCCAAAGTCAACGCCCCGGCCGTCGCCGGCTCGATCATGGTGACCAGACGGGCAAGCGTACTCTTGCCGCAGCCGCTCTCGCCGACGACGGCCAGCGTCTTGCCAGGCGTCATGACAAAACTCGCGCGTCGAAGGGCCTGAAGCACCGCCTCGCCCTTGAACAGACCACGAGACACCCGGTAATGCCGGCTGAGGTTGTCCGCGATCAGCACCGGCGCGGCCGGATCGTCGACCTCCGGTGCGGCCGCATCGTTGACCTGAAGACTCATGGCTCGAGCGTCCCGCTTTTCGGCAGCCGGCGGTTAACCTTTTGTTCACCCCCTGATGCGATCATCACCGTCAGGTTCGCTGGTCCATGCGATCCTGGGAATCCGCCCGCCCGAGAGACCGTTCGTCCAGGCGCGGACTCCCAGGGTCGCATGGACGAAGACGCGACGGTAACGGCTACAGGTGAAGAAAGGGTTAAGCCGGTGGTCGAGATGTTCATGCCGGAGCACCCTTGCCAGCCTTTGGGCGTCCCTGATCATCCAGGGGATAGTGGCAGCGCGCCCGGCCGTCTTGG
>JBPCVQ010000325.1:0-5621 GCA_051010395.1 Geminicoccaceae bacterium | reverse complement strand
ACCTTGGACCTAGCCCATGGCCTGGCGAGCTTTGGCACGCTTGTGCGGCCTAGGCGATGAGCTAGAATGATGGAGCGGTACAGGCTGGGAAGCCGATGGCCGCGAACGACCAGAACGGCCTTCTTTGCCTAGCAAGGAGGCCGTTTCTCCTTGGCCATGCTCATACCCTCCCCTGACCCTCTAACGAGGTGGATTTGACCCCTTTGCCAAGGATTCTTCGACCACCTGTCGAATATACTTTTGATAAGAGATGCCGACGCGCTTGGCTTTGGCGCGCACCGCCTCCAGCAAGGGAGCCGAGAAGCGTAGGTTTACCCTCTCAGTTTTCGGCAGGAATTCAAAATTAGCCTTCTCAAAATTGTTGAGGTCGAGATAGTCAGTAAGATCTTGTTCAAGGAAAGCTTCAGCTTCCTCGTCAGTCTTGAAACTTGGCACTTTCTTGGTCATAGCGCTTGGCCTCTCGTGCATGCATGTAGCGGGCGCTTATGGGTCGTATGAGAGTGGTGTCGTCCTGCTGGCGAAGCGTGAAAACGACAAACATTGGGCGTCCCTTTGATGACCTGCCCACAGCAAGGAAGCGTCGCTCCTCCTTGGAATGCTTTTGATCTGGTGCGAGATGAAGGTCTTGCTCGAAGAATTGCTCGATCTCTGTCAAGGAAAGCCCGTGCTTTTGGCACTTGGCGCGGTTCCCCTCATCCCAATCGAATTCTGACACATGGAATTTAACCATGTCTTAAAGAATGTATGTTTGTACATACAAATGTCAATTCAAAGTGAGGCAGCTGCCTGTGTCCCAGGAGGCTTTAGATGTCCCAGCGAGGCCTAGAAGACCGGCAATGAGGCCTCAATCAACGAAAAGAAGCGACGCATAAGGTTATCTTTTCTAGGAAACGCGGTCTTTTCTCGGGTGGGTTTTTCTGCCCGGTTTTTAAAATTATAGAAAAAAATAGAAAATTCTATAATAGAAAAATCTACATTATTCTATTATAGAATTTTCTAGTGCCTACGGATCAAGGGGGATCACGATGCCGGTTGTCGTTATAGCAAGCACTAAAGGCGGGGCGGGTAAGACCACCGCGGCGCTAGTTCTGGGCTGTACGCTTGCCCGTAGCGCAACAACCACAATCATTGATGCTGATCCTCGTCATCCTGTCAGCCAGTGGGCTAAGCTGCCTGGTAAACCAGACCAGCTAACAATCATCACAAACGATACTGAAGACGGCATTATTGACGAGATCGACGAGGCCAACACAAAGAGCCAGTTTGTGATTGTCGATTTAGAGGGGGCCGGTTCGAGGCGAATGGACTTCGCAATGAACCGCGCGGATATGGTTATCATCCCCATGAAAGAAGAGCGCCAAGATGCAATGGCGGCGATCGACACCATCAAGGCCGTGATGACTGCTGGAAAGGCCAACAGGCCAGCTAGGCAGATCCCCTTCAGCATTTTATTGACCCAAGGTCGAGCTGCTGTGAAATCACGTACAGCGCGCCGAGAAGGGGCTGCTATGCGGCGACATGCTCAAATCGATGTCTTCGATGTAGAGCTACATCAACGCGATGCCTATTCAGCGATGTACACAACAGGCGGTAGCGTCCATGAGCTCGACCCCACCGAAGTCAACAACATCCCCAAGGCGATAGCTAATGCAGAGGCATTCGCAGCGGAAGTTATCAGGAAGCTGCGTGAATTACGCGAGCGGCAGACTAGGGATGTGGCCTGATGACTGGACGTTCTGACCTAGACATTGATCTTGCAGATCTGGACGATTTCCAGCCGGTTACGCCGCAGCCAGCATCTGCCAGCACTGAGGCACGTGCGCAAGAGAAGAAACTGATCGCCAAGACCGCTTATTTTCCAAGTAGAGAAGCCGATGATCGCAACCAGCTAAACATCGGTGTTTCAACGGCGCTCAAGAATCGTTTCAAAGATCTAAGCGTGAGTACAGGGCTTCGGCACTATGCTCTGCTCGAACAAGCGCTAGATGCATTTGAACGCGAAAGAGGTAACAAATAGCGCTGTGAGGTAGTGACCCTAAAGGGAAAGTTTCTTGATCATTCAACCATATGATTTACAAGGAAAACCGCTCCCCAAATTCCTTACGATAGATCAGGCTACTTTTTCAACACGCCCGGTAATCCTGGCCTTTCGGCCTGCTTTATGCCGGCCTAACTCATCCAGAACCTCAAGCCATTCTTCGCGCGGCTTCTTCTCCCATCTCATGAGAAAGCCAATAAGCTTCCCTCTGATGCGGCCACCTTCGCGAATAGGTGAGATCTCGACGGTGAAGTCTGAAAGTGCGTTGACCTCAAGGACAGCAGGATCAAGTGCAGATTGTTTTAGTTGAGGAAAGCCTTTCAACTTTCCTTCTGGGACACCCAGCAAACCGCGAAAATCCTCTACTGAAAACCGTTGTTCGTTAACGCGAAGGTTCCCTCGGAGACAAAGGGCTTCATAAAGAGAAATTGCGTATTTGGAAGAGAACGAAAAACAGACGTATCCTTTGATACGGCCCCAATAATTTGATTTAGAGATAATCTCCCTCATACCTTTTGAAAAGGTAAAAATTACAACGGCCTTATCGTTATTCTCGTCTAGGGTACGGATCGTCTCAACAAGTAAAGTCGTTTCATAGGCTCCGGCGTGACCTTCAATTTTCGTAGGCACTTCAACGATTGTAGTCATCAACTGCCGCAGGCTGTCCGCAACCCATTGCTCACCTTTGTGCCTACCTCGTAGCTTGTGCATCTCAACTCGGTGCGATTTGTCTTCGGTAATCTCTGGCCAAGCATTCTCAATGAGCACATTGAAAAGACGTCTTGCATGCAGGGATAGGTCGGTAGATGGGCGAACCTCAATCAATTCACCTGGCTTGACCATCCCATCAAGATTTGGAATTTGCGCGAGCGTTTTAGACATTCGCAAAAATGCATCATAAGATAAGCTGTATCAAGTCATATCTTATGATAGCTAAATGGCGGCTCCCCAAATTCCTTACGTTAGCTCCCCAAATTCCTTATGATAGTCCCCAAATTCCTTATGATAAGAGAAGGAAAATCTTTATCTTACAAAAGGTTAAAAAGCACGAATCTAAGAAGTTATAATTAGAAATTAGAAAAGAGAGGGAGCTTGTGGATAATTTTATTCTTGACTGGTTGCTACGCTTCTAGGGCGTTCGGCTACGCCTCACACTCTTCACCAGCATCTCCTACCCTCCGTTCGCTGTGCTCACTCCGCCCCAGCGCTCTGCGCAGGCCTTTTAATGACTTCGCTTCACTCAGATCTTCCTACTTTATAAGGGCCTCATTGCCGGCCCTTAAACCCGCTAGGATATTTACAGAACAACCTTTTGACCGAACGTGGGCGACGGTAGCATGCGCAGGCGGGGACGCCGATGACCGCGAACGACCGAAACGGCCTTCTTGCCTAGCAAGAGGGCCGTTTCTTGCAGGAATTCGATTGCGTTTATACAAGACTAGTCATATATCTAGTCAGATAGTCGTCGCTTGGAGGTTCTATGACCAAAAAATGGCAGGTCCAGGATGCTAAGGCGCGATTCAGCGAGTTGCTTGACGCAAGTCTCAAGGAGGGGCCGCAAATCGTCACCAAACGTGGCGTCGAAGCAGCGGTGCTGATTCCGATCGAGCAGTGGCACAATTTGATCAAGATGGCCAAGCCAAGCTTGAAGGATCTCCTTCTTGCGCCTGAGGCTCGAACAGAGGCACTCACGCCGCCACGCAAAATCCACCAACACCGCGCAACACCAATCTTTGAATAGCCGGTGTACCTTCTCGATACCAATGTTGTCTCCGAACTGCGACGTCCTAAGCCCCACAAGGCGGTGCTGAATTGGTTCGGAAATATCCCCGACGACCAGCTTTTTCTGTCGGCAGTAACCATCGGGGAGATCCAAGCGGGTATCGAAATCACCCGTGAGCAAGACACAAAAAAGGCCAAGGAATTGGAAGATTGGCTCGACCAGATTGTCGCGAGCTACGGCATCTTTCCGATGGACTCAGCTGCCTTCAGAGAATGGGCACGTCTCAAACACCGAAAGTCAGATACGCTCATTGAGGATGCCATGATCGCTGCTACAGCCAACGTTCACAGGCTGACGGTGGTGACCAGAAACGTCAGTGATTTCCAGGAACTGGGCGTCACGCTCATCAATCCATTCGATAGCAAGTAGGGCAGGAAACCAACTCAAGAGTTCGATAAGACCTGTATGGAAAGAACGATAGTGATTCCCAATTGTCGTGAGGTTTCAGAATGCGTGTCTGCTTCGACCACATCTTTCAGCAGCCACATCACCAGCCAGCCTGCCATCGCTAAGCGTCGGGTAGGAGCCGATTTCTTTAAAATAAGCTATGCCGCGTTCGTAGCATTTTCTAATGATATCGTCGCTTCTGTCAGCACTGACAAAAGTATTTTTTGTCCTATCTTCGCGGTTGCTCAAAAGAATGGCGACCAGAAACGCCAAGCCTACAATGACAACCACACGCGCAGTCAGTTTCACGATCAAATCTACCTGTGATTTCTCATATGGATAGATTTATGACGCTGAAATTGAAGATCAGACAACGCCGAAGTTCGCAAATCGGCAAGTTCCTGAATGGAAGCGCTCATCCAGCAAGAGCTGTTTAATGGCAATGATATGGTTTTGAGCCTGCATGGCAACATTGACCCGGAGGCGAATTCTTCCGACAACCACCTCCATGGGCATCTGCAATAGAAGGAATCAAGAAAACGACAGCCAATAGTGAAAAGAGAAAGACTTTCATCACTGTCTCCTTGAAGGGTTTCAAGAGGTTGTTTTTTGCAGGTATAGAAAACATGCATTCCCATAAAAATAACTTTGATGAGAAGCAAAGTATTACTTATACAACCAAAAAGTTATTTAAACCTTAAAACAAGAGACTTTGGGATGATGGCTCAGCAGGGATGAGCGTGAATATTTGGACGTCTTGCAAAGCGCATAGTTAACGGATTTGGCATCGACCCTACGCTGCATGCCCGAAAATCGGCTGCCTGATACGTCATTATGGGTATACCCATAATGGCGCATCAGGCGGCCAATCTCGACGCTGGCAGCGTAGGGGTAATGCCAATTCATCCATTACTCTGTCTGTAAGACGTCCAAATGTGCACGCTCGGGCATGCTGAGCCAAACAGCGTTCCCGTCGGGACCTCGGCCCGGAACCTGGATGACACCCCAGCGCATGCGCCGGGGCCCCGTTTTCCGTTTGCATTGTCGACGCAAGCGTCGACGGTCGAACGGTCAGACGCCGCCTGCGGCGACGCCTCCCCGTTCTCCCTCGCACAAGATGCACTGCATGCCGCTGAGCAGCGACCACCTTTCTGGCATTTCAAAGACTTAGTCAGAGCCGGCGTTAACAGCTGTTAACAAATCTGTTAACAGCTTGTTTTTACAAATACTTTTCGCTGTGTCGCGTTAACAATGTTAACAGCAAAATCCCATCTGTTAACAGCTCACCGTCGGTGGTGAAGGAAGAGGGGCTCGTGACTACAAATGTAGTCACGCCAGACCTAAGAGCTTGTAAAAATTGCTGAAATTCGGCCCGTTTGGACTACATGTGACACCAAATCCGGTCCCTAGAAA
>JBPCVQ010000324.1:0-4607 GCA_051010395.1 Geminicoccaceae bacterium | reverse complement strand
ATGCCGGAGCGGGTGGTGACCGCGCTGATCGGGCCATCAGGCTGCGGCAAGTCGACCTTCCTTCGCTGTCTCAATCGCATGAATGATACCATCGAGGGCTGTCGGACCGAGGGTGATATTCGTCTCGATGGCGAGGATATCTACGATCGCTCGGTCGATGTGGTGCAGCTTCGCGCCCGGGTCGGCATGGTGTTTCAAAAGCCGAACCCTTTTCCGAAGTCGATCTACGACAATGTCGCTTACGGCCCGAAGATCCACGGGCTTGCCGGCGACAAGACGGAGATGGACGAGATCGTCGAAGGCAGCCTCAAGGGCGCTGGTCTCTGGACCGAGGTCAAGGACCGGCTCGGCGAGCCCGGCAACGGCCTTTCCGGCGGTCAGCAGCAGCGCCTTTGCATCGCCCGCGCGATCGCCGTCAGCCCGGAAGTGATTCTGATGGACGAGCCCTGCTCGGCCCTCGATCCGATTGCGACGGCGCATATCGAGGAGCTGATCGACGAGCTCCGGCAGAACTTCACCATCGCGATCGTCACCCACAATATGCAGCAGGCGGCGCGCGTCTCGCAGAAGACGGCGTTCTTCCATCTCGGCAAGCTGATCGAGCATAACGAGACCGATGAAATCTTCACCAACCCCGCACAGTCCATGACCCAGGACTACATCACCGGCCGCTTCGGCTAGTGTGTGGAATGTCCACATCAATGACTTTCCACCGGTATCGTCAGGGTAGGAGGTATGCGGCCAGGTTTTCGGGGACGGTGGCGGGCGCCGTTTATTGAGCGGATGCGGCGCGTTCGACAATTGTGGAGTTTAGGAAGGGATCGATGACCCAAGCGCAGGATGACAGTCAGCACATCGTCAAATCCTACGACGAGGAGATCAACAATCTGCAGCGCCAGATCATCTCGATGGGTGGTCTGGTGGAAAAGCAGGTCTCGGAAGCAATCCAGGCGCTTCGCAACCGCGATGTCGAGCTCGCCGATCGAGTGATCGAGCAGGACGACAAGGTCGACCAGATGGAGGAGGATATCGACAAGGAGGCGATCCGTCTTCTGGCCATCCGCCAGCCTATGGCGGTCGACCTTCGCCTGGTCGCCATGGCGATGAAGATCTCCAACGATCTGGAGCGTATCGGGGACTATGCCGCCAACATGGCGAAACGTGCGATCAGCCTCGCGGAACACCCGCCCTTGAAGCCGCTCTACACAATCCCGCACATGGGCCAGATCACCCAGGCGATGGTGAAGCAGATCCTGGATGCCTATGTCGAGCGCGATGCTGACAAGGCGATGGCGGCCTGGCATCGGGACGACGAGGTCGACCAGCTCTATGACAGCCTGTTCCGTGAGCTGATGACCTACATGCTGGAGGAGCCGCGGAACATTCCGACCTGTGTCGACCTCCTCTCGGTCGCCAAACATGTGGAACGCATCGGCGACCATGCTTGCAACATTGCCGAGAAGATCCACTACATGGTGCACAGCGAGCGCATCAACCGCATGCCGCTACCCGAGGGCGGTGCGCCCGACCGATGACTGGTGAATGATGACCGGTAAACCGCCCCGGCCCCTCGTCCTGATCGTCGAGGATGAGGCGCCCTTGCAGGAACTCCTCGCCTACAATCTGCAGCGCGCCGAGTTCGACATCGAGCAGGCTTTCGACGGTGATCAGGCGATGAATCTGGTCTTGGAACGAACCCCCGATCTGATCCTCCTGGATTGGATGCTGCCCCACACCTCCGGCATCGAACTCTGCCGGCGTTTTCGGAAAAAGCCTGAGACTGCCAACGTGCCGATCATCATGCTCACCGCGCGCGCCGAGGAGAGTGACCGACTGCGCGGTTTGAACACGGGTGCCGATGATTACGTCACGAAACCGTTCTCTGTGGAGGAGCTCATCGCGCGCATCCGCGCGGTTTTGCGGCGCGTACGCCCGGCATTTGCCGAAGCGCTTCTCACCTTCGCCGACCTCACAATGGACCTCGCCGCTCACCGGGTGATGCGCGGCGAGGACGAGATCCACCTCAGCCCGACCGAGTTCCGCCTCCTTCGCCAGCTCTTGGAAAGTCCCGGGCGTGTCTTCTCGCGCGACCAACTCCTCGACTTGGTCTGGGGCCATGATCAGGACGTCGAACTCCGCACCGTCGACGCCACCATCCGGCGACTGCGCAAAGCCCTGAATGAGAGCGGACGCGCTGATCTCCTGCGTACCGTCCGATCCGCCGGTTATGCCCTTGATCGCGCCGACGGTGAGCAGCATTCGACATGACTGATCGCTGCATTCTCGATCGCATTGGATTTGTCATCGAGTAAGAATGGCTGTAAAATCGTTTCAACGCCTCGCAGCCTAGAGAATAACGAGTCGATTCTTATATTATGACGACCATTTGGGATCACATGGAAGCGCAGGGCTTCCGCCTTTTTCTCAAAGCTGCCCGGTTGCTCCGTGTGGAAGATGCTTCTGCGCTGGGCGGTTATGTATTCCGGTTGATCGGGCCACGCTCCCAGCGTCACCGAAAGGTGCTGCACAACCTCAAGATCGCCTTTCCCGATTACGATGCGGCCTGGCGTGGGCGCACGGCCGTGGCCATGTGGCGTGACTTCGGAAGAAGCCTCGCCGAATACGCTTTCCTGCCCGAACTCTGCCGGGATACTGCAGGTTCCAGGATCGAGTTCGTCGACCATGCCGGCACCGAAGCGCTGGAACGTGATGGCCGGGCGATCGTGTTCGTTGCCGCACACCAGGCCAACTGGAACCTGCCGGCTGTCGTTGGTCGGTATATCGGCAGACCGCTGAGTGTGCTGTACAGACGCCGCAAGAACCCGCATCTGGAAGCCGTCATCGAGCACTGGCGCAATCAGATGCCCTCCGCCTTCATCGACGTTGGCGCGCGAGCGCCGAAGGCGATGCTTGACGAGCTCAAGAACGGTCGCTGCATCGGTCTCTTCATCGATCGCCGCTCGCGCGATGGCGAGGAGGTTCCCTTTTTCGGCCTGGAAACACCAACCCCGACCATTGCCGCCAGACTGGCGCTCAAGACCGGGGCCGCCTTCATTCCCGTCAGGACCGAGCGCCTGGCCAATGTGCGTTTCCGTATCACGCTCCACCCAGCAATCACCCCTGCTGCCGAGGCTGCCGATGATCGGGAGGCAGCGCGCCAGATGACGGAGGCGGTCAATCACCTGTTCGAAGACTGGATCTGCGAACGGCCGGAGCAATGGCTGAGCACATCCAAACGCTGGCCAATGAGCACCTCGGCTAAGACGATGGGTTCCGAGGCGGGTGTGCGGGCCTGACGTTTACATCATCCAGCAACCGGCCTCCGTGCTAGGCGCGCAAATGGCTGCTTAGGCCATAGAGCGCCACCCCGCAGGCGACCGAGACGTTCAGGCTTTCCATCTTGTCGCTGATCGGCAGTTTGAGCAACAGATCGCAATGTTCGGCGACCAGGCGGCGCATGCCTGAGCCTTCGGCGCCTAACACCAAAGCGAGTTTTTCGAATGTCGGCGCTTCGTCCAGTGTCTGCGGGGCTCGACCATCGAGCCCGGCGCGCCAGTAGCCGAGCTCCTTCAGGGCTTCGAGCGTGCGGGAAAGATTGGTCACCTCGACGATCGGAATCATGTCGAGGGCGCCGGATGCCGCCTTTGCAGTGGCGCCTCCAAGCTCCGCACTTTGCCGATGAGGCACGATCACCGCACGTACGCCAAAGGCAACCGCCGAGCGCAGAATAGCCCCAAGATTTTGCGGATCATTGACCCGATCCAACACCAGGATCGTGGTGGCGGCGCCACCTGCTTGACTTGGCTCAGAGTTCCCATCAGCCGTCCCCGCCAAGTCAACGCCGGCCGGCGCTCCGGCCACTTTTTCGAGGGAGAGGGAGGGTAGGGGGGCGACGGCAAGCGCCAGGCCCTGATGCACGATGTGATCGCCGAGCTTCGCATCCAGGTCCGCACGATCGACCCGTCGGATCTCCGGTGCTCGGCTACGGGCGGCTTTGTCGAGGCGCTCCAGCGCTTCGTCCGTGACCAGCAAGTGATGGCAGGTGCGTCTCTTGTTCTTCAGCGCCGCCTCCACCGCATGCCGCCCATACAACCAAAGCCTGCCGCCACCGGCGGCCGGGCGACTTGCCGAAGCTTGCAGGGGGCGTGCGGTATTTCGCTGGCCTTCGCTGGTGCGAGCGAGCGTGTGTGATTTGGACGACGAGGGGCGCTTGTTTTTCTTCGTGGGCCGGCTGTTGGCGGGTTTGCGTGGCATGATTTTGAGAAATCCTGAGCGTTGACAGGTACTGTTATTGACAAAGGCTGGACATTATCGATACTCGCGACGTCCTTTTCCCTTCCGGGCGAGGATTTAGCAAGAGTTGGGAGGGGTGGCCGAGTGGTTAAAGGCAGCAGACTGTAAATCTGCCCGCGTACGCGTACGTAGGTTCGAATCCTACCCCCTCCACCATGCTGGTTCATGTTGGATCGAAAAGGACAGGCGCTTGGTGATCGGTGGTTGACATCGATTGGTGAGCGATGACATGAGCAGGTTGATAAGGCCAAGCGAGCGCCAAACGCGTTCGGGCATTATTGAGCGGTGATTGTGCGGGTGTAGCTCAATGGTAG
>JBPCVQ010000323.1:0-7610 GCA_051010395.1 Geminicoccaceae bacterium | reverse complement strand
CTCGCCGACGTCCTCAAGCGCATCGCCGAACATCCAGCCCAAAAACTCGACGAACTCCTACCGTGGAACTGGAAGACCGAGCAGCTCAAAAAAGCTGCCTAACCGCGGCTCTCACCGGACGGATACGGTCAAACGGAAAGGCTTCGATCAATCCGCATGAAAAAACATGTCCTTTGGATAGGGAAGAGTTCATTGTGACAAATGGCGAGCGTGTCACGCTGATATGAATCTTGGGCTTGTCCGCCAGCGACACGAAACCGCTAGCCACGCGCCTCTGATCGAGCATGATCGATATAGAGCTGGCGGAAGTGTCTGGTGAGCGGCCCGGGGGTGCCGTCGCCGACCGTCGCGTCGTCGATACCGACCACCGGCATCACTAGATTGGTCGCCGATGTGATGAACGCCTCATCAGCGGCCTTCGCTTCATCGGGTGAAAACGGTTTTTCTTCGATCCTGACGCTCGTCTCCGCAGCCAAGGTCAGCAGCGCGCGCCGCGTACAGCCGGGGAGGATGTCGGTGGAGAGATGGCGGGTTCTGATGGCGCCGTCCTTGATGATATAGGCGTTGTTCGAGCTGCCCTCGGTCACCTGCCCGTCCTCGACCAGCCAGGCATCATCGAAGCCTGCCTCGATCGCCTCCTGCTTGGCCAGGGCGGAGGCGAGCAACATTACCGTCTTGATGTCCCGCCGCTTCCAGCGAAGGTCCGGCATGGTCTTGACCCGGATGCCCCGTCTTGAAGCCTCGGTGTCGAGAAACGGCACCTGCCTTGCAAACATCACCAAGGAGGGCCTTGGATCCCTTGGAAAGGGGAAGTCGCGCTCTGCGACGCCGCGGCTGACCTGGAGATAGATCCGTCCCTCGGTGATGTTGTTCTTCTTCACCAGCACCTCCTGCAAGGAGTCGATCTCGTCGACGGGTATCGGTGGCGTGATCCGCACCTCGCCAAGCGAGCGCTTCAGCCGTCCGATATGAGCTTCCCGATCCACCAGCTGCCCATCGATCACCGGCGTCACCTCGTAAATGCCGTCCCCGAACAGAAAGCCGCGATCGAAGATCGAAATCTTGGCCTGGTCTTCATGCAGAAACTCGCCATTGACGTAGGCGATGCTTTCGGAATTGGGCATTGGAAAAGTCTCCTCGGATCGGTGATGCAGTCGTCAGAGCCTTTGTCTACGCCGCCATCGTCAGCCCGTCAGCCTTCAACTGTTACACATATGCACCGTGTTCATCGACGATGAGGCCCTTGACCGGCAAGATCCACCCTGTCGAGTTCGAGAACATCCACGATCAAGGGGTGTACGCGCAGTTTCTGACCAAGAAAGACAGCCCCCTCCTCGGTTAGATGGCTGCCATCATATGATATCAGGTTCAGATCGGAGGTAAAAAGTGGACAGTCGTGCGCGTCCCCGCAAACCATCTGCATGAGGTCGATGAAGATGTCATCTGAATATTTTTCGGACATTTCATGATTGATATCCTTTTGTTTGATTGCGATCGCGTTTCGAAAGGATCGTTTCTCCTGATCGGTCCAATCTAGATAGCTTTCGTGATCGATTCTGCCAAAATTCTTTACCCCAAGAAGAACGATCCTGGCATCGAACGCCTTGCGCAGATTGTCGAGGCTTTCCGGCAAGAGTTCAGCGACCCAGTCGGACCAGGCGGAGGCGAGAAAAATGACGTCCGCCTGATGAAGACGACGTTCAAGCCCGGCCCCATCATACCAATCATCCTTCAGGCACCTGTTCATATGCTTCGGCGCAACCTGATGCGTGAAATCTGTTTCGAGATAGAGATTGCCGCAAGGTGAGGCGATCTCGTGGATCGACAATGAGACGTGATCGAGAGCGCCGACCTCGGCCAGCATGTTGATGAAGTCCTGCGCAAAGCTGTCGCCGATGACCAGGGCCTTCAACCTTCCATCCTCGCTGAAAGGCTGTCCTCGCAATTTCTTGTATCGGCTGTAGACGTAACGGCCCATTTGTTTCTTGTTCGCGGCCGCGATGAGATGTCGATCTTCGGGTGGAAATCGGTTGATGAAACCATCGAATTCGTGACCGAGCATGGCGACGCTGCCGAGCACACCTGCACCCAACGCCGAATATCCGAAAATCTGTTTGCGCGACACTCGTCCCCGGTCGCGAAACGGGCGTTCGACATATCGCCAGCTTAGCCATCCCAAGCCTAGCGACAGCATGATCAGCAGGAGAAAGGCCAGAAGCGACGGGTCTTCATGACCGCTTAACCGGAAAAAGGCGAACAGGGGCTGATGCCAGAGATAAACGCTGTAGCTTATCAGCCCCAGGCCGACCAGGAGCGGCGTCGACAGCAGGCGGGCGGCAAGCGTTCCCGGCGTGGCGAACAGGATGATCAGCACCGTGCCGCCGACGGGCAACAGGGTAAAGAAGCTTGGATGAGGCGTTCGATCATCAAAGGCGACGACGGCGTAGAGTATCGAGGCAAGACCGATCAGCGACAGGGACTCGCTACCCGAGCCCCGCCTCTCTTTTCGTTGGAGATAAAAGGCGGCAAGAGAACCCAAGAGTAGCTCCCAGGCGCGTGTCGGCAACAGGTAGAAGCCAAATTCCGGAACCGAGGTGAAAGCAGCCGTACTTGCGACCACTTCGCCGAAATTGAAGGCATGACCGCCGAACTGCGCCAGAAGCAGGCTGAGGATGCCGATCGATGCAATCAGCCCGATCAGAAATTTTCGCCCCTTGGACCAAAAGGCCATGATGAGCAGCGGGAACAGAAGGTAAAACTGCTCTTCGACAGACAAGCTCCATGTGTGCAGGAGCGGCTGCTCGTTCGCAGCCGGCGCGAAGTAGCCAGCCTCCTGATAAAAGTGGATGTTGGAGACGAGCAGCACGACCGCGATCATGCTGTCGGCGAGATCGTGCAGGGCACTTGGCAGCAGCCAGAGCCATCCAAATGGCAGGCAGCAGAGCATGACGAAGAAGAGAGCGGGCAAAATCCGCCTCGCCCGGCGTTCATAGAAATTCAGGAGCGAGAAGGTATCCTCTTCTTTTTCCTTCAAAATGAGCGCGGTAATCAGATAACCACTGATGACGAAAAAGACGTCGACGCCGACAAATCCACCGCCGAAGGCATCGAAACCCGCATGGAAAAGGAGAACCGGAAGAACGGCGACGGCGCGAAGGCCGTCAATGTCTTTTCTGTAGACCATGTCTGCGTACTGCAATCACCAGGCGCTCGTCGTCGGCCGGCCGGAAGGCAGCCATCTATCCTCCGAGAGGAGGATCTCCGTCAACCGATGGGTCAACCAGAATGTTTCGAACCGGCCCCCTCACTCGGCAACCGCGCTGCCTCTCGCACGAACACCCCGTCAATCTCCACCATTCGCGCAAGCTTGCGCTCGAAATACCCCGGCAACACCAAGTGCAAGGCAAAGCCCCCAGCTTCCAGCCGCTCGATCATCGCGAGGTAATCGCGTTCGCCCTGGTAGAGCGGGACCAGGGACATTTCCAGCTGCACACCGACAAGTCCGGGCAGCAGCGCCTCGCTGCCATCCAGGACCTGAGGCTCGAAGCCCTGGGTATCAATCTTCAGGAAGGCGCGGCCTTCACCGGTTACGTAGTCCTTGGCGATTGTGTCGAGCCGGTGGATGGGGACGCGTTCGGTGGTCTGGATGGCCGATGTTGGTGAGATCTCCTGTAACAGGTCGCTCTGAGGGAGGATGGAGCTCATGTCGGTTTCGGCGGAGACCTGGATGTCGATGTCGCCGTCGTGGTCGCCGATCGCCATGCGTGGGACGACCTTCCATGCTGGATCCGGCGCCGATTTCGCAACGAGCTGTGCATGGGCGGAAGCGAGAGGCTCGAACGAGATGATCCGCCCTTCATAGCCCCAATCCCGGAGGCGCTGGCCGTATTGGCCGACATTGGCGCCGACATCGAGGACCGTATCGATGCGGTGGTGCTTGAGGATGGCGACCAGCTGGGCGCTCGGGATTTTCTTTTTCTTGCGCGGGATGAGGTCGTAGCCGAAACGGCGCGCCAGGCGCTGAAGCAAAGTCACGCCGCGCGGCCCGCGCTCGGACAGAAAATCTCGACGTCGCGATCGATACCCTTTAACCGATGCCGGCCAAGCGAGCGCAAATCAACGCTGTCGTCGATACGACCGCCGAGGTGGTCGATGAACGCATCGGAGACCAGGATGGACGAGCCGAGATCGCGGCACAGGCCTTCGATGCGTGACGCGAGGTTGACGGCAGGGCCGATCACGGTGAAGTCGAGGCGGCTCGTTGAGCCGATATTGCCATACATGACTTCGCCGGCATGAAGGGCGATGCCAGCCGAGAGCGGCGGCTCGCCGATCTCGTTGCGTTCAGTGTTGAGGGCATCGAGCGCCGATTGCGCCTCGATCGCAGCCTCCAGCGCATGGGCGCAGGCATCGTCGTTCGTAAGGGGAAAAATCGCGAGCACGGCATCTCCAATGAATTTCAGGATCTCGCCGTCGCGATCGGCGATCGGGGCCGCCAGACAGTCGAAATATTGATTGAGAATGTCGAGGAGTTCATCCCGGCTTTTTGTCTCCGAAAGAGGGGTGAAGCCCCTGAGGTCGGAAAACCAGATGGCGGCCGGTATGGTTTCGCCGCTGCCGCGGGTGATCTGGCCGGCGAGGATGCGCTCGCCCGCCTGGTTGCCGACATAGGCGTTCAGGAGATTGATCGCGATCCGCCGGTTGAGGTTGATCTCGATCAGGAGGCTGACGATCGGCAGGATCTGGCGGATCGCCGCCACCTGGTCGTCAGTAAAGCCGCCCGCCTTGTCGGTCGACCAAGTTGAAACATGGATCTTGCCGTCGCTGAAATTGAGCGGCAGGGCGACATATTCCGTCATGCCTTCCGCTTTGATCTCGGCGTAGCGCTGAAATTCGAACGACTCGTCCGGAAGCTCGAGCGATTGACGGATTTCCTTGGTGCCTTCGTCGAAAATCAGGCGAAGCGGGCTTTGCCGGTAGTCCTCGGTCTCGCGGACACCGTGCCTGGCATAGTAGACTTCGATGTCGTCGCGTCCCCGAAACCAGAAAAAGCCGACGCCGTAGAGCTGGGGATGAAGTGTGCGCACGTGAAACGACACGCGTGCGAGCGGCAGGCCGGCGGCGCAGAGGCGTGGACATAGCGCCTTCAGGATCGCAGCGGCATTCGGCAGGTTCCTCGCCTCGGGGCCGAGCAGCCACTCGGTGATCGCTGCCATGCTCTTGGTGGACTGATCATTCATGACGCTACTGCTTCGCTTCGATGTCATGCGTGGTCATAGCATGTCGGCGCGGCGCCGCTCCAGGAAAGCGAGGAGAGGTTCCCGGATCGTCACCAAATTCTTGTAGATCCGCATCGGGTCCGGCAGTTCGTGCAGGCGCTGGATGAGGGCATCCGCAGCCTCCGGCGTGTCGATGACGTCGCTAAGCGGGGTGACGTGGGTGCGGATACCGAAGACGACATCGCCCGAAATCGGCAGGCGCCTGAGGGTTTGGCGCTCTACTCTCAAACGGATGGCGACAACATCAGGCTTGACCTGCTCGGTTCGATGTGACGGCGGCAGATAGAGAACATCCGTGTCGACCAGGCTCCAGTTCAGCCGTTGCACCGGGCGCACTGGATCGAGTTTTTCGAACAAGCGCTCGACAGGATCGCCGAGCTGTTCGGCGAAACCCGGCACGGGTTCGTGGATGTCGAGAAGAGGACGGCCGATCTTCTCGGACAGGAACCAATGGGCCGGAAAGCAGAGCACGGCGGCGACCAGCTGGTAGCGCTCCTCCCGCTTTTGCAGCAGGCAAAAGTCCTCCTGCACCAGGCGCCCCACGACATCCAGTGGCAGCGGACCCGCTGTGGGTATTTCAAGGTCCGAGCTCAATTCGAGGGCCGCACCAGCCTCGATGCGGTAGAGGTCGGTGGCATGGTGCTTCAGATGCTCGAGCACCAATGCCAAAAGTTCGGCCTGTCCGGCCTCGGACCCCGGAAGGTTGGCGAGGACGTCGTCAGGCCGCTCATTGAGGAGTTGGCGCCGCGCCTGCATCTGGTGCTGGCGGTCCGCGCCGAATTCGAGCCAATCGGCGGGATCGAGTGCCTTGATCGCCATGGCGTGGCGAGCGATGGGTTTCGTGAAAGGTCGATGAGCCGTCATGCTGGCCATGCTTTCACCTGGAGATGTCGGTCGCAAGCAGAAACCCCGCTTCGGATCAGACCACCTGCTGGATCACATCTGTCGACTCGCTTGCCTCGGCAAGCAGCCAGCGGCGGAACGCTTTCACCTTAGGCCGCCGCAGGTGATCGGGCGGGCAGACCAGATAATAGGCATAGGCGGCCGGTACGGTGTCGGCAAAGAGCTTCACCAGCCTTCCGGCGGCAAGCGCATCGGCTGCCAGCACGCTGCGCGCGATCGCCACGCCATCGCCTTGCTCGGCCGCCTGCAGCACCAGGTTCGAGTGCTGATAGCCAGGCCCGCGCTCAGCGTCGATGTCGGTTTCGCCGACCGCCATCAGCCACATGCGCCAATAATCGCGGGGATGATCCTGGAGGAGGGTATGATTGGCGAGATCGGCCGGCTTCTCCAATGGCGGACCCTTTTCCAACAAGGAGGGCGCGCACACCGGAAACATCTCTTCGGTCATGAGCCGTTCGGCGTGAACGTTCGGCCAATGGCCGGCGCCGTAGCGAATAGCCAGATCGACGTCGCCGCGCGAAAAATCGATGCTCTCGTCGGACGTCGTGATCCGGACATCGATCTCAGGATTAGCCTTTCGAAAGCGCCCGAGACGCGGCACGAGCCAGATGGCGGCGAAACTGTCGAGCATGGTCAGGACGAGTTCGCCGCTCTGATCCTGCCTTTTGACCCGGGCGACCGCATTCGTCATGAGCGCCAGCGCTTCGGTGATCGAGGGATACAGCGTCTGGCCGGCGTCGGTCAGCATCAGCGCACGGTTCAGCCGGCGAAACAGAGGCAGGCCGAGGTCGTCTTCCAACGCTTTCACCTGATGACTGATCGCCGCCTTGGTGACGTTCAGTTCGGCCGCCGCGCGAGAAAAGCTGAGATGCCTTGCTGCCGCTTCGAAGGCGCGCATGGCGTTGAGGGAAGGAAGTCGGTCAGCCATGATATTAGGCTAAATAATTGTATCCCTACAATCAAGTCTCTCTCTCGTTGGTATTTTTTTATTGTTATGAAACAGACTATTAACGGAAATCTACTCATAAACGGATTAGTTATTCTAAACCGAATGACAACAAATGTCGTTTGTCACTCCTGCCCTGCCAAGCCTAAATTTCAACTCGTGAAACACCGAACGTCGAAACGCTCTGGTCCGAAAGACAACCCGGAGCGCTCAGGAGTATCGTCATGAAACATGCCGACCTCGCAATCATGTTCCAAGAAGGCGTCAGGCTTGGCCGCCATGGCGTGAAATCTGATGCCTATGTCGACTTTCACGGTGATCGGCCACGTTCCCCCTGGCTTTCGAGGATCGGCAAGGCCGTCCAGCACTGGTTGGATTGTCACCACCAGAGGCGAGCCTTGAGCCTACTCGACGACCGGCTCCTCAAGGACATTGGTCTCAGCCAAATCGACGCCGCACAGGAAGTGGAAAAGCCATTCTGG
>JBPCVQ010000322.1:0-4177 GCA_051010395.1 Geminicoccaceae bacterium | reverse complement strand
ACCATGGCGGCGACATGGACCTTCATGCTCCTTCGCGCCGCCTTCTCGACCGCGTCGGGATCTCGCTCGCGCCTGTCCTGCCATTCGGCAAGCGTCCAGCCACTTGGTAGATAGCCATTGATCGGATCGTGGGCGGATGTCTGGTCGGTCACGATGTCCGGACGCACGCCCCGCTTTACCAGTTCCGGAAAAATGTCAGCGGCATTGCCAAGCAACCCGACAGACTTCGCTATGCCTGCGGCACTCCACTGCTCGATCATCGACAGCGCCTGGTCGAGGTCATCGGCTTTCTCGTCAAGATACCTGGTGCGCAAGCGAGCCTCGATCTTTTTAGGATCGCACTCGACCGCGAGGCAAGAGGCGCCGGCCATCACGGCCGCCAGCGGCTGGGCGCCGCCCATGCCGCCGAGACCGCCGGTCAAAATCCAACGTCCCTTGAGCTTGCCTTCATAATGCTGTCGGCCCGCTTCGACGAAGGTCTCGTAGGTACCCTGAACGATGCCTTGCGAGCCAATATAGATCCAGGAACCGGCCGTCATCTGGCCGTACATCATCAGGCCCTTCTTATCGAGTTCGTTGAAATGCGCCCAGTTGGCCCAATGCGGCACGAGATTGGAGTTGGCGATCAAAACGCGCGGCGCATCGGCATGGGTCCTGACTACGGCCACAGGCCGGCCGGATTGCACCAAAAGCGTCTCGTCCTCGCCGAGTGCCTTGAGGCTGGCGACGATGTGATCAAAGTCGTTCCAGGTGCGGGCGGCCCGTCCGATGCCGCCATAAACCACCAGCTCCTCCGGGTTCTCGGCGACGTCGGGATGGAGATTGTTCATCAGCATCCGAAGCGGCGCTTCGGTCTGCCAGCTTTTCGCGTTCAGCTCAGGGCCAGTCGGCGGCAAGACGGTGCGGGTGTTTTTTCTCATATCGGACATGGCGTTCATCCTAGCAACCGCCGCCGGCGGGCGGGTCACGGCCGGCGGGTGGCTTATGGCAGGAGTGTGGGCATTGGGATGCCAGTCGCAGCGGTGACCCGTGCATCGGCGATGAGGCCTGAAGCGGCCTCGATATCCGGTGCGAGGAAACGGTCTTCGCGCAGCGTCGACACATGGTCACGCAAAAGGCCGAGCACCCGCTGCAAGGCAGTGCTGGTCTTCAGCGGCGCTCTGAATTCAACGCCCTGGGCGCCGCACAGCAGCTCGACGCCGAGTATGCGTTCGAGATTGCGCATCATCGGCTGCAGGCGGCGAGCACCATGGGCGGCCATGGAGACGTGATCTTCCTGATTGGCGGAAGTCGGCGTTGAGTCGGTGACGCAGGGGTTCGCCAGATGCTTGTTCTCGCTCATCAGGGCAGCCGTTGTGACCTCGGCGATCATCAGGCCGGAATTCAGGCCAGGGTCAGGCGTCAGGAAGGGCGGAAGATCGAAACTAAGCGTGGGATCGACCATCAACGCGACCCGGCGCTGGGCGATAGTGCCGATCTCGGAAACCGCAAGCGCGATCATATCGGCGGCGAAGCCCACGGGCTCGGCATGGAAATTGCCGCCGGAGATAATGGCTTCGGACTCGGCAAGCACCAGCGGGTTATCGGTTGCCGCGTTCGCTTCGATCGTCAGCGTGGTCGCGGCCTGGCGCAGCACGTCGATTGCCGCGCCAACGACCTGCGGCTGGCAACGGATGCAATACGGGTCTTGCACACGGCTGTCGCCTTCCCGATGGCTCTCGCGGATTTCACTGCCAACGAGGATGCTGCGCATGGCATGCGCCGCCTCGATCTGTCCGCGATGGCCGCGAAGCGCATGCACCTCGGGGCGAAGCGGCGCAGTCGATCCCATAATCGCATCGGTCGACAATGCCGAGACGACCAAGGCTGCCTGCACCGCCCGCCAGGCCTCGAATAGCCCGGCAAGCGCGAATGCAGCGGAGAACTGGGTGCCGTTGATCAGTGCCAGCCCCTCCTTCGGGCCGAGCTGGATCGGCGAAAGGCCAGCTTTCGCCAGAGCATCGGCGCCGGGCATCACTTCGTCCTCAAACGTAGCCAGTCCCTCGCCGATGATGACGGCGCTCATATGGGCCAACGGCGCGAGATCGCCGGATGCGCCAACCGATCCTTGGGCAGGGATCACCGGAGTGACATCGCGGGCAAGCATGTCCTGCAAGAGCTCGATAAGCGACCAGCGTACACCGGATGCGCCCCGCCCAAGCGACAACAGCTTGATCGCCATCATCATGCGCGCATGGCGACGCGCGATCGCCTCGCCCACGCCAGCGGCGTGACTGAGGATCAGGTTGCGCTGCAGACGGGCGGTGTCGACCTGATCGATCTTAACGCTGGCAAGCTTGCCGAAGCCGGTATTGACCCCATAAACCGGCCTCTCCCCGCCGGCGGCGAACGCTATACGGTCAGCAGCGGCTTCGACCGCAGGGCGGCAGGCGGGGTCGAGGGCAACCGGCTTTTCATGCCAGTACACTGCTGCAAGCTGCTCCAGAGTGGTGGCGCCGGGTGTAAGGACCTGTACGCTCAAATCTCACCTCCGAGCATGCGCGCATGCAGCGGGTTGAAACCGATGCGGTAGGCGAGCTCCGCCGGATGCTCGACGTCCCAGATTGCAAGATCGGCGCGCAGCCCGGTACGGATAATTCCGCAATCGGTCAGGCCGAGTGCCTTTGCAGCATGGCGCGTCACGCCGGCAAGCGCCTCCTCCGGCGTCAGGCGAAACAACGTGCAGCCCATGTTCATGGCAAGAAGCAGCGAGGTGAGTGGTGAGGAGCCGGGATTGCTATCGGTCGCGAGTGCCATGGGTACGCCATGCTCGCGAAAGGCCGCAACCGGAGGCGCGGCAGTCTCCCGAAGCGTGTAAAACGCGCCGGGCAGGAGGACGGCGACCGTCCCGGCTGCCGCCATGGCCTTGGCGTCTTCCTCAGTCGCGTATTCCAGATGATCGGCGGAGAGCGCATCGTAACGCGCGGCCAGCTTGGCCCCGCCGAGATTGGAGAGCTGCTCGGCATGCAGCTTGATTGGCAAGCCGAGGGCCTGGGCCTTTTTAAAGACCCGTTCGATCTGGTCGGGCGTGAAGGCGATCCCCTCGCAAAAGCCGTCGACGGCATCCACTAATCCCTCAGCGTGGACAGCTTCAAGAGCGGGCAGGCAGATCTCGTCGATATAGGCATCCGGTCGCCCCTTGAACTCGACCGGCACGGCATGCGCGCCAAGAAAGC
Source organism: Geminicoccaceae bacterium (assembly GCA_051010395.1). Classification (GTDB taxonomy): domain Bacteria; phylum Pseudomonadota; class Alphaproteobacteria; order Geminicoccales; family Geminicoccaceae; genus JANQPX01. Next base: position 962 of record JBPCVQ010000322.1, on the reverse strand, counting down.
TGGTCTTGATGCGCAGGTTCCGAGCCTCGCCGAGCCTGCGGGCGGCGCGCAGCATCCGGCACTCGGTTTCGATATCAAGGCCGTAGCCGGATTTGATCTCGATCGTCGCGATACCTTCCGCCAGCAATGCATCGATCCGCGGCAAGGCGCTTGTCACCAGGTCGGCAATGTCGGCGTTCCTCGTGGCACCTACGGTCGAGACGATTCCGCCACCGGCCCGAGCGACGTCCTCATAGCTTGCCCCCTTGAGGCGCATGGCGAATTCATGAGCACGATTGCCGCCGTGGACGATATGGGTATGGCAGTCGATCAGCGCAGGCGTCACCAACCGGCCTTCAAGATCATGGGCGTCATGTTCGCTGAAAGCGCTCGGCAGATCGTCGGTATCACCCGCCCAGGCGATGATCCCATTTTCGACAACCAAGGCACAATGCTCAATCAAGCCGTAGGGCTTGCCAATGTCCATGGTCGCGAGCGTGGCATTGGTGAACAACATTGTTGGGCCTCGTCGGTTGCTATGCTCTGCAATCCGTTCAGTATGGCCTATCATTGCGGATAGCAAGCAGGCTGAACCATGACTGTGATTTGGGCAAGCCAAGCCCTAACCGAGAAAGGGTGGCAAGAGGATGTGCGCGTCGTCGTCGACGATGACGGCAAGATTGCGTCAGTCGCACCCGACCAGCCCCGTGAGGGTCAGACCGTCGGCATTCTCCTGCCGGCGCCGGTGAACGCGCACAGCCACGCCTTCCAGCGCGCGATGGCCGGCCTGACCGAACACCGCGGCGCAGACCCCACCGACAGCTTCTGGACCTGGCGCCAGCTGATGTTTCGTTTTCTCGATCAGTTGACCCCCAATCACGTCGAGGCCATCACCGCCTACGTCCAAATGGAAATGCTCGAAGCAGGCTACGCCACCAACGTCGAATTCCACTACCTCCACCACGGCCAGGGTGGCCGTGCCT
>JBPCVQ010000321.1:0-4047 GCA_051010395.1 Geminicoccaceae bacterium | reverse complement strand
GAAACACATTCTTCGCCAGATCGAGACCAATTGTCGAAACGTCCATTGATGATGGCTCCCTCATGAGCGCGGCCCCATCGCCGCCAATGGCATTCTGATGCCATTCGAGGGGCCGCCCACACCATCAAATTAAAACCGCACATATCAGATACATAGCCGCCATCAAGGCGGCTTTTTGATTCGTAGCAGCTTCAAAAGGTAAGCGTAGGGTAAGCAAATGGGAGCTAACTTGAGCAATGCTGGGCAAGGATGCGCAAACTTTGGTAGTGAAGATCTTGGCGGCTGGGATATGCCACTCCGTCAGTGTCGGAACCAATTCCGCCTTTAGATGCAAGACAAGCTTTCTATTCGCCATTCATAGCCGCGATAAGACTGGTTGCATCTTCGACGTCCGGAGTCGTTGCGCCTTCCTGAAACCAATTGGTTATCGGTTTCAGTAAATCCTCGGCCTGTTTTTGCCGGCCATCGGTCGCCATCAATCGAGCAAGCGATGTCGCAGCCCGCAACTCCCAAGCCTTCGCTTCTTCTTCTCGCGCCGCCTCGACGGCCTTGAAATACCAGGCTTCCGCTATGTCCGGGTGATTAGGATCGGCCAGATGGGTAAGATCACCCATGAAGCGTAACAGCTCAGCCTTGCACCACTCCTCTTTGCTGGCCTCGATTTTCTCTAAGCTTTGATCAACGGCCGCCATCCCGTCGGACAGATCGCCGCGCCGTCCCAAAGCCACGCCCAGCAAGCCGACACTGTAGGCTTGGGTGACCTCGGTGCCGTGTTGTCTAAGTTGATCGATGCCTCCCTTGATGAGTTCGATGCCTCGATCAATCTGTTCGTCTTCGATGGCAAGCCAACCGCGCTGTACGGTTCCCATCGCTGCCCAGAACGGAAACTTCTGTTCAGCTGCGTAGTCCAATGTCTGTTGGTTCCAATAAAGGGCTTCCTTCAATTCCCGGCGGTGCAGCCGGAGCCACGCTGCCCAGGTCAGAATGTAGATTCGGCTAAAGGGGTGACCGAGTTCTTCGGTCAGCGAGAGGGCTCGCTCCATCCAAGCCAAAGCCTGGTCCGGATAGCCGAGATACCAAAGCACCATCGCATTGCGGCAAAGACAAACAGGCCCGCCATCCTGGCCGTAGAGCGCCAGATGGGCCTCGTGTTGCTCGGTATTATAGTGCTCGAAGGCAAATTCCAGGTGGTGGCGGGCTTGTTTGAACGCACCTCGCCAGGAGTATGTGACGCCAGCTGCATAATGCGCTTCGACTGTCCAAACCTCGTCGTCCTTGGTCTTGGCAAGATCGATCATCCGCTCGCACATGGCGATGCCGGAGACAAGCTCCGTGCGCACCGCCGAGTAGATGGAAAGACCGAGCAAGGCTGGAAAGTGCAAAGACGGGTCTTCGTTGGCTTCGCCGAGATCGCGCGCCTCTTCGTAGACCTTGGCGACCTCGGCATGGCCATAGCCGTTCTTTGCGGTGAGGACGCGTCCGAGGAGGGTGAAAAGCTTGACCCTCTCCCGGTCGCGATCGACGACAGCAAGCTCATCGAGCGCCGCCAGCGCCTTCCTGATATGTCCCTCGGCTTCGGCATTGGCCGATCGAATATTCGCACGCTCGGCCGCGCGATACCAAAACGCAATCGCCTTCTCGATCTGCCCGGCTGCAACGGCGTGCCGCGCAATAAGTTCTGGCTCCTGCTCGACGGTCTGTTGGAGGGTGTTTTCCAAGATGTGCACGACTCGCGCATGCCATTGCTGACGTCTGCTTCTCAGGAGCGAGCTGTAGGCAGCGTCCTGGACCAACGCGTGTTTGAAGAGATAGGTGGCGTTGGGTGGCCGACCGCGCGTGTAGATGAGCTCGGCGTCGACAAGCTGGTTAAGCGCGCTGTCCAAGGCTTGTTCATCAAGATCGGTGATTGCGGAAATGAGCGCGTAGGAAAATTCTCGCCCAAGCACGGCGCCGATCTGTGCGACTTCCTTGACTGGCGCCAACCGGTCTAAGCGCGCCATGAGGGAGTCCTGCAAGGTTTCGGGGATTGCAAGGGCTGGCAGGTCATGAACGAGCCGATAGCCGCCATTTCTCGATTCGACCAGGCCGGATTCCAAGACCGTCTTAGTCAATTCCTCGACAAAAAGGGGCACGCCATCGGTCTTGGCGATGATCTGGTCCTCCACCTCCTTCGGCAGGGACCGATTGCCCGTCATCCGCCTGATGAGATCAACGCCAGCCTCGGCGTTCAAACGGTTGAGAATGATCGATGCGACATGCGCTTGGCCGACCCAGGGCGCCCTGAATTCAGGCCGAAAGGTGAGCACCGATAGCACCGGAATGGAAGGCACCATCTCCACCAATCGATCCAACAGTTCTAGAGAGGTCGGATCGATCCAATGCAGGTCTTCGAAGAGGAGGAGCACCGGTTGGCGGATAGACAGACCTCGCAGCTGCTCGATGATCGCTTGTAGGGTCAGATCTTTTCGCTTCTGCGGACTCAGATCCTTTTGTGGATAGCGATCGACCGTTGAGATTGAAAGAAGAGAGGCGAAAAGAGGGGCCGCATCGGCCAGTTCGCTTGAGGACAGTGCGAGGAGTCGTTCCAGTTTGTCGAGCTTCACACTTTCAGCATCGGTAGTCTGCAACTGCCCGGCGCGCTCCAGCTGCTGCGTTACAGGATAAAGCGGGCTGTCTTCATGAAAAGGCGAGCACTGATAGCGAAGCCTGGTATGAGGCGTGCTGCTTGCGATAACATCAAGCTCCGCCGTCAAGCGGGACTTACCGATACCGGCTTCGCCCGACAACAGCACCACATGGCCATTGCCGGATTTGGTTTTAGCCCAGAGGTCGGCTAGGAGATCACGTTCGCGATCCCGCCCGACCAAGGCTGTTCCGTCGCTGCTCCTGGCCTCGAACCGGCTCTCTAAGCTACGCTCGCCGAGAGCCCGCCAGGCTTCGATCGGCCGATCGAAGCCCTTCAGGTCCTGCCCACCAAGCTCCACCAGATCGAAAAGCTCACCGACCAACCGGCGGGTCGACGCCGCCAAGATCACCTCGCCAGGTTGGGCTAAGGCTTCGAGGCGGGCCGCGAGATTGGGCGTCTCGCCGACCACGGATTCCTCCTGGGCAGCGCCTTCACCGATGAGATCGCCAACGACGACGGGACCTGTGGCAATGCCTACGCGACAAGCCAAAGGCGTCAGGTCAGGCGCCTTCAAACGGCCAATAACATCGACCAGTTCGAGCCCGGCTTTAACCGCACGCTCGGCATCATGTTCATAGGCGCGCGGCCAGCCGAAGTAAGCGAGAACGCCATCGCCTAGGAATTTTGCGATATGGCCACCGAACTTCATGATCTCGCCTGCCGCGGCTTCTTTGTACGTAGTCATCACCTGGCTGAGGTCTTCTGGGTCGAGCTTGGTCGAGAGGGCCGTCGATCCAACCAGGTCGCAAAACATGATCGTCAACTGACGCCGCTCGCCCTCCTGCTGAACGGCCGAGGAACGCCTGTCAGATTCCGACGCTTGGGCGGGCGGAGCTTCAAGCTGCTGAACTGTCTCCTTGTCAGCCAGCGCGGTGATCCCGCGCAGCAACTTCTTCCGATGCCCGAGCGAAATTCCAAGCTTTTCAAGATCGGTCTCGGTCAGATCTGGCAGAACATCCTGATCGATGTCGTTCTCATAAAAAAGATCGAGATAGCGTTCGAGTCCGAGTCCCTTGAGCCATGTCTCGATCGTCATCGGAGTAGCCTGGCCACCAGCTCAGCTGCACGCGACCGGCATCATATTTATGCCGGCTCGATATTCTGATTATGCCGGAACAGGTTCGTTGGGTCGTAGGTCGCCTTGACTTGGCGCAGCCTTTCCAGATTGCCGCCATAGGCACCTTCTGTCCGTTTGGCTTCGTCATCCGGCATGAAGTTCACATAGACGCCGCCATTGGCAAAGGCAGCCGACTCGTCGAAGACTTTTCGTGCCCAGGCGATGCAGACGTCGTCCTCCGCTGCGTCTTGCCAGCGGGTATGAACATTCATGACAAAAGCCGCGTCGCGATGTGGGTAAGCGG
>JBPCVQ010000320.1:0-10978 GCA_051010395.1 Geminicoccaceae bacterium | reverse complement strand
CCATGGGCTTGGTGCAGCGGGACGGGATGCAGCGGCTTCGCCACGCGATGCGCTATTCGAGGTTCCACGCGACCATCTGCACCACGCTTTCGGAAATTGGCTGGCGCGCTGGCTATGGCCTCTGCTGTGGCGTTGAAGCCACCGAAATGGCATCGTCCGATCTCATCGTCATCTGGGGCGGCAATATGGTGTCGACCCAGGTCAATGTCATGACCCATGTTGCTCGCGCCAGAAAGCAAAATGGCGCGACACTGGTGGTCATCGATCCCTATCGAAACGGCACCGCAGCCCAGGCCGACATTCATCTGGCCATTCGGCCCGGCACCGATGGGGCGTTAGCCTGTGCCGTGATGCACATCCTGTTCCGCGACGGCTATGCTGATCGCGATTTTCTCGATCGGCACGCAGACGATGTGGACGTGCTCGAGCCCCATCTTGCCACGCGAACGCCGGCTTGGGCCGCCGAGATCACCGGCTTATCCATTGACCAGATCGAGCAATTCGCAGCGCTCTACGGGAAGACCAAACGCTCCTATATCCGCTTCGGCTATGGCTTCACCCGGTCCCGAAATGGCGCCGCCAGCATGCACGCGGCGAGCGCTCTTCCGATGGTAACCGGTGCTTGGCAGCATGAAGGCGGCGGCGCTCTTTATAGTCAGCGCGACCTTTATCACTGGGATAAGACCCTGATCGAGGGACTGGACCTCGTCGATCCATCCACCAGAATTCTCGATCAGTCGCGGATCGGTCCGATCCTAACCGGCGACAGGCGCGATTTAGGCGACGGCCCGCCGGTGACGGCGCTGCTCATTCAAAACACCAATCCGATGGATGTAGCCCCTGAGCTTGTGAAGGTTCATCAGGGCTTTGCCCGTGAAGACTTGTTCGTTTGCGTCCATGAGCAGTTCATGACCGAGACCGCCAAAATAGCGGATATCGTGCTGCCGGCGACCATGTTCCTGGAGCATGACGACATCTATCAGGCCGGCGGTCATACATCGATCCAGATCGGAAGAAAGCTGTTCGAGCCCTATCAGGAATGCAGGACCAACCATTTCGTCATCTGCGAGCTGGCCAAGAGGCTGGACGCGCCCGACCATCCAGGCTTCCAGATGACGGAATGGCAGTTGATCGACGATCTTCTGAAGCGCTCAGGCTGGGTTGATGCCAAGACCGTCGATCAGGCCGGTGGCTGGGAAACCATGCCGGACTACGATACCGCGCATTATTTAAGCGGCTTTCCCACCGAAACCGGCAAGTTCCAATTCGCCCCCGATTGGAGCGCCTTTGGGCCGAATCATGCGGTGATGCCCTCGCTTCCGGACCATATGGAGATCATCGATCAGGCCGACGAGGAGCATCCGTTCAGGATGGTCACCGCCCCTGCCCGCCAATATCTCAACACCAGCTTCACGGAAACGCCGACGTCAATTGCAAAAGAGCAGCGCCCGACCGTCCTCGTCCACCCCGAGGATGCGCGGAGGCTTGGAATCGAACCTGGCGACGTCGTCCGCCTCGGCAACAAGCTGGGGTCGGTGCCGCTTCACGCCGAAATCGCTGATGGCCAGCAACAAGGCGTTGCCATCGTCGAGAGCATCTGGCCTAATCACGCCTTCATTGAGGGGATTGGCATCAATGCCCTCACCAGCGCCGATCCCGGCCCACCCAATGGCGGTGCTGTGTTTCATGACACCGCGATTTGGATCCGACCGGAGCCGATCGCTTTCGAGAAGCACGAACAACAGAAAACAGTTGAGCCTGTGCCAGCATGATCGATCTATTCAGTGATACCCGAACCCAGCCCACCGCCGGGATGCGTCGCGCCATGGCCGATGCAGAGGTTGGGGATGAGCAAGCAGGTCTCGATCCCACCGTGACCGCTCTTTGTGAGCGGGTCGCGGACATGCTGGGCAAGGAAAAGGCCGTCTATCTGCCCTCCGGCACCATGTGCAACGAAATTGCCTACAGGGTGCATTGCAGACCCGGCGAAGAGATCATTTTGGATCGCACCGCGCACGGCATCATCGCCGAAGCCGGCGGGCCCGCGGCTCTTGCCCTTGCGATGGTCCATCCGCTGGATGGAGAACAGGGTCAATTCACGCCCGAGCAGGTCAAGGGCGCGATTCGGTCGGAATCGCGCTATGGGCCGAGATCTCGCTTGGTCTCGATCGAGCAGACCAGCAACTGGGGCGGCGGTTCGGTCTGGCCGCTCGGGGTCATTCGGGAAATCGGGGACATCGCCGCCGGAAAAGGCCTCGCCATGCATATGGACGGCGCTCGTCTCATGAACGCGGTCGTGGCCAGCGGGATCGAAGCGCGGGACTACGCCGCCCCCTTTGATTCCGTCTGGCTGGATTTCTCCAAGGGGCTTGGCGCGCCTGTGGGCGCAGTGCTTGCCGGCTCTTCGGACTTTATCCACGAAGCCTGGCGGCTAAAGCAGCAGATGGGCGGCGCCATGCGCCAGGCCGGCATCATCGCCGCCGGCTGTCTCTATGCCCTCGATCATCATATCGATCGACTGGCCGAAGATCATGTCAATGCGAAACGCTTGGCCAAGGGGCTGGCCGAACTGCTGGACATCGAACTCGATCCTTCGCCGATCGAGACCAATATCGTGTTCTTCGATGTCGCTCCTTCCGCGCCAAGCGCGCCGGTGCTGTCGGCCACGCTCGCCGAAAACGGCATTCGCATCGGCGCCATGGAAGAACGGCGAATGCGCGCCGTGACCCACCTGGATGTCAACTCAGACGATATCGATCAGGCGCTGACGGCCATGGCTTCGGCTCTTCGCGCATAGCTCGCTCGCGCAATCAAGTCTGTTTTCAGTTTGTTCTCGATGGCGTCAAGTGATGGGAGCCCATGCCTGACCCGAAGCTCACCATCGTTTGCGGCCTCCCGGGCGCGGGTAAGTCGGTCGTGGCGAAGTCTTTATCGAAGATGCGGGAAGCAACGCTCCTAAGATCCGACGTTTTGCGCAAGAACGTGATCGCAACGCCGACCTATGCCGACGATGAGAAGCAGGCCGTCTACAATGAAATGTTCGAGCGCGCCAGCTCCGCGCTATCGGAGGGGCGTGACGTCGTTCTGGACGCTGCCTTCAACAAGCGTAGCAATCGAGAAAGGGCCGCAGCACTTGCCGAAGCGCTAAACGCCGGTTTCGAGATCGTCGAAGTCACGGCGTCTGAGGCCACGATACGAGAACGGCTTCGCCTTCGAGAGGGCGATGAGAGTGATGCGGATTGGGAGGTCCATCAGCTCTTGAAAGGGCGCTTCGAAGAGATCAACGAGCCGCATGTCGTCATGACGAATGACGGCGATCTCACCAGCCTCGAAGAGCAGGTGCGAAGATTTCTGTCGTAGCGGCGCGCTATTTGATGCCGGCGCGCGTGAAGCTTTGCACGAACTGGCGCTGGAACAGGAGAAAGGCGATCAGGAGCGGGCCGCTGGTCAGGAGTGTCGCTGCGGTGATCACCGACCAATTGATGCCTTGATCCACCGAGGAGAAGACCTGGAGGCCGACCGTAACCGGCCGCGTTTCCACCGAATTGGTGACGATCAGCGGCCAGAGGAAATTGTTCCAGTGATGGCTGATCGAAACCAGGCCATAGGCGACATAAACGGGGCGGGCGAGCGGGACATAGACCTTCCAGAGAACCTGGAGAATGCCCGCCCCTTCGACCCTGGCTGCATCCTCCAGTTCCTGCGGGATGGACTTGAAGGTCTGGCGGAGCAGAAAAATGCCGAAGGCCGAGCCCATATAAGGGAGGCCGATCGCGGTGATGGTATCGAGGAGGCCCAGCTGGCCCATGGTCCGGTAGTTCTCGACGATCAGCACATCCGGCATGATCATGAGTTGCAGCAGAACCAGGATGAAGAGCACGTCCCGTCCATAGAAGGCGAAGCGCGCGAATGCATAGGCTGCGAGTGTGCAGAGCACCAGTTGGCCGGCCAGGATCATGGTCACGAGAATGAAACTGTTCAGGAAGTAGCGCGCGAACGGGGCGGCGGCCCAGGCTTCGGCGAAGTTCTCGAGCGTAAGAGGTGCGGTGAGATCGAAGCGGACCGAATAGGCCGCCGGGTGAAAGGCGGTCCAGACGGCGTAGAGCAGGGGGGCTACCCAGATCAACGCCAGGAGCCAAGCGCCGATCGTCGTCAGGCCAGCGCTGACGCCACCGGCGCCGGCGAGCTCGCTCCCTGTTTCACGAGCACTCATCGGTAGTGGACCCGCCGGTCCATATAGAGGAACTGGCCGATCGCGATCACCGCAAGGATCACCAGCAGCACGACGGTGAGCGCCGAGGCATAGCCGGTGTCCCAGTATTTGAAGGCGACCTCGTAGATGTAATAGAGCAGCAGCGAGCTCGCATTATCCGGGCCGCCCTGGGTCATGGCGACGATGTGGTCGACCAGGCGAAACGCGCCGATCACCGCATTGATCAGGACGAACATCGTGGTCGGCATCAGGAGCGGAAAAACCACCCGGCGGAAATAGGTCCAGAGGCTCGCGCCTTCCAGGATGGCAGCTTCCTTCAGCGAGGGCGGGATGGCCTGGAGGGCCGCCAGATAGAAGATCATGAAAAAGCCGGCTTCCTTCCAGATGGTGACCGCCATCAGGCTCCAGAGCACCTTGCTCGGATCGCCGATGAAGTTGATATCGGGCAGGCCTATGAGGCCTCCGATTTGGTTCAGAAGGCCGTAGCCCGGCGTATAGAAGAAGAGCCAGATATTGGCGGCGGCGACCATCGGCAAAACCGTGGGGGTGAAGAACGCCATGCGCGTCAGCGCCCGCCCTTTGAGCCGTTCATTGACCAGCACCGCCATGAGCAGGGCGATCGCGATCGAAAGCGGGATGGTGCCGACAGCATAGAGTGCGTTGTTCCAGAGCACTTTCAGGAAGACCGGGTCCTCGATCATCTGGCGGTAATGATCGAGACCGATGAACTCGGCCGGGCGCCGGCCGCGCGGCGTGGAAAAGAAGCTGTCGATGAAGGTGCGGACTGCGGGGTAGTGGGGGAACGCGGCCAGCATGACGGCCGCGGGCAGGAGGAGCAGCCAGCCGTGGATATGGTGGAGATGTCGTTGCATCACGGCGTTCTGGGGCAGCGCTTATCCACGCTGCCCCAACACGTTCTGACTAACGATAAGCCGACAGCACGCGGTCGGCCTCGGCCTGCGCTTCGGCGAGAGCGTCCGCTGGTTCCTTCGCCAGGGTCAGCGCCGCCTGCAAAGCATCGTTGAAGATCTTGGTGACCCGCTGGTTTTCGTGGGTCGAGAGTTCGGCTGTCGCGAATTCCAGCTGGTCGCGGGCGACCGTGGCGACGGGGAAGTCAGCCACATAGGCTTGCATGCGCTCGGTTTCCCAAGCGGCGGGGCTGGTGCCGACGTAGCCGGTGGCGATGCTCCAGTCAGCAGCCTGCTCGGGCGACGTCAGCCACTTTGCGAAGCCCAACGCTGCCGCCTGTTCCTCTTCGTTCAAGTGATTGAAGATAAAGAGATTACCGCCGCCGGTCGGGGCACCTCGGCGCTTGTTGGCCGGCAGCATGGCGACGCCGAAAGGAAACGGCGCGTTGTCTCGGACATTGGTGAGATTGCCGGTGGTGGTCCACATCATCGCGGTCCGGCCCTCGAAGAAGTCCTTGGGCGTGGTGCCCCACTCGATGATCTCAGACGGCATGGCGCCATGGACCTTGGAAAGGTCGACCATATATTGCAGCGCCTCGACAACGCCTTCCTGATCGAAGCTGACCTCATTGCCGTCCTGGTTCATCAGGAACGCATCATTTTGCGTGGTCAGACCCTGGAACAGCCAGTAGGGAAAGCCCGAGCTTGGGATCTGGATGCCGTATTGGCTGACCTGATCGCCATCCTTTTTTGTCAGCTTCTTCGCGAACTCGACCTGCTCCTCCCAGGTGGCAGGAGGCGTGTCGGGATCGAGGCCCGCTTCGGCAAACGCATCCTTGTTCCAATAGAGCACAGGGGTCGAGCGCTGGAATGGAATGCCCCAGACCTTACCCTCGACCCGGCCGTTTTCCATGAAAGCGGGATAGAAGCTGTCGATCCAGGCCTGTTCCTCGTCCGTGTTGATCAGATCGTCATAGGCGAGGATCGCGTCCTCGTCGTAGAGCGTGAACGTGTCGACCGCGAGGATGACGGCGACATCCGGCGGGTTGCCACCCTTGATCGCGGTGATGGTTTTGGTGACGGTATCGAGATAGCTTCCGGTATAGACCGGCGTAACTGTGACACCCGGCGTCATCTCGCTATAGGTCTGGGCATAGCCGTCGACGACCTTGGTCACCGGCCCGCCGACAGCGACCGGGTAGTAGAAGGTGAGTTCCACATCGGCCCTCGCAGTCGTCCCGACGCCACCAATCATGGCAAGGCCAAGAGCACCGATAATGGTTTTGTTCAACAGCTTCTTCGTCACCGTATTCAGCATTTCAGAATCTCCCTGATCATCCGGTCATTTGTTTTGCCGCGGTCGACGCCGGCGTCGTCAGCCTCTGGCCACTGTCGCGATCGAAGTGATGCTCGGCTCCTTTTTCCCAGTCGAGGCGAACGGCAGCACCCTTGTCGAAAAAAATCTCGCCGGGATGGCGAGCCAGCAGCATCTGATCGTTTATCCGGCAACTTAAAATCGTGTCCGCGCCAAGATACTCGACGGCCTCGACAACAGCCGCCATACCGCCTTCGCTGACCAACCGAACTGCTTCCGGACGAACGCCGATCCTGTCATCGCCGTCATGTCCCGGCAGAACCGCCGGATCGACAAGCTTCATCGGCGGCGTGCCGATGAAGCCGGCCGTGAACGCGGTTGCCGGCTGGTTATAGAGGACCGCGGGGCGCGCATCCTGCTCGATCCGGCCATGGTTCAAGAGGATCACCTGATCCGCCATGCTCATCGCTTCGGCCTGATCGTGGGTGACATAGAGCATGGTCATGTCGAGACGCTGCTGCAGCTCCCTGATCTCGCGCCGCATCTCATTCCTGAGCTTGGCATCAAGATTGGAGAGCGGCTCGTCCATCAGGCAGACTTTGCTCTCCGCGACGATCGCCCGACCGAGCGCCACGCGCTGCTGCTGGCCGCCGGAGAGCTGACTGGGCTTGCGCTGCATCAAGTCGCCGAGACCGAGGAGATCGGCAGCACGTTTCAATCGCTCCTGCCGTTCCTTCGCCGGCACACGGCGCACCCGAAGCCCGAACGCGATATTCTCGGCGACACTCAGATGGGGAAACAGCGCGTAGTTCTGAAAGACCATGGAGAGCGCACGTTTCGCTGGCGGCAGGTCGGTCACATCCTGATCGCCGATCAGAATGCGTCCACCGCTCACTTGATCGAGACCGGCAATCAAGCGAAGCGTTGTCGATTTTCCACAGCCGGAAGGGCCGAGCAGCACTGCGAAAGCGCCATCGGCGATGGTGAACGAGATACCATCGACTGCGGTGGTCGCTTCCCATCGTTTGGTCAGACCCTCAACGCGAATTTCCGGCAACAGCCCCCCATTTGCGTGACCGCATGCTTGGCCCGAATTCGGGCTCGTTCAAATTTGAGCCTATCGCATTCGAAGGGTGAACGGTAGCCGGAGAGGCAGCTTCTGAGTGAAGCTGGTGCTCAAGGGTAGTTGATTTCTCTATGGCGTCGGCGTCCTCGGGACACTGTGCTGGTGGTGCGGTGATACGAAAGATCCCGGCGTCTTCGCCGAGATTAGCTCGCATACCCTTGGTAATCTTGGCGCTTTCTGCGAATGCGGTGGAAACCCAATGAAGTGGTCACACCACCAGCCTGCCCGTCGACACCTGCACCTCGAGATTTGCTGGGCAGGTGCCGACGGCGAGACTGGACGAAGGGGGAATTAGAACGTCCAGTTCAGGCGCAAGCCAACGCCGAAGTCGGGTGACGCATCGGCGTTATGGCCGGGCTCCGTTCGCACCAGGGCATAGTTGGTGACATCGAGTGATGATGCCAGTTCACGGGTATAGGCGAGCTGCAGATTGAGCTCGCGACCGCTTGGCGACAGGCCGACCCGTTCCGAGCTGCTGACGATCGAGCCATCTGCGTTGACCGATGTCGGCACCGTCAGCGTTCCGCGGCCGCCACCTTCGATGCGAAGCGGCTGGCTGAACATCAGACCGATCCGATCGCGATCATCGAAGATGCCGCTTTTGAGGACGCCGAGCGCAAAGGCATCCGAGACGACATTGTCGCCGAGGTCTGAAAGAAGCCCGCCTTCGATACCCGACAAATCCGAGAGGCCGAGCGTGGCGCTGCCGATGGCTTCGATGTCGGATGTGATCGGCAGGCTGCCGGACAGGGTATAGATTTGGCTGTTGGTGTCCGAGCGGTCGGCAAGGGCGCCGCCGGCCTCCGAGCCAAGGAAACCATCGGCCTCGTTGGTGAAGGAGAAGCTGAACCCAAGCGCTGCTCCGTTCTCGAAGCGATGATTGAGATCGGCCTGAACCGCGGTGCCGGCGCCATTTTGCCTTTCGACCCCCTCGTGCTTTTCGGCGGCGAGAAAGCCGATGGTGAGCTTGGTCGCATCCGTCAGATCCTGCGCGAAGGACAGACCGCTGCCCTTGCCGAGGAAAGCATGTTGCGGGCTTAGCGAATCACTCGTGAACAAGAACAGGCTGGCACCCTTCTCAGAAGCCGGGTCGGTCGCGAAGTGCTGATCAGCGGTGAGTTTGTAGCCGGAGTTGACCTTGAGGCCCGGCGCGATATCGCCGCTGAAACGAAGGCTTCTGAGCTGTTGTTCCTGCTCGTAACTCTCCTGCGCCAATCCTGCGCGCGCTAGCCTGGTCCCGAACAGATCGTCCCGATCGTCATCGCGCAGGGCCAGCGTTACGTTGAAACCGCCGGCGTTCACGAAGGACTCGGTTCGAACATCCGTGCTGCCGCCGAAAGCCTGGCCAAAGTCGATGGTACGGCTTTTGGCAACGACCTGCCCGCGCAAATCGGCTTCGAAGGGGCGGCGGAAGCCGTCGAGGAAGAGGCTGTTCTGCAGCGTCGAGAGATTGCCGAACGCGTCGCCGAGGGCGCCACTCAGGCCGAGTGTCGACGAACTCAGGGACGTGAGGTCGCCATACACCGTATTCTCCGTCGGCAGGCTGGCAACGCCGATCGGCCGCAATGCCCGTCTGAGATTGACGAGACCGTGTCCGTAGATCTCATCGACACCTTCCTCGCCCAGATCCGTTGCCGATGCCAGCAGGATCTGAACGGCCTCACCGCCCGAAATCGTCGGGAACAGGTCGAGAAGCAGAGCGAGCGAACCGGACACCGCCGGCGCCGAGAACGAACTGCCGCTATTCTCACCCAGGCCGCCGCCGTTCTCGGTGGTCAGAACGTCCTCGCCCAAGGCGACGAGGCATTGGGCAGCGGATGAACCGCAGCGATTGACGCCCTCGATAATCTCGTTGTCCTCGTCGACCTGGGCGACCGCCAGCATCAACCCGTTGGTGCGAGGATCGACGGACAGGTTTGCAGGCGCCTCTGCATTCGGGAGATCGTCATTACCGGCCGAAGCGACGATGATCACACCCTTGCCGGTCGCGCGTTGTAGTGAGTCGATCAGTTCCTGCTCGGAGGTTTCACCACCGCCGAGGCTGAGATTGACGATATGCGATCCGCCGGCGACGGCGACGTCCACGGCCCTTGCAACATTCGCATCATCGAAGCCCGAGCCGGCGGCAGCGACCTCGAAATCGTCACTCGCGATTAATTGCTGCAGCCTTTCCGATTGCTCATCCAGATTTTCCTCAGTCAGTTCGATGATCTCAACATCTGCAGGGTCGTCTGAATCCGAAGGTGCGACAACGAACTTGGTCACCCCTGCTTCGTTCACTGCCTCTAGGAAGGTGTCGACATCTGCGACCTCTTCGACCTCGAACGTGTCGGCGCGCACGGCAAGAATGCCTGCTTCAGGCGCGACCCCGTGGATACCCGATCCGTCACGCGCTGCGGCGATCACACCTGAGACCAGGGTTCCATGTCCCGAGGGGAGGAATGTCTCCCCCAGGGCTTCTAAGCCGTTCAACGCTTCTTGCTGCTCGGTATCGTCGGCCTCTTCCTGCCCGAGCCGATTGCCTTTGGTCACATCTTCGAAACCGACGATATTGGGGGCTAGCTCGGGATGATCGAGATCGAAATCCTCATCGACGACGCCGACGATCACACCTGCACCACTGGCGCCCGCCCGATAGGCTGCTCGCGCTTTGATCTGGCGGACGGCATTGCTTCTTCTGAATTCCCGCCTGAATTTTCTCCGTTCTTGTCGACAGCCCTTCCGGTTGTAAGAACCGCCGCAACCACGGTTGTGGAATGCATAGGCGTCAACATCGTCTTCGGCCTCAAGCTCGCCATCGGAAAATGACAAAAGCGAACTCGAATTGCCATCGGATCGCCCGGACAATCCCTGTTCGCTAAATTGAGCGGTTCCCAGCAAGGTCGAGGGCTGCAGGGCCGAAATGTCAGAGCCAGGCAGTGCTGCTGGCGGTATGATCTGATCGCCGGCCAAGGCCTGACTGCCGCCAAATCCAATAAGTGCCGTTGTCAGCAGTAAAGTATTGAGGCGTAGATTTTTCATGTTGGTTGCGAGCTCCCTCTTTTGGCAATTGCGGCCGGTGTCGCCACCGACCTTGTCCGCCATCGAGACCCAGTCATTGCCACGCAGCATTGGAGCCGGGCCCGCGCCTTCTGGCCCATCTTCCATGGCCGAACAGCCCCATGTTCGTCGTCCTGATCGATCGAATCGGACATTTTCCGGAAGGAAAAGGGAGGCTCAGATGTTCAATCTTCCAGGACGGCTGCCCGCATGGTCTCAAAGTCCTGACCGAAGGGTGTTTCATCACCGCTCGGCTGCGACCAGGGCGATGTCAGGAGGCCGAACTTTTCGACTTCACTGGGCGTCATCCAGTGAATGTCGTCGCTCGATGCGGCTTCGATCGTGTGCCAGTAGAAATTTTCGCTACCGAGCATCTT
>JBPCVQ010000319.1:0-39925 GCA_051010395.1 Geminicoccaceae bacterium | reverse complement strand
CTTCGGACCCTTGGAGACCAGGCCCTGGACCGCTTTCATCCGAGCGTCATTGATCTGGCCGAACTCGACGCCGTTTTCGATGGAGAGGTGCGGGTTGACCAGGATGGTGTGCGGGTGGACATAGACGTTCGGCATACGCATGTCGCCGAAGCCCTGGATCGCGTTGTAGGGCAGGTAGTGCGGGGACCCGGCCTGGGCGGCGCCGGCGGACACGGTGAGCGCAAGTGCCATGGCAGTGAGGGTAAGGCTACGCATGTCGATTTCTCCTGGTAGGTCAGTTTTGATGAGTAGGGGGGCGTCTAGGAGGCACGGACCTGGTTCTCGGCTTTGCCGGACGGGGCGAGCTGTCTTGGTGCTTCGACCGTTGTGGCTTCAGCTTTCGGCTTGTCCGCCTTCTCGGCCGATCCCACCCCGCCGGCCAGGTGCAGATCGGGTCCGTAAAGGCGATCGGCACAGGCATCGTTCGGCAGGTGATTGAGTTCGCGCATCAGCTCGAACACGGCGCGTTCGACCACTGAGCGCACGGCCAGCTGCATCGGCTCGAGCGAACGTTCGCCGAGGCCGACATCGAGGAGCTTGCCGTCGAAGAATTCGAAGAGACCACCGCGCAGCTCACGGCCGATGATCTGCTTTTGGTAGGACACGGTCTCGATGACCCGGAGGCTCTTGGTGTGGATCAGTCGGAGATCGAGGCCGATGTTCATCACGTAATAGCGGACGCCGAAGGAGACGATGTCGTAGAGAACTTCGCCCTCGTTCGAGCGGATATTGTAGTTGAGCTCGGTGATGCCGCCGATCAGGTGATAGCCGGAGCCGGGGATTTCGCCAGCTATCAGTCTGCGGACGCCGCCCTGCTCCTCAGCATCGCCGATCAGCTTGTTGTCGGCGAATTTGAGCTCAAGCTCGGTCACTGACGTGTCGAAGCGTTCGACCTGGGGAATCCCAGCTTTGCCGAGAGCCGACATCGCCATCAACGCTGCGCCCTGGGTCAGGCGGCGGCCGGTTTCGATGTCGTCCTTACCGGTGTAATCGAGGATCTTGCCGACCGAAATGGTCTGCGGCACCGGCGCCTCTTCGCCCGTGAAATGCTCGCCCATGCAATAGAGGGCTTCGGTATAGGGCGTCGGGTTATTGAGGACGGGGGCACTGCCGATCGGCTCGGCATAGTTGCCCTCGGTTGCATAAGGATGGGTGCAGGCGGTGGCCATCAGGCAGCACGCCGCCATCGCGCCCTTAAGGGCGACCGATTTTACGTTCATGGATCAATTCCCGGAATTGTTTGGCGAGCTGTTTAAGCGGTGTGCCCGAAAGAGCTGACCGGCGGTCAGCGCCGTCGCTCGAAGTCGTTTCGAGCTTCGTCGACGAGGTCCTGGTAGCCATCACCGATCACGGTGACGGCGAGCTGGTTGCCCTTGTTGATCTGATTGCCGTTGATCACCACCGAACTGCCGGCCGCGGCTTCGACGTTGATCTGATTGCCGATGGCGGTGGCGAGTGTCGAGCCGTAGATCGAGTTGGTCTCGATGCGACGGTGATCGCCGTCGCGGCGAAAGCCGACTGCACGCTCGCCGTCGCTGGTGCTTTCCATGCCGATCGGTGTCTCCAGCCGCCGCTCCCGCCAGTCATCCTCGAAGGCCTGGGTGACGGTCGTGGTATTGAGAAGCACGAGCGTCGCGACGATCGGGCTCCAGGGCCAAAGCGCATGAGGTTTTGCAGACATGACAGTTCTCTCTTCGGGTGTTTTTGTAAATTCGCTCATTTTGTCTTGGTGTCATAAAATTAGTATTTCTATTTAGTTAATTTCAATAATAAAAATTTGCTAACTATATTTTGTTATATTTGTGGTTAACATCTGCTTCTTCGACATTGGCGACCTATGCCGAGAAGTTTTGAATTGGAGGTGGCAAGGTCAGCTTCAGCCGAAAAGCGCATCTAAATTTAGAAGAACATAAAATGGTGTTGAATTCGCGCAACAGGCGCATGGGGGAATTTTTGTGCCGGTTTTGTTCTAGTTGACCTGTGATTATCCTAGCGTCTAGCAATCTCAACGCGCTACGTGTGCATTTAATTTCGCCTAAAAATACTAAAGTCTCCGTTCGGATTTTCGGAGCGGCACGCTGGTTGATTTGTAGGAATTGGGCATGAAGAACGGCTTCCGTCAGGACAAAACTGACTCGGGCAGTAGTTGGAAGAGGGGCGGCCAGCTTCGGTTTCTCAAAGCTCTGTTTACCGCGGCTCTGGTGATCGGCGCGGCGTTCTTGAACCCGCTGAACGTTATCACCGCTTCCGGCCAAGCCTCCCAGGACGTGTTCTTCCGGTTCATGGCGCCGTTCTATGGCGAGGAGCATCAGCGCGACGAAGACCATAAGCCGATCACGGTCATCATCCTCGACGACGAATATCTGAAGCGGCAGGAGCTAAGCTGGCCGGTGCCCTACCGGGTCATGACCAAGATGCTGAAGGCGCTCTACTGCTTCGAGCCCAAAGGTATTTTCATCGATCTGCTCTACACCCATAACCACAGCAGGAGCGATAAGGAGCTCGATCGCTTCATCGACTATCTGAAGCCCGATTCGGAGACGACGGCCAGGATAAAGAGCAGCTGCGCGAAATTCCTAGACGACGAGGCGTTCGAGAATAGGGAACTCGCTCAAGTCTTCGTCGGCGATCAAGCGCCTTTGAAGAATTATCTGGTGCCGAACGGCAGTGTCGTCCTCGACACGGTGAGAAAAGCCGGCGTCCGTAGGCTTCCGACCAATTTCGTCGAAGATCATGGCATCTACCCTCTGATCCTCCAACTCGACGCCTGCACATCCGTCGAGCGAATCGTGCATGTAGGTGATGGCAGCTGCGGCAAGCTGACGCCCTACCAGACCGGCGGTGATCTAGCGCGCGAAAAGGAGAATTGGGACACGCTCTGGCCCGGCCATATCGACGGCGAGATTCTGAGCCCGGCGCTCGCTCTCTACAATGTTCTCGACGAAGAGGACAACGACGTTCGTGGCCGGCTCGACGACGAGCCCTCAGAGATGGTGGTGAGCTGGGGGTTTTACCCGCGGCATCTGTCCGGCGAAGCCATGACCGACGAGGAGCACCGGGACGAGAATCGGCTTAAGCTTCGTCGCTTCCATGCAGATTGCAATGTCAGACCGGCAAGTAAATACGCCCCCTACTTCGACGGACTTTGGGAGTTGCTCCAGGATCTGGTCGGCCGCTTCGACAAGAATCCTGACATGAGTAGCCAAATCTGCCCCTACAGCCAGTGGATTCCGGCGGAGGCTGTGCATCTCGTGCGCGGTGACGCAAAGAAGGAGACGCTAAGGCGCCTGTTCAAGGACCGGATCGTGATGATCGGCGCTGATATCCGCGGGGCGCCCGATCTGATGCAGAGTCCGGTGCACGGCCAGATTCCGGGCGTCTTCTATCATGCGATGGCGCTCGACAATCTTCTCGAATATGGGCCTGAAAATCAGTGGCGGCCGCTGTCCGAGGCTTACGACGAGGTTCTCGGACCGAATGACTTTCGCTTCTCGCTTATTCCCGCCGGCGGCTACATCGAAGCCGTTCTGGTCGTCCTCTTCTTTCTCATCTCTGCACATGTCGAAGCGCGGCGCGCCAGCCAAGGCGACAAGGTTTCGGCACTCGTCGCACACATCATCGAATACGCCCTGCATCTGCTGTTGATCGTCCTCGTAATGATCATCATGGCCTTGATGCATTTCGCCCCGTTCAACTGGCTCGCCCTGCTCGGCCTGGTCACGGTCATGGGTTTCCTAAAGGGGCTGGTGACGACGCCGAACGACATTGAGAAAGCTGTCAAATTACCATTGTCTGCCAACGCAAAGGAGAATTTTCCATGTTCCGAACCCTCGGCTTCGCGCTTGTCGCTATTCATGTTTCCGCTGCGGCTCTTGCCCAGAATGCGGCGGTGATCGAAGGATTTTTGAGTGATCCGATCGAAGTCTACGACGCGGATGAAAACTACATCGATGACTATATCGTCGACGGCATCGACGCGGCCGCGGTGAAAGTGCTCGAAGAAACTAAGGACATGGTGAAGATCGACTTTGCCGGTCACCACGACCCGGCCTGGGTCTATCGGACCGACGTCAAATCGCCGGCGGGCTGCCGGGTCGCCGCGACCACCAAATCGGCGAAAGCCAAGAACGCCTCGACCATGGGGCTTGACGGGGATCTCTGCGAATGAGCCGGCATCATCCGTCGCCGAGGCGCCTTGCCGTCGGCCTGGTCTCGCTGGCGGCGCTCGCCGGCTGCAGTTCGGTGCTGCCGCAGACGACGCCCTTCACCCCCGTCGTCGATACCTTCGAAGGCAAGTATATCGAGACCATCAGCGAGGATATCGAAGCCGCGCGCGGTCCGGAGCAGGACGGGTTCGGAGCTAAGGCGCTGAACGATCTGCAGATCTCGCAGGGGCTCGCGACCATGGACATCGAGGGGCTGGTGGACGCGCCTGAGATGCTGTCCTATCTCCGCGACATCCTGGCGCGCGTGGTCGGCGTCTATCCTTACGACAAGCCGGCGATCGAGATCTTCATCGACGCGAGCGCGCGCGGCACGGCGCAGGCCACGCCGGATGCGGAGATCTATGTCAGCCTCGGTTTTCTCGAGAAGGTCGAGACCGAGGGCCAGCTCGCCATGGTCCTAGCCCACGAGGCTGCGCATGTTCTCTTGAACCACTTCTCGCGGCAGGACTATATCGACGCCCAGCGAAAGGCGGTGACTGTGGGCGCCGGCATCGGCATTCTGGCTTCGGCAGCGGCGAACACCGATATCGACAAGGGGTATAACGGCCAGGTCCAGGTCAAGAACGACACGCAGGACACAGCGGAGAAGACGGCGAAACTGCAGACCTCTTCCTGGCTGATCAATCGGGTGTCCGATCACGTCGTCAACAATCTCTGGTCGCGCAAGCAGGAGGAGGCCGCGGATCTCCTGGCAGCGGATCTGTTGATCAAGTCCGGTTACAATCCGCGGGCGAGCGCCGATCTGTTCCGGCTTCTGGTGGAGTTGCGCGCCGCGGAGGGGACCTATCTCGACTATCTGAAGAAACAGCAGGAGATCACCTTTCGCGAACTCGGCGAAAGCGAGAGTGCGGCGGCATTCGCCGGCAACACACTCAAGGCCGCGTTCTCGGCGATTGGCGGCGCCGGCAAGGAGGCCTGGCGCCGGATGGGTGTGACCCATATCGATCCCGCAGCGCGTCAGGAGCGCATGAACACTTATCGCAAGCGCGAATACAAAAAGGTCAAGTTTACCAAGGCCGAACGTGAGGCCGAGCGCACCCGCTACGAACTCGCCAAGGAAAAGCGGCTGCCGGACGAGATGCTCAAAGGGCACCGCGCGGCCAACGAGGCCACCGCAGCACTGATCGAGCGGCGCCTTCGGGACGCGGAAAAGCTGGCGCAGAAGGGGATCAGCGGACGAACGGCCAATGCCGCCCATACGCGGACAGTGATGGCCAATGTGCGCAATGCCCAGCGGCGCTATGACGACGCGCTGCTCAATCTGCAGCGGATCAATCCGGGCGAACAGCGCTCGCGTCAGAGCTTCGAGCTGGAGATGACGCTGCACATGCTGAAGGGGCGGCCCGAACAGGCGCTGGCCGTCACCGAGAAGGCCAAGGCTAATCTCGGCACCGACGAGCCGTTCTGGCCGCTGCGCATCGAGATCCAACGCCGACGCGGCGAGGTCGAACAGGCCTGGGCCGAGCATGATCGCTGCAAGGAGGAGGCGTTCAGCACCGGTATCAGGCAGGAATGCAGCGCCGTCATGAAGAACATGAAGCGCCCCGGGGACGACGGTTCGATCGGACTACCGGGCGGAAGTTTCCTCGAAGGGCTGGGCGACGGGCTGGGCAGTCTGCTGCCGGGTAGCTGAGCGCCGAAGGACGAGCGTCGCGGAAGGCGGGAGGGGGCTGGCGTCCTCGAACGCCTTCCGCGGCGGCGTTTGCGGCACGAAAACCCTTGCGGCCACGTCCGATTGCGCCCATATAGATTTTCAATCCCAAAAACCCGGACGAGGTGACGGTGGGCCCCAGGCCCACTCTTTATTGGTTGGACAGAAAGAACACGATAGCTGACCTGATCGAGCCGACGCTTCATGCGATGGGCTACGAGCTGGTCAGGGTGATGAACACCGGCGGGCGGCGGCCGACGCTGCAGGTGATGGCGGAGCGTCTGGATCGCGCCGGCATGACCGTCGACCATTGCGCGGAGATCAGTCGGGCGGTGTCGGCGATTTTAGATGTGGAAGATCCGATTGCCGGCGCTTATGAGCTTGAAGTGAGCTCGCCGGGGATTGATCGCCCCCTGGTCAAGCCTGCCGATTTCGAGCGCTTCGCCGGTTTCGAGGCGCGTGTCGAAACCGACCGGCAGATCGAGGGACAAAGAAAGTTCAAGGGACAGCTTCTTGGTTTGAAAGATGAGGCCGTGCGCCTCGTACTGCCGGATGGCGAACGGGAGATCCCGTTTGAAGCGATCAGAAAGGCGAAACTCGTGCTGACCGATGAATTGCTGGCGGCGGCCGAGGCAGAAGGAAGGAATTGAGGCTTTGACTGATTTTGGCATTGAGAGCACCGCGGGTATCGGCCGGCTCGAGCTGATCCGCATCGCCGAAAACGTCGCCCAGGAAAAGGGCATCGACGTCGATGACGTGCTGATCGCCATGGAGCAGGCGATCCAGACCGCAGCCAGGCGAAAATATGGCCAGGAGCACCAGATCGTCGCCGAGGTCGACCGCAAAACCGGCGAGATCTCGCTTTACCGGCAGCTCGAAGTCGCCGATGATCTCGAAGATCCGGTCAACCAGATCCCGCTCCAGGACGCCCGCGAAAAGAACCCGGCAGCCGAGATCGGCGATCATATTCTGGAGCCGTTGCCGCCGATCGATCTCGGCCGCATCGCCGCCCAGAGCGCCAAGCAGGTGATCGTGCAGAAGGTGCGCGAAGCCGAGCGCGAGCGCCAATACGAGGAATATAAGGACCGCATCGGCGAGATCGTGGTCGGCGAGGTCAAGCGTACCGAATATGGCAATGTGCTGGTCGACCTCGGCCGGGCGGAAGCTATTCTCCGCCGGGACGATCTGCAACCGAGAGAAACCTTCCGCAACAAAGACCGCGTCCGGGCCTACATCTATGATGTCCGCGCCGAGGGCCGCGGCCCTCAGATTTTTCTCTCGCGCACCCATCCGCAGTTCATGGCGAAGCTGTTCGCCCAGGAAGTGCCGGAGATCTACGACAACATCATCGAGATCATGTCGGTCGCCCGCGACCCTGGCTCCCGCGCCAAGATCGCGGTGATCTCCAAGGACAGCGGCATCGATCCGGTCGGCGCTTGTGTCGGCATGCGCGGCTCGCGCGTGCAGGCGGTGGTCAACGAGCTTGCCGGCGAAAAGATTGACATCATCCCCTGGTCCCAGGACCCGGCGACCTTCGTGGTGAATGGCCTCGCACCTGCCGAGGTGTCGAAGGTGGTGCTGGACGAGGAGACCCGGCGCATCGAGGTGATCGTGCCGGACGAGCAGCTTTCGCTCGCGATCGGTCGTCGCGGTCAGAATGTACGTCTCGCCTCGCAGCTTACCGGGTGGGAAATCGACATCACCACCGAGACCGAGGACAGCGAGAAGCGTCAAAAGGAGTTCAAGCAGCTCACCGAGACCTTCGTCGAAGGCCTGAACGTCGAAGAAGTGATCGCACAGCTCCTGGTGACCGAGGGTTTCACCACCATCGAAGAGGTCGCTTATGTCGACCTCGAGGAACTGGCCTCCATCCAGGGCTTCGATGAGGATATTGCAGCGGCCCTTCGCGAGCGTGCCGAGATCAACCTCTCCGAGCGGGCCGACGCCCTCGGTAGCGAGGCGTCCGAGCTCGGCATCCAGGAGGATCTTCTGGCGTTCGAGCACCTCACGCTCGAAGCCAAGATCGAGCTTGGTCGAAAAGATGTGAAAACGCTCGATGATCTAGCCGACCTCGCCGGCGACGAGCTGGTCGAGCTCTTGCCGAATGGGGGGCTCACCGAGGAGAGCGCAGGCGAGCTGATCATGGCGGCGCGCGCCCACTGGTTCGACGACGAGGCCGAGGTGTCGGCCCCCGCGGACGAAAGCGACGAGGCTGAGGGAGATGATGCCCCGGTCGACGAAGCGGCGATCGAGGGCGAGCGCCCGCGTCCGCTGGATGGGCCGAACGGCGAAGCGGATGATCTGAAGAAAATCGGCGGTGTCGGACCGAAGCTCGAAGAAAAGCTGAATGGCCTCGGCATCTATCATTTCTCGCAGATCGCCGCATTCACGCCTGAGAATATTGCCTGGGTCGACGGCTATCTGAGCTTCAAGGGTCGGATCACCAGGGATGACTGGATCGGTCAGGCCGGTATGTTCATGGCGGATGCCGATGATGGGGCTGGCGATTGATCGAAGCCGCTATCGACCTTATTACCATGGCCGAAACGCCACCTGATGCGGAAATTTCCGCCAGTAGGGCGGAGAAGCCGAGCCCGAAACCGCGTTCGGAAGAGCGGCGTTGCTTGGTAACGCGATCCGCCACGGATCGGGATCGGCTGGTTCGTTTTGTCGTCGATCCGACGGGCAGGGTTCTCCCTGATATCGATGAACGGCTGCCCGGACGCGGTATTTGGTTGAGTGCTGGCCGAGATGTGGTAAACAAGGCGGTTGAGAAACGACTGTTCGGCAGAGCGGCCAAACGGTCGGTGACGGTTTTGGATGGTCTGGCCGATCGGATCGAGGCCCTGTTGACCCGACGTTTTTACGACGGGCTGGGCTTGGCACGGCGCGCTGGGCTTATTGTCATGGGCTTTGATCAGGTCCAGGCGGTGTTGGCCGGATCGGGGGCAGCGGTGTTGCTTGCCGCGGCTGATGGTGCCGAGGACGGGCGGTGGAAGCTTCGGCATCTGGTGCCTGATCTACCGTTGATCACGGCGGGTCCGGGACATGATCTCGGGGCCGCTTTGGGGCGTGAGCATCTGGTGCATGCGGCCCTGCTATCTGGTAAACTGGCAGCAAGAACGCTGCGCGATGCCAAACGTCTGGCCGGATTTCGGCCGGACGTCGCTATTGAGATGGAAGTTGTTGTTGAAGAGGGCGAGTGTACGTCCCTCCACCGGACCGAGCCAAAGGGAACGACCGAAACATCATGACCAGTACGAAAGAGCAGGATGAGGGTTCCCGGATTTCGCTGAACAAATCGGGCGGCGGTCGTCTTGAACTGAAGAAGCGTGTCGATACCGGTGTGGTGCGTCAGAGCTTTTCCCACGGCCGCAGCAAGTCTGTCGCCGTCGAGGTGAAGAGGAAGCGGGCGCCGACGAAGCCGGATACCGAAGCTGCGGCCGGCGGTGCCGTCGCACGCAAGGCTGAGCCCGTCGGCGGCGGTGCTGCCGGCAAGGGACGTGCGCGTGGTGGTGGCTCCAAGGCGGGCGGTCCGGTCGTTCTCAAGCCGCTGACCGACAATGAGAAGAATGCGCGTGTGCGGGCGCTCGCCGATGCCAAGAAGGCGGAGGTCGAAGCGCGCCAGCGTGCCGACGAAAATGCGCGCCGCGTCGCTGAGGAAAATCAGCGCAAGGCCGCCGAGGAAGAGGCGGCGCAGAGCCGTAAGGAACAGGAAGAGGCGCGCAGGCAAGCCGAAGAGGACGCGCGCAAGAAGGCTGAGGAGGCGGCGGCGCGTCTGCTGGCCAAGGAAGAGGAAGAGCGGCAAAAGCGTGAGGCCGAAGAGGCTAAAGTGACTGCCGCAGCCAGCAAGCCGGCCGCAGCGGCCGCTCCGGCACCCGCGGCCAAGCCTGCGGCTGCAGGCAGTGAGGAACGGCCAAACCGTGCTCGGCCGGCGGTCGAAAGCAAAGGCAAGGTCAAGGGCAAGACCGGTCGCGAGCAGGAAAATCGTGGCGACAGCCGCAGCGGTCGCGGTGCAAGGCGTGATGGCCAGCGCGGCGGCAAACTCATGC
Source organism: Geminicoccaceae bacterium (assembly GCA_051010395.1). Classification (GTDB taxonomy): domain Bacteria; phylum Pseudomonadota; class Alphaproteobacteria; order Geminicoccales; family Geminicoccaceae; genus JANQPX01. The sequence continues at coordinate 29,957 of JBPCVQ010000319.1, read as the reverse complement.
TGGATAGCAATGCCGAGGTGATCGAGCGGAGAGCGCCTTCGCTTGCGGCCATGCGCCGTCGCCAGGATCGCGAAAAGCGCCAGCAGCAGATGCAGGATCAGGCGCCGATCATTCGTGAGGTGGTGCTGCCGGAAACCATTCAGGTGTCCGAGCTTGCCAACCGCATGGCGGTGCGCGGCGCTGATGTCATCAAGTCACTGATGAAAATGGGAGTGATGGCCACGGTCAATCAGGTGGTGGATGCCGATACTGCGGAAGTGGTGGTCGGTGAGTTTGGTCACACCGTAAAGCGGGTGGCGGACAGCGATGTCGAGATCGGCCTTGAAGGTCTCGATGACGAGGAGGGGGATCTCCAGCCGCGCGCGCCGGTCGTGACGGTCATGGGCCATGTCGACCACGGCAAGACATCGCTTCTGGATGCGCTTCGTCAGGCGGATGTCGCGTCCGGCGAAGCCGGCGGCATTACCCAGCATATCGGCGCCTATCAGGTCGATATCGGTGCTGGCCAGCCCGTCACCTTCATCGACACGCCGGGCCACGCCGCCTTTTCCGAAATGCGCGCGCGTGGTGCGCAGGTCACCGATATCGTGGTGCTGGTGGTTGCGGCCGATGACGGCGTCATGCCGCAGACCAAGGAAGCCATCGCTCACGCCAAGGCGGCCGAGGTGCCGATCGTCGTGGCGATCAACAAGATCGACCGGGCCGAGGCCAATCCCGATCGGGTCAAGCAGGAGCTGCTTTCCGAAGAGATCGTGCTCGAGGAATTTGGCGGCGACGTCCTTGCGGTCGAAGTCAGCGCTATCGAAAAGACCGGCCTCGACAAGCTGATCGAAGGCCTTCTTTTGCAGGCCGAACTGCTTGAGCTCGGCGCCAATCCGGATAGAAGTGCCCAGGGTGCGGTGATCGAAGCCAGGCTCGACAAGGGACGCGGCGTCGTCGCAACCGCGCTGGTCCAGAAGGGTACGCTCAAGGTTGGCGAGATCATCGTCTGCGGCGGCCACTGGGGCCGGGCGCGGGCGCTGATCGACGATCGCGGCAAGCCGATCGAGACGGCAGGGCCGTCCACCCCGGTGGAGATCCTCGGGCTCGACGGTGTGCCCGAAGCCGGTGACCTGCTGGTCGTGGTCGACAATGAGAAGCGCGCGAGAGAGATCACCGAATATCGCCAGCGGAAGAAGCATACCGCCGGGATCGTCGCCCCCGCAGGTTCGGTCGAGGATATGTTCAGCCAGATGGCGGAACAGAATATCGGCGAGCTGCCGGTGGTGGTGAAGTCGGATGTGCATGGCTCGCTGGAAGCGATCGTCGCGGGCCTCACCAAGATGAACACCGACGAAGTGCAGGTGCGGGTGCTGCATAGCGGCGTCGGCGCGATCACCGAGAGTGACGTGACCCTGGCGATGGCGTCCAAGGCCCTGATCCTCGGCTTTAACGTCCGCGCCAACGTACAGGCTCGTGATCTCGCCAAGCGCGAAAATATCGACGTCCAGTATCATTCGATCATCTACGAACTGCTGGACGAGGCGAAGGCCAGGCTGTCCGGCATGCTGGCGCCCGAGTCCAAGGAGCAGACCACCGGTCACGCCGAGATCCGCGAGGTGTTCTCGGTCACCAAGGCCGGCAAGATCGCTGGCTGCATGGTCACCGACGGCATCATTCGCCGCGCCGCGCGTGTACGCCTTCTGCGCGACGATGTGGTCATCCACGATGGCGCGCTCGGCTCGCTCAAACGCTTCAAGGACGATGCCAAGGAAGTGCGCGAAGGGTTCGAATGCGGCATCGGTATCGACACCTTCAGCGACATCCGCCAGGGCGACATCATCGAGGCTTACGAGGTGGAAGAGGTTGCACGCACCCTCTAGGTCGGCAGCGCCGACGGGCTTGACTTGGTTCTCGGCGGCGGGCGCGATATCGCCGCGCTCGGGAAAAGCCGAGGCGAACGGGAGGGGTGTGCGAAGAGGATTGGGTATGGCGAGAGGCCGGACATCGGATAAGGGGGGCACGGCTGGCGGGCTTAATCAGCGTCAGCTTCGTGTCGGCGAACGCCTTCGTCACGTCCTCGCCGATCTCTTTTCGCGCGGTGCCATCCATGATCCGGTGATTGCCGAGCGGCCGCTGACCATCGCCGAGGTGCGCATCACACGCGATCTGCGTCAGGCGACGGTCTACGTGGTCGAGCTTGGTGGTGATCTCAGCCCTGAGATGGAAGCGGCACTCGTAAGGGCGACACCGTTCATCCGCGGTGAAGTTGCTAGGCAAAGCAATCTCAAATACGCGCCCAATCTTACTTTCCGTGCTGACGAAACCTTCGCCGAAAGCGCGCGCATCGACGCCCTCCTGCATGAAGCCCGCAGCCGGCCGACTGTCGGTGGGCAGGACAACGGTGATCTGGACGAGAACGGCGATGGCTAAATTCCGACGTAAAAAGGGTCGCCCGATCAACGGCTGGCTCTGCATCGACAAGCCTGTAGGCATGACTTCGACAGCGGCGGTCGGTTTCGTAAAACGTGTTACCCAGGCCCAGAAGGTCGGCCATGGCGGCACCCTCGATCCGCTCGCGACCGGTGTGCTGCCGATCGCCATGGGCGAAGCGACCAAGACCGTCTCTTTCGTGATGGACGGCGAAAAGCAATATCACTTCACCATGCGCCTGGGCGTTGCTACCGACACCGACGACAGCGAAGGCAAGACCATCGAGACCAGCGATGTGCGACCATCAACGTCGGCAATCGAGGCGGCGCTCGAAGGGTATATCGGTAGCATTCAGCAGGTGCCGCCCAGCTTTGCCGCGGTCAAGGTGGCCGGCGAGCGGGCTTATGACATCGCGCGCCGAGGCGAAACGGTCGAGCTGGAAGCGCGCACCGTTGAGGTCCGGGATCTGGCGATCGTCGAAAGGTCTGATGATGACCATGTCGTCCTGGATCTAACCTGCGGCAAGGGGACATATGTGCGCGCGATCGCGCGCGATCTCGGCCGGCAGCTCGGCTGCCTCGGTCACGTCACGGCGCTCCGGCGCACGAAGGTCGGCGCATTCGAGGCAGATCAGGCGGTATCCCCCGAAACCTTGGAGCGTCTCGTTCAGGATGATGCGTTTCCGCAGGTGTTGAGGCCGTTGAAGGATGCGCTCTCCGGTCTGCCGTCGCTCGCTCTCACTGAACCACAAGCCGAGCGCCTGCGCGCCGGTCAATCCATCCGCGTCGCCCCTCATATGGTCAAGGGACCAAGCACGGTCTCAGGTCCGGGCGCGGTCGGCGGGCCAGGCGTTCAAGGCGACAGTGAGGACGAAGACACGACGATCAGGGCCATGGCCAGCGGTGACGTCATCGCCCTTGCCAGGCTTTCGGGCGAGGAGCTCAGCCCGGTTCGCGTCTTTAATCTGAGAACGTCACAGCCCTATCACCAAACGGCATCATAACCCGAAGAACTGTTGGATAAGCCATGTCAATCACTGCAGAACGCAAACAGGAAGTTATTTCCGAGTTTGCCACCAAGCCCGAGGACACGGGCTCCCCGGAGATCCAGGTCGCTGTTCTGACCGAACGGATCACCAATCTGACCGAGCATTTGAAGGATCACAAAAAGGACTTCGCTTCCCGCCGTGGCCTTCTGATGATGGTTGGTCAGCGTCGCCGGCTTCTCGACTATCTGAAGAAGAAGGAAGAGAGCCGTTATAAGACCGTGATCGAACGTCTCGGTCTTCGTAAGTAACTTGTTGGAACCCAAACGCGGTCCGCGCTCGATCGATCCGAAATGATTTCGGATCGCTCTTTCACGGGTCCGGCGTCAATCCGGACAGGCCGGCCATCACTGTTGATTGGCCGGGCTAGGCTGTTGGAAAGGCAGTAAAATCAAATGTTCAAGATATCACGAAAAGAAATGGATTGGGGCGGCACGCCTCTCATTTTGGAAAGCGGGCGCATTGCGCGCCAGGCCGATGGGGCCGTTATGGTCACCTATGGCGAAACGACGGTGCTCTGCACGGCTGGTGCCGCGCGCAGCGTCAGGCCGGGTCAGGATTTCTTCCCGCTCACTGTGAATTACCAGGAAAAGTTCTACGCCGCCGGCAAGATCCCAGGCGGCTTCTTCAAGCGCGAAGGCCGTCCGACCGAAAAGGACACGCTGACCTCGCGTCTGATCGACCGTCCGCTTCGTCCCCTGTTCCCGGCAGGCTTCAAGAACGAGACGCAGGTGATCTGCACCGTTCTCGCCCATGACCAGGAGAACGACCCGGATATCGCCGCCATGGTCGGGGCGAGTGCCGCCCTTACGATCTCCGGCATTCCGTTCCTCGGCCCGATTGGCGGTGCGCGCGTCGGCTACAAGGATGGCCAATATATCCTGAACCCGACCGTGCAGGAGCTCGCCGACAGCGATCTCGATCTGGTCATGGCCGGCACCCACGACGCCGTCATGATGGTCGAGTCCGAGGCCAAGGAGCTGTCCGAAGAGGTCATGCTCGGCGCCGTGATGTTCGGCCAGGAGAACTTCCAGCCGGTGATCGAGATGATCATCGCGCTCGCAGAAGAATGTGCGAAGGAGCCGTGGGAACTCGCGACCGAGGACCACAGCGACTTCTACGGTCAGGTCAAGTCGGCGCTCGAAGCTGATCTCCGCAGCGCCTATGCCGAGCCTCAGAAGACCGCGCGCCAGAACCAGATCGGTGAGGTGAAGGCCAAGGCGCTGGAGCAGTTCGGCGGCGAGGAAGGGGCCGACGACGTCCTGATCATGGGCCAGTTCAAGAAGCTGGAAAAGGACATCGTCAGGAACGCCATCCTCGATACCGGCAAGCGCATTGACGGTCGCGACACCGAAACGGTGCGCCCGATTATGGCCGAGACCGGTCTTCTTCCTCGCGTCCACGGCAGCGCCGTGTTCACGCGCGGAGAAACCCAGGCGATGGTCATCGCCACGCTCGGCACCGGGCAAGACGAGCAGATCATCGATGCGCTCGAGGGCGATCACCGCGAGCACTTCATGCTGCACTACAACTTCCCGCCCTATTCGGTCGGCGAGGTCGGTTTCCTTCGGTCCCCGGGCCGTCGCGAAATCGGTCATGGCAAGCTTGCCTGGCGCGCGCTGCGTCCGCTGCTGCCGAGCCGCGAGAATTTTCCGTACACCATTCGGCTTGTTTCGGAGATCACCGAATCGAACGGCTCCAGCTCGATGGCGACCGTCTGCGGTGGTTCGCTCGCGATGATGGATGCCGGTGTTCCGCTGACGAGGCCAGTGGCCGGTATCGCCATGGGGCTGATCAAAGAAGGCGATCGCTTTGCGGTCCTTTCCGACATCCTCGGCGATGAAGATCATCTCGGCGACATGGACTTCAAGGTGGCCGGCACCGAGCAGGGTGTCACATCGCTTCAGATGGACATCAAGATCGCCGGAATCACCAAGGAGATCATGCAGACGGCGCTGACCCAAGCGCAGGCCGGACGCATGCATATCCTCGGCGAGATGGCGAAGGGTCTTGGTGGACATCGGGAGGAGATGCGCGACACGGTGCCGCGGATCAGCGTGATCAACATCCCGCAGGACAAGATCGGTGCCGTGATCGGGCCGGGCGGCAAGATGATCCGTGAGATCACCGAGACCACGGGCGCCAAGATCGACATCGCCGACGACGGCACGGTCAAGATTGCGTCTTCCGATGCCCAGGCCAGCCAGCAGGCGATGGACTGGATCCGCGGGCTGACCAGCTCGCCGGAGGTCGGCCACATCTATACCGGCAAGGTGGTGCGGGTCGTCGACTTCGGCGCGTTCGTCAACATTTTCGGCCAGCAGGATGGGCTTTGCCACATCTCCGAGCTCAAAAATGAGCGGGTGGCCAAGGTGACCGACGTGGTCAATGAGGGCGATCAGGTCAAGGTCAAGGTCCTGAATATCGACGATCGCGGCAAGATCAAGCTCTCGATGCGCGTCGTCGATCAGGAGACTGGCGAGGAGCTGGAAGCGCAGCCTCGTCCGCCGCGTGAAGGCGGTGAAGGTGGCGGTGACCGTGGTGGCGATCGCGGCCCGCGACGCCAGCGCCGAGCCGGTTGATTACCTAAGTACGACAAACGCTTTTCGATTGACGAGACCGTATCCTGGACAGACGATAGTCCGGGGTGCGGTCTCTTGTCGTCTATTGACATGGGCCCCATATGGCTGAAATGGGCGGGGAAGACCCGGGTCCGCCCGCCAGGACGCTTCTGTGCTTGTCGCAGTATGGCACGAAGGGCGAGGCTTGAACCGGGCAAGGGTAATCGTCCAAGGGGGCCTCTGTATTGATTTCTTTGAAACCTCTGATGCTGTCCGGTCGCGAGGTTTGGCCGCTTGTCGAGGGCGGCAAGGGTGTTGCCGCGACCAGCGGTCTTTCCAGCGGCGCCTGGGCGGCTGCCGGGGGCATCGGCACGATTTCCGGCGTCAATAACGACCTTATCGACCACAATGGCGAGTATGTGCCGCTGGTCTACAAGGGAAAAACCCGTCTCGAGCGTCACGAGGAGCTGATCGAATATTCGATTGCGGCGGCGATTAGCCAGGCGCGTATCGGCTATGATGTCAGCGGTGGCCAAGGGCGGCTGCATCTCAATGTGCTCTGGGAAATGGGCGGCTGCGAGCGGGTGCTCCACGGCGTTCTCGAAGGCGCCAAGGGCCTGATCCACGGCATCACCTGCGGCGCCGGCATGCCCTATCGCCTGGCGGAGATCGCCGGGCGCTACAATGTCTATTATTATCCGATCGTCTCCTCGGCGCGGGCGTTCAACGCACTTTGGAAGCGCGCCTACAAGAGCGTTTCCGAATGGATGGGCGGCGTCGTCTATGAGGACCCCTGGCGAGCTGGCGGCCATAACGGCCTTTCCAATTCCGAAGATCCGAGGTCGCCCGAGCCGCCGCGCCCGCGCGTCCAGGCCCTGCGCGACACCATGCGCGGTTTCGGCCTCGATCAGACGCCGATCGTCATGGCCGGCGGTGTCTGGCATCTGGATGACTGGGCGGACTGGATCGACAGCGCCGAACTCGGCCCGATGGTCTTTCAGTTCGGCACCCGCCCGCTTTTGACGCGCGAAAGCCCGATCCCCGAAAGCTGGAAGCAAAAGCTCCTTGATGTCGACGAAGGCGGTGTGCTGCTGCACCGCTTCAGTCCGACCGGTTTCTATTCTTCCGCCGTTTACAACGACTTCCTGACGGAATTGGTGGCGCGCTCCGATCGTCAGGCGGCGTTTGCATCCGAGCCGGATGAAGCGGGCGGACTTACTGTGAAGCTTCCTTTCGGCACGAGAGGGCGCTCGGTCTTCGTCAAGCCGGAGGATGCCGAACGGATCGCGGCCTGGACCAGGGCTGGCTTCACCCAGGCGATGAAAACCCCTGATGACACGCTGATCTATGTCGCTCCGGACAAGGCGCGCGAGATCAAGCGCGATCAGGCGGACTGCATGGGCTGCCTTTCCTTCTGCAAGTTCTCCAACTGGTCGGATCGCGACGACAACAACACCGGCAAGCCACCCGATCCACGCTCCTTCTGCATCCAGAAGACGCTCCAGGACATCGCCCATGAGGGTGACGTCGACAACCAGCTGATGTTCGCGGGCCACAACGTCTACAAGTTCAAGCAGGATCCGTTCTACTCGAACGGCTTCGTGCCGACCGTACGCGAGCTGGTGGATCGCATCGTCACCGGGAAGTGACCCACTTCAGGGGTTGAGGAGGGTCTTTTCCTCCACGCCAACAGCCTGCGGCCTCCGATCGCTTGACATCCGATCGATAGAGTACCAATTTAGTTCTAATTGAATGATGCGGCATCGGCTCATCGGGCTTTGGTGCTGCGAAGAGATGTCGAGGAGCAGCTGAGCGGTGACTATGACAAGGACCTATACGAAGGTGCTCGACAAGCTGAAGACGGCCAATCTCCGCCCGACACGGCAGCGTCTGGCCCTGGCCAAGCTGCTGCTCGAGAACGAGCATCGTCACATCACGGCGGAAGAGCTGTTCCACGAGGCGCGCGCGGCAGGGATCATGGTGTCGCTCGCGACGGTGTACAACACGCTCCATCAGTTCACGTCCGCCGGTCTCCTGCGCGAGGTCGTGGTCGACATGGGCCAGAGCTATTTCGACACCAACACCTCGCATCATCATCACTTCTTCGATGAGGTGACCGGCAAGCTCTCGGACATCCCCGACGATCATGTCGAGATCAGCCGACTGCCGACCCCGCCATCCGGACAGGAGATCGACCGGGTCGAGGTGATCGTACGTCTTCGTCGTTCGGACCCGAGCCGTACGGATCCAGCCCGCCCCTGAAGGGCTTACTGTGTGCCGGCGGTCGCCCTGGGCTTGAGCGCCGGGGTGTGCCCGGGCATCGGTCCGAGGACGAGGGCTGGATCCAAGGCTGTCTTGAACCAATAGAAGCTGAGATGCAGATGCGGGCCGGTTGCTCGTCCCGTGGCCCCGATACGGCCAAGCTGCTCTCCTTTGGCGAGATGCTGACCGACTTCCACGTCCACAGCCGAGAGATGCGCATAGAGGCTTTGAATACCGTGACCGTGATCGACCATGACGGTGCCGCCGGTATAGTACATGTCCTCTGCGGCGACGGTGACGGTGCCCTCCAGCATTGCGCCAATCGGCGCGCCCTCGGGGGCGGCCACGTCGACGCCGCGATGGGGCGATTTCGGTTTGCCGTTCAGCACCCGCTGAGAGCCGAACACACCGGAGATGATACCGGTCACCGGCCAGACAGCGGTGTCTGCAAAAGCGAGGATCGTGCTGTCAGCGGCCTTGGCCTCGTTGAGCATGACCCAGTCCCGCTCGATTTTGGCCTGGTCATCCTTGTTGGGCTCGACCTTGCGCGCCGGCAGACCGTCGATGTTCTGGATCTTGTAGTCTCTATTCTCGACCGTGACCGTTCGGTTGATCGTTTCGCCCTCGGGCGGTGTGATCTCGACCTTGACCCCGCCCTTGGCATCGCGGCCGACACCGAAGACGAAGCGCCCGTCGTCGCTGACGCGGACCGTCCGATCGTCGACGCGGACAGTGCTCCCGGGCGGCGTGCTACCGATGGCCATGCCGCCGGGCATTACCCGATCTTCGAGGCTGACGGCCGCGGCCTTGCCATCGGCTCCAACGTCCCCGCTGAAGCCGAGAAGGCCAGCGAGGAGAGCGAGGAGAGCGGCAAGAAGCCCAGGACGCATCGACAATCTCCCATCATGATCGATATTCGCGAGGTGGAGGATGAACGTCGCGCCCTTATAGCAGCCATCGGGCAGCAGCGCGCAAGTCTCTCCAGGGGCGACGTTCGTCTCTCCGAGGGCGACGCTCGCCTTTCCGGGGGCGACGTTCGCCTCTCCGGGGTCGACGAAAGCTTTCGATCGCGGCATGTTCAGCTAAGCGAAGGGTATCGACACCGCGAGGTGCGATCCAACGGTCGTTCAGGCAGAAGATCTGGACCGGGCAGGGAGTGGGGACATTGATGTGAGCCGTCTGGACAGTTTTATTCGCCGCCTCGAGGCGCAGCGCGCCTGCCTGGATCTCGCCGCCGGTGCCATCGGTGACCAGGCAGGCACGGTATTGGAACTCGGCCTCGGCAATGGCCGAACCTACGACCATCTGCGAGAACGCCTGCCCGCGCGAGAAATCATCGTTTTCGAACGGGAAGTGCGCGCCCATCCGGACTGCGTTCCGGATGAGGACCATCTGGTGCTGGGCGCTATCGAGGACACGCTGCCTGCCTTCGCGGAAAGCCGATCGGGCGATGCCGTTCTGATCCACAGCGATATCGGCACCGGTGATGCGCTCCGCAACAAGAAGCTCGCCGCCTGGCTGTCTGCAGCCTTGCCCCCCTTGTTGCGGCCGGGCGCCTGGGTGGCGGCCGACCAGGCACTTTCCGATGCCTCTTTTGCCGAACAGCCTTTGCCGGAGGGCGTGGCGAAGGGGCGTTACTACCTCTATCGTTATATGCCGGCGTGACAAAAGTCACATTTCATTAACTATCAACGTCGTATGATAAGTTTGGAAAATTGAACCGGGTTTGTTGAAGGGACAGCACAAAAGGCCAATGGCTGATCAAGGCGACTTTTCCGTGCGCTTTTGGGGCGTACGAGGCACCGTGCCCTGTCCGGGGCCTGAAACCGTGGTTTACGGCGGCAATACCTCCTGCATTGAAATCACCTGCGGCGAGCACTGCCTGATCTTCGATGCCGGCACCGGTCTGCGCGCGCTCGGCTCTACCCTGGCTGGTCAAAAGGGGCTTAGAGCCCATATTTTCCTGACCCACACCCATATCGACCATATCAACGGTTTTCCCTTTTTCCGTCCGGCCTACGATCCGAATAACTGTTTCGAAATCTGGTCCGGTCATCTGACATCGCGGCCCGGAGGATTGCAGGCTGTGCTCTCCACCTTGATGAGCGGGCCGCTCTTCCCTGTGCCGATCGACATCATGCATGCCTGCATGGGCTTTCACGATTTCGAGGCGGGCGAGCGTCTGACGCCGTATTCCGACGTCGTGGTGGAGACCGCTAGTCTCAACCATCCCCAGGGCGCCACGGGCTATCGCGTGAACTATGCGGGCAAATCGATCTGCTACGTCACCGACACCGAGCATCGCGAAGGCCGCCTTGACGAGAACATTTTGAAACTCATCCAGGACAGTGAGATCGTGATCTACGACTGCACCTACACGGATGCGGAATATCCGTGTTTTCGCACCTGGGGCCATTCGACCTGGAGCGAAGGCGTGAAGCTCTGTGAGGAGGCAGGCGCCAAGACGCTCGTCGCTTTTCATCATGACCCCGACCATGACGACAGTTTCATGGAGGGCCTTGCCGTCGAGCTGATGCAGGCCCGGCCAGGCTCGGTGGTTGCAAAAGAGGGGCTGGTGCTCCGCCCTTGATGTGTTCTATTGCGCGCCGATGAATTGTCGATTCTTTCCGCATGACCGATGCTGAGTCGTGCCGGACGCCGATATCTGGCGATGGGGCTCGAGACCGTGCTCGGTCTCAGAAGACGTGGATTTTTCCTGCCCTATCGCTATGCGCAAGATGTGCATCCGCCCCGGAGCTATCCGGCGCTTCGCAGCCTCTTTCAGAATGCAGCCGCTGACTTCTCTTCCCTGATTGACGAGATCGGGAGGCTGTCATCTGCAATCGAAGCGATGATCGCTGATCATCGAGGCTGCCGTCTGGATCAGGCTTGGTTTCCAAGGCTGGATGCACTCGCCGCTTACACGTTGGTGCGCACCCGAAAGCCGGCGCGGATCGTCGAGGTCGGCTCCGGCCATTCCACGCGTTTCATGGCAGCGGCGATCGAAGATGGCGGGCTTTCGACAGAACTCACCTGCATCGATCCAGCACCGCGCGCGAGCCTATCGAGTCTGGAGGTGACTTGGCGAAAAACGGTGCTGCAGATGGCGCCGGAGGAAGATCTCCAGGCATTGGAAAGCGGCGATTTGTTGTTTATCGACAGCAGTCATCTCCTGATGCCCGGCACCGATGTCGATCACCTGGTTGCCTCTGTGCTGCCGGCTTTGCCGAGTGGTGTGCTCCTGCATGTCCACGACATCTTCCTCCCCGATGCCTATCCTGAAAGCTGGGCTTGGCGTGGCTATAACGAGCAATCTGCGATTGCCGCCCTGGTTCAAGGGGGCGGATATGACCTGCTTTTCGCCAGCCGCTATGTTGCGACCCGCATGGGCGAGCACCTGGCTGAAAGCCGGCATTTGGCATCGTCAAGCGTCACTGCGAGCGAGGATGATCTCGCCAGCAGTCTTTGGCTCGTGAAACGCTAGTGGTGTGACCCCATCATCTAATTTCCGCCGCCATCACCGGGTTTGACGGTATGCGGTTAAGTTTGGCGTCGACGGCGGTGGGGCTCATATGTTCGGGATACATCGTGGGCAGCAGCGTGGCCTTAACCTTTGACGATCCGAAATAGGTCGAGAATTTCGCCATCCAGGAGCGGCTCCAGCGGTAGGTCGTTGATCAGCGTCGCAGCACCCGAACCATAGCCGTAGATCAGAACGACATAGTCGAAGTCGGAACGCCAGCTCTCTATTTGGCTCGCTGCCGACGCTCTGCTTCCCTCCTGACGATAGGCGAAGGACAGTTCTTCGAGTGTCGGCAGGTCGGCATGGCCGCGGCCGCCGAGCCGGTCGAATGGGGGCTTGAGCATGAGTGGCTGCTGGCCCGGTATTGCGTAGAGCGTCGAGACGAAGGCCGACTTTCCGATAACGGCAAGGGTCGGCAGGCTGGTAAGCTGTGCTGCGTGATGAAAAACGCGGTGGCGGGGAGGGGCGAGGCGAAGGCCGGCGCCTTTATCCGGCCGGACCACGAGAAGGCGTGCGCCCGGCGATACCAGATCGATGGCCCGGCGCATCTCGGCCAGATCGGCGCGGTGGTCGATCCATGTCGAAGTGAGAACGCCTATGCGCGTCAGAAAAAGTAGGGCCAGCAGGACCGGCAGGACGCGGAAATACGCATTTTCAGGCATCTCGAAGCGGGTGCAGGCGACCATCATCAGGGCGAGCAGGACGGCGAGGCGTTGATCGAATACCCCGCCGGTCCAGAGCGCTTTGGGTGCGAGAACGAAGGCCAGTGCCAGCATGGCCAGGCCCGGCGCCATCCGTCGATCGACCGTCAGCCGGCCGGAGAGCCAGGCGATGAGCAGAAGGCCGGCGAGCAGGGCGAAGGAGAGGAGATCGAGCGGCAGGTTGTAATTGGCGAGCGGGGCGAGAAGCGCCTTCAGTTTCCAGGCGACATTGCCGAAGACGATGCCAGCGGCGGCTGGCCCGCCTTCACCTTCAAGAGCGAGCTTCAAGAACAGGATGAGAGGCGGGATTCCGCTGGCGCCGGCGATGGTGACGTCGATGACGGCCCGTTGCCTGGTGTCTCGCGGGTTCGACTGTTGAAGAGCTCTGCCCAATGCGCAGCCAATGATCAAAAGGCCGTAGGCGCCAAATGCGACCAGATGACAAAAGAAGAGAGCAAGGGCCACGAGGCTGCCGACCAGAAGGCGCCAGATCGCCTTTGCGTCCTGCATCCTGATCCAGAGCGCCAGTGCTGCCGGCACCAGACCGATGCCAAAAGAAAAATTGGCCATGCCGGCCATCAGGCTGCCGTGATAGGCGAAGAGTGCGGCCAAGAGCGGATAGCTTGACCACTGGTTGAATAGCGTTCTATGCAGCCAGGCTACGCTAGCGAGCGTGGAGACCAGGATCGACGCTAGAAAAACACGTGCCGCGACGTCCAGCGGCATCCAGTTCATCAGCCACGGAACGGCTATATCCATCGCGATATTAGGGATGAGATCGGCGTTGATGCCATAGCGCTCCGCAAGGAGTGAATTGTCGTTAAAGTTGCTTAAGGCATGAATCCGCGCTACATGATTTGGGTAGTCTGCGAGAAGCGGCGTGTCGATGACTGCCAAGGGCGCGATCAGTATTATGGCAATGATCAGAAACGAGGCCGCAATCGATAGGCCATCTTGCTCGATCGCTGTGACTACCTTTGCAGGATGGGCATCGACGACTGTGTTCATCAAGGATCCATGGCCAACGATCGGGTGTCTTGAGGCCGCCGCTGACGGCGGAAGGGCGCACACTTTCCCGATAACCTCAATCTAACGCAAAGGATGAATGACAGCATGGAACCTGCACATCCTTTTTATCAACCAAAAAATGTTAAAACTCTAACTATTGTCATCCCCACATTGAACGAAGTGGACAATGTTGGTCCGCTGATTACGAAGCTCGAACAAGTGCTGCAGCCGATATCCTGGTCGGCGCTCTTTGTTGACGACAGCTCAACCGACGGTACATATGAACTCTTGCGGACCCTGGCGTTCGACCGGCCGCATATTCAGGCGATCTGCCGCATTGGCCGAAAAGGTCTGTCTTCGGCGTGCATCGAAGGCATGGGGACGGCCAAGAGCACCTATATCGCCGTGATGGACGCGGATCTTCAGCATGACGAGCATTTGCTGCAGCCCATGCTGGCCTTGATGGAGAGCGACCGGTTGGATCTGGTGGCCGCAAGCCGGTTCTTGCGTGGTGGCAGCGTCGGCCCGCTTTCAGCGAGGCGAGCTCTGATGAGCCGTATCGCCAACGCGCTCAGCGCCAGGCTCTGCGGTGTGCGCATGAGCGATCCGATGAGTGGCTTCTTCATGATCAGGCGAAGCCTGTTCCATGAGGTTTATCCCGGTCTTCTAGGCCACGGCACCAAGATCCTCCTGGACATCATCACGGCAGCCAGGCGTCCGATGCGCTGCGCAGAACTGCCGCTTCGCTTCCGTGAGCGCTTCAGGGGTGAAAGCAAGCTGGACGCCCAGGTCATGTGGGAATTCCTCCATCTGCTCGGCCAAAAGACGTTGCGCCGTCTGGTCCCACCGCCGACCGATCGGCAGGTGGCTAAGTTCTAGCGATACGAGCTCCAAAACATCTTGCTTGACCGATGGTTCGGTGGCGCGATTCTTGGTGGTCATGAGCCAGAGGGAGGATGGGCATGAAGAAGCGTGAGGGCGACCCTTGGATGTCGGGCGAGGATTACGGCAAGTCGCTTAGAGGCTTCGGCGTCAATCTCCTTGTGCAGAGCATCGAGAAAGCCGTCGCCTTTCAGACCGAGGTGCTGGCGACGGAGGTGGTGTATCAGGATGAGGACATAGCCGTTCTTCGCCACCTCGGCGCCGATGGCCACGCCCATGAGTGGATGCTGCATGCGGATCACACATTCAGCGACCATCCGCTCCTGGCGCTGACCGGCGACGGCGCGTTGCGCGGCGCTGGCATCGAGCTTCGCCTTTACGATCATGATCCTGACACCGCCGAAATGCGCGCGAGAGAGAGGGGCGATCATGTGCTGGCGGCGAGCGCCGACAAGCCGCACGGTCTCCGCGAATGCTGCCTGGTCGATCCGGATGGCTATGTTTGGGTGCCGGCAAGAACGACTGGTTCCATCGGTGCGTGAAAGCTGGTGCTTGACGTTGGGGGCCGGGTTTGCACAGTTGGCCCAGCGACCGTAGCGGGTTTACGGTTTCGGCGGGCAAATTTGATGATCTCACGGTCGCAAGCGGCGCGCCGACGATGTATCAAGCGGCGTTGACAATCGCGGTGTTTGGCCACCGCATCATAATTGAGAGGAGGTTTGAATGGCGAAGGTGGCATTGGTTACCGGGGGATCGCGCGGTATTGGGGCGGCGATATCGAAGGCGTTGAAAGAGGCGGGCTACAGCGTTGCTGCAAACTATGCCGGTAACGACGAGGCGGCGTCGGCCTTCAAGGCTGAGACCGGCATTCCCGTCTACAAATGGTCGGTCGCCGATTATGATGCCTGCAAGGCGGGCATCGCCAAGGTCGAGGGTGACCTGGGCCCCGTCGAGGTGCTGGTCAACAATGCCGGCATCACCCGGGACGGCATGTTTCACAAGATGACGCCTGAGCAGTGGAAAGAGGTGATCGACACCAACCTCTCCGGCCTCTTCAACATGACCCATCCGATTTTCCCGGGCATGCGTGAGCGCGGCTTCGGGCGCATCGTCAACATCAGTTCGATCAACGGCCAAAAGGGCCAGGCAGGCCAGGTGAACTACTCCGCTTCGAAAGCCGGCGATGTCGGCTTCACCCGGGCGCTCGCCCAGGAAGGCGCCTTCAAGGGGATCACGGTCAACGCGATTTGTCCCGGCTATATCGGCACCGAAATGGTTCGAAAAATTCCGCAAAAGGTGCTGGACGAGAAGATCATTCCGCAGATCCCGGTCGGCCGTCTCGGCGAACCCGAGGAGATCGCCCGTTGCGTGGTGTTCCTAGCCTCCGATGATGCCGGCTTCCTGACGGGCTCCACCATCTCCCCCAACGGCGGGCAATTCTTCAGCTAGGTGGCGTGGCCACATCATTGACTTGTCAGGACAGGTTGTGGACGGCCTCTGAACGCGAGGCTTCGGGACCGTCTGATTGCCACCCGCACAGTCGGCATCCGCGTCTCGACGACCGACGGACGGCCGCTGGTGCTTGCCATGGCGTCTGAAATCGGGTCGGATGTCGCGAACTCAAGCTGTCGGCCTTTGCTGAGAAAAGAAGGACATAACCATGCCTGAAGCCAGCTCCAAACCCATGATCATCGGCGTTCCCAAGGAAACGCAGAAGGATGAGAAGCGGGTAGCCCTGACACCGGAGACGGCGACGCGCATCCAAAAGCTGGGCTACGAGTTGCGCATCCAGAAAGGTGCGGGTGCCGACGCCAATTTTTCCGACGAGGCCTATAGCGAGGCCGGCGTCAAGGTGGTGGACCGGGTCGGTGATCTCTGGAAGGGCTCGGACATCATCATGAAGGTCCGTCCGCCGGTCGATGCGGAGGTCAAACGGCTGGACGAAGGCAAGACGCTGATCAGTTTTCTGTATCCTGGCCAGAATGAAGACCTGCTGAAGAAGCTGAGCGATCGAAAGCCCGAAGCGGTCATGGCGATGGACATGGTGCCGCGTATCAGCCGGGCGCAGAAGCTGGATGCGCTCTCCTCCATGGCCAATATCGCGGGCTACCGGGCGGTGGTCGAGGCGGCCGGTAATTTTGGACGCTTCTTCACAGGCCAGGTGACCGCGGCCGGCAAGGTGCCGCCCGCCATCGTTCTGGTGATCGGCGCCGGCGTCGCCGGCCTCGCCGCGATCGGGGCCGCGCGCGGCATGGGTGCTGTCGTCCGCTCCTTCGACATCCGTCCCGAGGTCGCGGAGCAGATCGAGAGCATGGGCGCGGAGTTCCTGTTTCTGGACTTCGACGGTGAAGAAGGCGGCACCGAGGGCGGCTACGCCAAGCCCTCCTCGCCCGAGTTCCGGGAAAAGCAGCTCGAGCTGTTCAGAGCTCAGGCATCCGAGGTCGACATCGTCATCACCACCGCCCTCATTCCTGGACGCCCGGCGCCGAAGCTCTGGCTGGAGGACATGGTGAAGGCGATGAAGCCAGGCTCGGTGGTCGTCGATCTCGCGGCCGAGCAGGGCGGCAATTGCGACCTGACGGTGTCAGGCGACAAGACCGTCACGGATAATGATGTCACCATTATTGGCTATACCGATCTGGTCAGCCGCATGGCCACCCAGTCCAGCCAGCTCTATGGCACCAATCTTCGCCATCTCCTGGACGACCTCACGCCTGAGAAGGACGGGCGGATGGTCGTTGATATGGAGGACACCGTCGTCCGCGGCGTCACGGTCAGCAAGGCGGGCGAAGTCACCTACCCGCCGCCGCCGGTTTCGACCTCGGTTGCACCCGCGAAACCGAAGCCGGCCGCGCCGGCCGATCCCGAAGAGGAGGCAAGAAAGGCCGAAGCCGCCGCTGCCGCTCAGAAACGGACGACGGGCATGGTCTTCGGAGGAGCCGCGCTCCTGCTGGCGCTGATCGGGCTCACCGCACCACCGGCATTCCTTTCCTATTTCATGGTGTTCGTGCTGGCTGTGATCGTCGGCTACTATGTCATCTGGAACGTCTCGCCTTCCCTGCATACACCGTTGATGGCGGTTACCAACGCCATCTCCGGCATCATCGTGATCGGCGCGCTCCTGCAGATCTCGAGTTCCAGCGGCCTCGTGTTGTTCCTGGCAGCGATCGCGGTCCTGATCGCGACCATCAACATATCGGGCGGCTTCCTGGTGACCCGCCGCATGCTTGCCATGTTCCAGAAAAGCTAGGTGGCGTGGCCACCTCATGGACTTGGGCTGCCTTTGCCTGGATAGAAGGTTTGCGGCCGGGTTTTGGGGCTTTGGATGGTCTCGCTTTTCTTGACGCCGGGCCCGGTCTGAATGGATCGGTTTTGAATAAATGACGTGGTCACACCAATCAACGAAGTGGTCGTACCACATAGAACGGACAATCCGCTGATGTTTTCCCAGGGTTTCGTCAACGCTTCCTATATCGCGGCCAGCGTGCTGTTTATCCTCTCGCTTTCCGGCCTCTCCAATCAGGAGAGCGCCAAGCGCGGCATCGTCTATGGTGTCGTCGGCATGGGCATAGCGATTTTTGCCACGATCCTCGGCCCGCGCGTCACCAACTATCTGCTGCTCGTCCCGGTGATGGCGGTGGCAGCCGTGATCGGCTGGTTCGTCGCGAAACGGGTCGAGATGACCCAGATGCCGCAGCTGGTGGCGATCCTCCACAGCTTCGTCGGCCTCGCCGCCGTTCTGGTCGGCTTCAACAGTCACTTCGAGCATGGCGACTACAGCGGCGCCGAGGCTGTCATCCACGACATCGAAATCTTCATCGGCGTGTTCGTCGGCGCCGTCACCTTCACCGGCTCGATCATCGCTTACGGCAAACTGGAAGGGTCAATCTCCGGCAAGCCGCTTGCCTTTCCCGGCCGTCACATGATGAACCTCGCAGGCGTGATCGTCTCGCTGCTGCTCGGCGTCATCTTCGTGACCACGGGTGCCACCTGGCCGCTAATCATCATGACCTTGATTGCCCTCGTGTTCGGCGCGCATCTGGTGATGGCGATTGGTGGGGCCGACATGCCGGTCGTGGTCTCGATGCTGAATTCCTATTCCGGCTGGGCGGCGGCCGCCGTCGGCTTCATGCTCGGCAACTACCTCCTGATCGTGACTGGCGCCCTCGTCGGCTCCTCGGGTGCCATTCTCTCCTACATCATGTGCCGCGCGATGAACCGGAGTTTCGTCTCGGTGATCCTCGGAGGCTTCGGCGGGGAGGCGGTCGAGAGCAATCTCGAAATCGAGGGCGAGATGGTGCCGACCGATGGCGACAATGTCGCCCAGCTTCTGGAGGACGCCGACAGCGTGGTATTCGTGCCCGGCTACGGCATGGCGGTCGCCCAGGCGCAAAGCTCGATCTCCGAACTGACGAAGCGGCTTCGGGCCAAAGGTAAAGAGGTCCGCTTCGCCATCCATCCGGTGGCCGGACGCCTGCCCGGTCACATGAACGTGCTGCTCGCCGAAGCGAAGGTGCCCTACGACATCGTCCTGGAGATGGACGAGATCAACGACGACTTCCCGAGCACTGATTTCGTGATGATCGTCGGCGCCAACGACATCGTGAACCCGGCAGCACAGGATGACCCCGGTTCCCCGATCGCCGGCATGCCGGTGCTCGAAGTCTGGAAGGCGAAAAACGTCATCATCTCGAAACGCGGGCAGGGGCGGGGCTATTCCGGCGTCGAAAACCCGCTGTTCTTCAAGGACAACTCCCGCATGCTCTACGGCGACGCCAAGGCCTCCCTGGACGCGCTGCTGCAAAAGGTCAGCTAGGCGGGCGCCAGCCGGCGCCGGGGTGGACTGGGGGCTGGTGGGTGGCGGGGAAGCCGAGGGGCAAGTCGCGACCGTCGATCTGGTGGGCACGATCTTGGGTGTTGGCCTTGGCTGGCTCCTGATCGCCGTTGACAAATTTCGTATGGCCCAGCAGCGTATCGCTTCGGCCTACTCCGCTTTCGTTCACAGTCTTTGGCCCAGTTCACCATGACCAACTTGTCGACCGAGCCGACGGCTGCCGGCTGGCGAACGCCGCTGTTGATTATCGTCGCCGGCTGTCTGATTTCGACCGTCGGCTTTGGCCTGCGCTCGGTCTTCGGCCTCTTTCTCGAGCCGATGACCGTTGCCCATGGCTGGAGCCGTGAGACGTTTGCGCTGGCGCTGGCGCTCCAGAACCTGCTTTGGGGTGCCGGTGTGCCGGTCGCGGGTGCCCTCGCCGACCGTTTTGGCCCGTCCCGGGTCATCGCATTTGGTGCCGTTGTCTATGGGATCGGCGTCTACGGCATGGCCGAGGCGGAGAGCGGCCTTATGCTCCATCTTTTTGCCGGTCTCGTGACCGGGCTTGGCGTCGCTTTCACCGCCTTTTCGATCGCCATGGCGGCGATGGCGCGGGTCGTCGGTCCGGCGAAGCGTTCACTGGCACTCGGGCTTGGCACGGCTGCGGGCTCGTTCGGCCAGGTGCTGTTCTCCCCTCTGGCACAGGCCTGGATACAAAGTTTCGGCTGGCATGATGCGCTCTTGATCCTGGCGATCACCGCCGGGCTGCTGATCCCGCTCGCCTTCCTGCTGCCGAACGATACCTCGGTGAAAGGCGAGCCATTGAGCGACCAGGGGCTCGGCGAGGCCTTGCGCGAGGCGCTTGCCCATCGCGGCTATGTGCTGCTCACCATCGGCTTTTTCGTCTGCGGGTTCCACGTGGCGTTCATTACCGTGCATTTTCCGGCCTATGTCCTCGACCTCGGGCTGGAAGCCCATGTCGGCGCCTATGCCATTGCGCTGATCGGCCTGTTCAACATCGCGGGCTCCTTTCTCTCCGGCGCCTATGGGCAGCGCTGGAGCAAGAAATCAGGCCTGAGCTCGATCTACTTTCTGCGCGCGATTGCTATCACTGCGCTATTGCTGGCGCCCAAAACCGACGTCACCATCTACCTGTTCGCCGGTGCCATGGGCATTCTCTGGCTGTCCACCGTGCCGCTGACCACCGGCATCGTCGCGCAGGTGTTCGGCGTGCGTTACATGGCGACGCTGTTCGGCATCGTGTTCTTCAGCCACCAGCTCGGCAGTTTTCTAGGCGTCTGGCTCGGCGGCTTTCTCTACGATCGCACGGGCAGCTATGACGCCATCTGGTGGGCAGGCGTGGTACTCGGCCTGGCGGCGGCAATCATCCATTTGCCGATCAACGAGCGCCCTTTGCCGCGTCTTGCCGGGGCATCCAGGTGAACGGCGATAAGTTTTTTGGGCATCGGTTCGCATCCACACGTTCCCGGGGCAGTTAGGCTAGGTTCAGTTTCGATCCTGTAAAAAGGAGGTAACTGCGTAACTTCCGGAGGAAATCCATGCGCGACCGAAGCCCTGTGTTGCTCGGTGCGGCCCTGTTTGCCTTGACCTCGGCACCGCTCGCCATGACAGCGGCGGCTGACGGCGGCCAGGGGCCCTATTTCGGCCTCAAGGTCGGCGGCGCCGTCGTCGAGGATAGCGAGGCTGAAGGTGTCGACATCGAATATGACACCGGCTTTGCGATCAGCGGCCAGGTCGGCTACCAGTTCGACGCCTTCCGGCTGGAGGGTGAGTTCGGCTATCAGGGCCTCGAGGGCTTGAGCGAAAACGACGTGAATTCCGATGTCGACATCGGGCGTTTCACGATCAATGCCTATGCCGACCTGCCGGTCGCTCCTAATTTCGGACCCTATTTCGGCGGTGGTTTCGGGGTGGCGAACCTGAAGGCGGACGGCGACTTCGAAGATGAGGACTCGGCCTTTACCTGGCATGCGGAGGCGGGGCTCAATCTCAACCTCAACGACCAGTTCGCGGTGTCGCCCTTCTATCGCTATCAGTGGATCGACACCGATCTCGGACAGCAGAGCGAGCCGCTGGTATCGCATATCTTCGGTGTGTCGCTACGCTACGTCCTCAACTGGCATGGCGGCGCGCGCAGAGACGATGGATATAGCCGCAGGGACTACGATCGAGGCGGCTATGGCGGCGGTTATGGCAGCTACCGCCCCTATGATCGTTACGACCGCTATGACCGTTACGACGATCACCACCACCATCGCAAAAGGAAGAAATCGAAATCGCCGGAACAAAAAGAACGCGATCGCTGCGGCTGGAAGGGCAAGGGCTGCGAGGACGAGAAAAGCGACGGCTGGCGCGGCTAGTGGTGGCTTGGCCACATCATCGACTTTTCGCCGCCTTCGATGAACGAGCCAGGATTTCGAAGGGTATGCGGGCACTTGTCGGTATGGTTTCCGATCGATGATTGGTCTCTATGATGAGATCTCGGCAAAGCTTTCGGCGACATGCTTGGCGAAAGCTTTGCCTGCGGGCCCGATATTCGGGTTTTCGCAGAGGCGGATCTGGTAGTGGCCGATCTCCGGCAGGTCGGCCTCCTTGCCGAGCCGTTCATAGTCCGGCGCCAATAAGTTCAGCGGCAGGGGAGCGATCGCCAGATCGGCCAAGAGGGCGGCGAGCTGGCCCTGGCAGTTATCGCATGTATAAGCGATGCGATAGGGCTTGCCTGCGCGGTCGAGCGAGCGCAGTGCTGCCGCTCGCCAGACGCAGCCCTGATCGGAGAGCGCCAGCGGGACAGGGTCCGTCTCGCGGGCGCGGCCGCCCTTGACCCCGACCCAGATCAGCGGTTCGGCATGGATGGTCCGCCCCTTGACCGATCCGTCCCCGCCCTCATCCGTGGTTACCAGGGTAAGGTCGATGTCGCCGTTCTTCAGCTGTTCTTGAAGCTTGATGCTGGTGGTCAGCACGACGCTGACTTCGACTTTCGGGTGGGTCGCGGCAAAGCGTGAGAGGATGTTGGGCAAGAAGCGTGTGCCGAAATCATCGGGTGCGCCGAAGCGAACGCACCCCTCGACTGGCGGCACCAGAAAGCGTGACACCGCCTCCTCGTTGACCCGCAGCATCTGGCGCGCATAGCCGAGCAGAGCTTCCCCGTCCGATGTGAGCGCCACCGAGCGGCCATCGCGAGTGAACAGCGACCGCCCAAGCTGCCCCTCCAGGCGCTTCATTTGCATGCTGATCGCAGATGGTGTGCGCAACACCCTTGTCGCAGCCGATGTAAAGCTCCCGGTATCGGAGATGGCGACGAACGTCCTCACCAGATCGATGTCGAGAAGCATGTGGGCGGGCGGCTGCATGGCGGTCAACTCATCAATTTTATTGAGTGTTCACATAAGAACAATTCGTTCGATTGATCAATCAATTCCGTGCAGTCTGATCTTCAACAAGGAGATCGACGATGACCATTTCAGCATCAGAACCCATCGCCCGCCCTATGGGCCACCAGATGGAACAAGCGTTTTCCGCGTTTTTGCAAAAGGTCCGTTGCTGGTATCGGCGGCGTCGGGATCTGAAGGAGGCTCGTGCGGCTTTCATGCATACGGTCTACCTCGACGATCGGCTTCTCGACGACATGGGCGTCACCCGGGAAGAAGTCCGCTGGGCCGCCTCGCTGCCGCTCGAGGAGAATGCGGCACTGGCCTTGCGGGAACGCGCTGCAAAGCGGCGCGCCGCACAAACAGCTGCTCGCTTGCGCTGACGCTCAGTCAAGCCTGATCTCCATTCTCGGCAGCGTTCGTCCCTCGATCGAACCTGAAGGCGCCTTGCCGACCTCGACGAAACCCAGAACTCGATAGAAGGGGACGGCAGCGGGATCGGCATCAAGCGAGAGCACACTGATGTCGCGGGCTTTCGCTCGTTCGACCAACTTTAGCCAGAGCGCTCTCCCGATGCCCTGGCGCTGAAAGTCGGGGTCGATGAAGAAGGCGTGCACTTCGCCATATCCGTCGCTGACATCCAGGAGACAGGCACAGCCGCAGACGACGTCGGATTGTGCGACCCAATATTCGCCTTCCTCCAATCTCGATGCCGTAACCGTCAGTTCCTCACGGCAGGCTTCCATGAAGGCGTCGTCATAGCCATTCGAGCGTTTGGAACGCATGGACAGGTCGGTCAGAAAATCCGCTTCGTCCGAGCGGGCTCGGCGTATCTCGATGGTCATGTCAACATCCGTTTGTCACAGCACATCAATTGATTGACCCAGTCTCAGGCAGCGTCGAGGGTATGCGGTCATATGCAAAAAAAGGCCGGTGAAAATCTCTGGTATCGAAAGATTTCCTGCTTCAAGTCGACAAAGAGCTGCATACACCTCGATTCCTGGGCTCTTTCTTCGAAAGCGGTGGGAACCAGATGACGTGGTCATACCACTAAAGCGGTTTGGTCATGTTCACCTTGTTGCCTGCCCTCGCGGTCTCTTCCCATCCAAGATGTCGATAGAGGCCGACATTCTCGGGCATGGCGACATGGGTGCTCAATCTGAGTTCCGTTTTTCCTTGCTCTCGGCATTCGGCTTCCGCTTGCTCGATGAGCCCGCGGCCGATCCCCATTCCTCCCGCGTCCGGGTGAACGGCGAGGTTGGCGAGGACGGCATGATCAGTTCCGAGTGCCAGGATCAGCCCGCCGACGATCTTGTGGTCAAGCTCTGCAACCCACACCAAGTTGGTTTGGATATCGTCGGCAACGCCTTCGGATACCCGCGGAAGATCCTTGATGCGCGCGCGATAGCCTGCATAGGCAGCGTCAATGCAGGCAGCCAGGGGGACGGCATCCTCGGTCACCGCCGGTCGAATTGCCCATCTGGTCATCGAGCACACGCCACGCCAACCGCCTCCGCCGTCAAGTCGAGGCCGTCGCGCTTCGCGACCAAGTCAGGGCTATCGCGCCCCGCGCATGGCGGCCACAGCACCATCCTTCAGGCCAAAATTCGATTGGAAAACGACCACGCCTTTGGGATCAGCGGTCGTGGCAACGCCTGCTGGCTGGCGGATTGACAAAGCGAGCTGAGAAGAATGGCTGTGACCCATGAACGCAGCGGTGATGTTGCCTGCATGTCCTCTGTCCCCTCCTGGCTTATCAACAGCTTGCGCGGGAACGGCGCTTGGGCCAAGCTTTATCGGACGTTTAAATTGTCGAGGCGGCAATGACGCCGATCAAGAGGGGACAGAGTGTGATGGCGTTCGGGATGAGCAGGCGCGCCGCTCTCAAAGGCTCGATCGCATTAGGCGCCGCGGGTGCCGGGGCGGCACGGCCTTTATTTGGGGCCGGTGCTGCCTTTGCTGCTGAGCCTGCCGGGCCGCTTGGATTGAGTGCCGTCGATGCGCTGGCAGCTCTTCGGGAGAAGCGATTTTCGGCCAGAACTTACGCTGAGGCCGTGCTGGCGCGGAGCGAGGCGCTCGGACGGCTGAACGTCTTTATCAATCAGGATGAAGAGGTTCTCATGACGGCCGCCGCTTTGGCGGATGAGCACCTGGCGGCTGGTGACGACATACCGCTCCTGGGTCTGCCCCTGGCCGTCAAGGACAACATCGACACCGCTGATCTGCCGACCACCGGCGGTACGCCCGGACTTCGGGACTGGACGCCATCCGCCAATGCTCCCGTCATGCAGACCCTCCTCGATGCCGGCGCCATGCTCGCCGGCAAGGCCAACATGCATGAGCTGGCCTTCGGCATCACCAGCAACAATGCGAGTTTCGGTGCCGTCGGCAATCCCTACGACGCGACGTTGATCCCAGGCGGCTCCAGCGGCGGGACGGCGGCGGCGGTCGCCGCTCGGATCGTGCCGGCGGGGTTGGGATCGGATACGGGCGGGTCCTGTCGCATACCGGCCGCTCTTTGCGGTTGCGTCGGCTTTCGCCCGAGCCATGGGCGCTACAGCCAGGCGGGCATCATCCCGATTTCGCACACGCGCGATACCATCGGCCCGCTGGCAAGGTCGGTGGCCGACATCCGTTTGCTTGATGGTGTCTGTGCAGGCGGGGCCCTGCCGGCTTTCGAAAAGCCGATCGAGGAGATCCGGATCGGTGTGCCCGCCGCCTATTTTTATGAGAATCTCGACTATGAGCTCGAGATCGTGGTCGCCAAGGCGCTCGAACGGTTCCGCGCCGAGGGCGCACAACTGATCGACGTCGATGTCGAGAATATCCAAACGCTCAACGAATCAGTCAGTTTCCCGATCGCGCTGTTCGAGGTGCTGCGCGAGCTTAGCGCTTATCTTTATGCACGCGGACACGACATGTCCGCCCCGGGCCTGGTCGCTGAGGTCGCGGGCGCCGACGTCAAAGGGCTCCTCACCTCGCTCATGAAGGACAATGCCGTCCCAGCCGGGCTCTATCGCGAGGTCATCACCAAGGGGCGGCCGGCCCTGCAGCGCGCCTATGGCAGGTATTTCGAGGACAACCAGTTGGATGCGATGGTGGTGCCGACCACACCGCTGCCGGCGCGTCCGATCGGCGAGGATGAGACCGTCGATCTGAACGGCGAGCAGGTCTCGACCTTCATGACCTATATCCGCAACACCGACCCGCCGAGCGTTGCCGGGCTGCCCTGCCTTTCGGTGCCGGCGGGGCTGACCGAGACTGGCCTTCCGGTTGGTGTCGAGTTCGTCGGCAGAGCAGGCGGTGATGCTACGGTTCTGCATATCGCCGGCCTGTTCGAGGCGGTCGTCGGCATGCTGCCGGCACCCGAGATTTAAGGGAGGTGCGATGAGCAGCGATGCCTTGGCCATCGACGTCGAGGCGGAAACCGCCCTGATCCTGAGCGAGCTTGCCGATGCCAAGCCGGTCGACCGATCGACCCTGACAGCCGCGGAAGCACGCGAGCAGATGGCTGAGGGCAGCAGGATCTGGAACGAGCCGTTGCCGGACATGGCAGCAAGCCGGGATTTTTCCATCGACGGCCCGGGAGGGCCTGTTCCGATGCGGTTGCTGCGGCCGATGGATGTCGAAACCGACGGCGCGATCCTCTATTTCCACGGCGGCGGCTTCGTTCTCGGCTCGCTGGAAACCCATCATCGCATGATGCGCCTTTTGGCGATCGAAAGCCGGGCGACGTTGATCGGCGTCGACTATCGTTTGGCGCCCGAGCACCCTTTTCCGGCTCCGTTGGATGATTGCGTTCAGGCCGCGCGCTGGCTGCGGGCCGAGGCGGGGTCGCTTGATCTCGATCCTGACCGCATCGTGCTTGCCGGTGATTCGGCAGGCGCCAATCTGGCGCTCGGCAGTCTTTTGAAGCTCCGGGACGATGGGCAAGCTATGCCTGAGGGCGCCGCCCTCTTCTACGGCTGTTATTGGGCGCGCCTCGGTACGCCATCGCACCAAAAGTTCGGCGGTGGTGCTTATCGGTTGAGTAGCGAGGAGATGGGCTGGTTCTGGCGGAATTATCTCGGCGAGCGCGGCCGCGGCAATAGCTATGCCGAGCCGATGGACGCGGATCTCACGGGCCTGCCGCCGCTGTTTTTGAACTATGGCGAGGTCGATCCGCTGGCTGACGACACGCGCGAATTGGTGACGCGCCTGGATCAGGCAGGCGTGGTTCATGAATGCATCGCCTGTCCGGGCCTGGTGCACGGTTTCCTGCAGATGACCAGCCGGGTCGAACCGGCAGCGGTAGCGATGACGGCAGCCGGACGCGCCATCCAGGACATGCTCCGCTGAACCCGCCGCTCCTTCCCGCCGAAGGCGTAACCGCACCGCGCGGCCGCGGTCGGTCGTCGGTCGAGACTGGTATGCTGATGATGGCGGCTGGCGTCATCGTCATTCCCGGCATTGATGCGATCGCGAAATATCTTTCGGACGAGCTGGCGCCCGGGCAGATCGCAGCGAGCCGTTTTCTGTTTCAGCTGATTTTTCTTCTGCCGATCGTTCTCGTTGCCAAACGGCCGCTCAAGTCGAACTATGTCGGGATTAATGCGCTGCGCGGTGCGTTGATCGGCGGAGCGACGCTGTTCTTCTTCTGGGGCCTTCACCATCTGCCGCTTGCCGACACCATCGCGATCTTTTTCGTCGAACCTCTCATTCTGACCCTGATCGCGGCCTTGTTCCTGAACGAGCGGGTCGGCTGGCGGAGGCTGACGGCGATCGTTGTCGGTTTCGCAGGCGCTCTCCTGGTGATCCGGCCGAGCTTTCAGAATGTTGGCTTGCCCGCCTTCCTGCCGATCGGAGCAGCGCTTTGCTTCGCCACCTATCTGGCCCTGACCCGGCGCGTCGTGGTGGCGGAAGATGTTCTGACCATGCAGCTCTGGGCTGGCATTTTCGGCCTCCTGACCTTGGCGACAGCCATCGGGATTGGGGAGGTTGCATCGATTCCGGTGCTCGACCCCAGCTGGCCGACGATCAGTCAATGGCTGCTGCTGGCAGCGCTCGGCGCAATCGCGACATCGGGACATCTCCTGATCGTCGGCGCCTTTCGGCGCGCCTCGCCCAGCATTCTGGCCCCATTTCAATATCTCGAAATTCTGGGCGCCACGCTCCTGGGCTTTTTGATTTTCGACGAATTTCCAACGCTTGCCACCTGGATCGGCGTGTTGATCATCGTCGGCTCGGGGCTCTATGTTTTCCATCGCGAACGCAGTCTGGCGCGTATCACGCCGCCCAGGACCGAGCCGAACGCCGGCTCCGGGCCGATCGTCGGCTCCGAATAGTGAGGAATGAGCAATGACCACCAAAGCCGTGCCCACCGTGCAGATCGAGAATGACCGGATGCGCGTTACCGAGTGGCGTTTTGCCAAAGGGGCGGCCACCGGCTTTCATCGCCATGAATATGATTACGTCGTGGTGCCGCAAACGACCGGCAAGCTCAAGATCGTCGGCCCGGACGGCGGCGAGAGCTTCGCCGATCTTACCAGCGGCCAGTCCTATGCGCGCGAGGCGGGTGTCGAGCATGACGTCATCAACGCCCATGACGGTGAGTTCGTCTTCGTCGAGATTGAACTCAAGCCCTGAGGGCAGGGCCCTTTGCGATTCGGGAAGCATAAGTTTTCATGATTGAAAAAACAACCATAAGTTTAGCTTGACGAAAGTTATTCCCGCATAAGAAGATAGGTGACCGTACAGTCGATATCCCTGTGAGGTGCCATGCTCACACTGCGGTTGCCTGTCGACGATCCCCGCCAAGGCCTGGCGGAACGCTCTGAACGCTTCATCGCCTGCGCCGACATGTCTTTGGCCGGAGCCGCCTTGCCCGAAGGTGACGCCTTCGCTTCCGATCTCGATCGTGAGGCGATGGCAGGCCAGCTCGAAATCGCCTGCCGCCATGGAGCGATGATCGAGCGTGTGGCGGCGCGCCACGGTTTCTTGCCCTCGATCATCGCAGGTTTCTGTTCGCGCCGCTCTGGCTGGGGGCAGGATCTGTCGCCAAACGGTGTCGAGGGCAGCCGTGATCTCCAGCCGCGCATGATTCTCATCGATGGGCGCGGCTCCTCCTTGCCGCCTGACGGGCTTGGGTTCGCACGTGGCCTCATGGGCCTGGATTTCGACCGACATTCGCTGGCGCGCGAAGGGCCCTGGCGCGACCCGGAGAGCAATATCGAAGCAGCATTTTCCCTGATCGCTGGTCACCGCACCCGGCTCCGTCGACGGACGACACTTCAAGGAACGGGGTTGCTCCGAGCCGCACTCAGCGCCTTCGAATGCGGCTTGGGGCCTGTCGAGCGTGCCCTTCGCCTGGGTCAGGACGTCGACAGCCCGACACCTGGCTGGAACGAGGCGTTTGGCCGGGGCTGCGGCCGGGATGTCATGCTGCGGGCTGGCTTCTTCCAGGCTGAGGGCTGGGACTGAAGCTTGTGAGATAGGCTCCCCTTCCCTAAAGTCCGATCAAGGACAAGAGGGAGTACCCGATGTCTTTTGATCTGAACGCTCTCGGACCCGATCGATTACGAGGTCATGTTTTGCGCAGAGCCAGCGCCGTTCTGCTGGCGATTGGCGTTGCAGCCTGCAGCGCTGCCAAGCTTCCCGATGCCGAAATGCCCGATGTCTCGCTCGCCGGGCTCAGCTTCGCCGAGGCCGGCCTGTTCGAGCAAGGCTTCGTTCTTCAGCTTCGCCTGAAAAACCCGAACGATTTCGACATCCCGGTCCAAGCTTTGAACTTCGCCCTTGACGTCAATGGCGCACAGTTCGCCGAAGGTCTTACCAACGAAGATTTCCTGCTGCCGGCATCCGCCGAGATCATCGTTCCCATCGACGTGTCGATCAGCACCAATGACTTGATCGAGCGGGTGACCGCGATCGGCACGGGACGACGGTTGGACTATCAGCTGACAGGAGTGGCCGAGATCGATTCCTGGTTCAGCGCTCCGGTCCCCTTCAACCGCTCCGGCAAGCTGGCACTGCCCGACATTCCCGGCTTGTTCCAGGAAGGCCCGCCCGCCGATTCAGCGTCTTGAGCGTCAGATAGGACGCGCCGGTCAGATGCTGGTGAGTGGATCGCGCTCGGCTTCGTTCGGGAGCTTGGCGATCAGTTCCGAGAGAAGTCCCCAGAAAAAGTCCTCGCCCGGATAGCCGTTGATCCGCCCGACCTCGCGGCCGCGGTCATCGGTGAGAACGAAGGTCGGTGTGAAGCGTACACCCTGGATGTCGCGCAGATCGTCCGGCCGGGCAGCATGGATGTCGACGCGACGAAGCGGAGCACGTCGACCCTCGATGGTCTTCGGATAGATCGGCCCGATTTCCTCGTTCCAGGT
>JBPCVQ010000318.1:0-2615 GCA_051010395.1 Geminicoccaceae bacterium | reverse complement strand
GCCGAAAACCAAGCGGGTTCTTGAGGTCTTCGGCCACAAGCTCGACCTCGCCCTTCTCTGCGAGCGCTGCCGAACCTTCGAGGATCTCGACCAGCAGCCGCTGCAGTTCCTCATCATCCGGCTGCCGGGTCAGCGCGGCCGTCTCGAAAAACTCCGGCAGGGCAATCGCCAGGCTTTCCCGCCAAAGCGTCCAGGCGCGCTGCTCAGGGCTTTCGTCATGCGTCCGAAAGGCCCTGATCGCCTCGAAGGCACCACCAGCTGCATCGCCGAAACCGAGTGCCAGAAGGTGGCCAATCGCTACGGCTGTCGGTTCACCAATTTTGCTCCAATCGCGAGCAGGCAAAGACGGATCGATCGTAATTCCCACGGCGGAATGTCCATGAACGTTATCAATTCAAACGTTCATACACCGATCGTACCGCTAATCGAGCGAAAAACACCTCCCACCAACGCCGCCCGCCGCCGCAACCAAACGTCATCACCCCGAAACCAACACGCCACTCGCGGCAACAAAAAACGCCTCAGCAGCCCAAGAGGCAACCTTTCCTTAACCCCGCCCTGTCACGATCACCATCAGGTCCATGCGACCCTGGGAGTCCGCCCACCCGCGAAGAAAGGCGGGCCGGGCACGGATTCCCAGGATCGCATGGACCAGCAAATCAGGGCATCGGTAGCACTGTCTGGTTAAGAAAGAGTAAGGGCGGCCGGACCAGCTTGTGTGGAGGCCGGAGGAGGTCAGGCCCCCCGGTCCTCGCATCCGTTCACGAACAAGGTCCTGAAATCGGTCGAAAGGCTCTTGGAAACTCAGACGACGCGGTGCCGCTCCTTCACCTCGTCCGAGATCACCAGTCCATGCCCCGGCTTGGTCGGCGCCAGCATGCGACCGTTCCTGACCTCTGGCCCCTCTTCGAAGGCGGCAGCGATCCAGGGCATGTATTCGATGGGACCTTCAGCCAGAAGACCGCAGACCAGATGGATCGAGACCTCCATGATGTGGTGGAAAGCGACGGCCCGGCCGTGGATATCGGCGAGATGGACGATTTTGGCGCATTCAGTGATGCCTCCGGCGCGGATGATGTCGGGCTGGAACGTGTCGACGGCGCCCGCGCGGATATACGCGGCGAATTCGAAGCGCGAGGCCAGGGTTTCGCCGAGTGCTATCGGAATGTCGAGCTTGTCCACGAGGCGAGCGTGGCCGACGATGTCCTCGCAGATCAGCGGCTCCTCCAGCCAAGCGACACCGAGCTTTTCAAACGCCCGGCCGGCCCGGACCGCGCGATCAAAGTTCCATTGCTGATTGGCGTCGACCGCGAGCCAGGGCCCTTTGCCCAGGCGTTTCCGGACTTCCGCCACCCGCTCGATATCGATCTCGGGATCGGCATGCCCGACCTTCATCTTGACGCCGAACATGCCCTGCCTGAGATAGTCGTCGAACTGATCCATCATCTCGTCGACGGTCATGTAAAGCCAGCCGCCGTCCGAGCCATAGACCGGCGCGTCTGCGCGCATGCCCCCAAGCAGCTTCCAAAGCGGGAGGTTTGCGGCCTTGCCCTTGATGTCCCAAAGGGCCAGATCCACCGCCGCCTGCGCCTGGGTCACCAGGCCGGCGCGGCCGACGCTCTGCAGTTTCCGATAAACGAGGCGCCAAAGCCGTTCGTGATCGAGCGCATCCTGACCGAGCAGCAGGGGGGCGATGTCATCGGCGAGCAGTGTCCGTGCCGCACCGCCGCCGCCCATCAGATTCCAGGCAAACCCCATACCGGTGCAACCGCTGTCGGTCGTCACCGACACGATCGGCATGTTGATATGGGTGACGGGCTTGCCGCCGGCACCACCCGATGATCCCGAGAGCATCGGGCGCGGCAAGGGAAGGCGCAAAAGTTCGGCGGTCACATCGATGATTTTCAAGAGATCCCCCCCAAGTTCGACGCATATCTTTTTCTTTTTATACAATTTACTATCAATAATGATCAATACTCACCGGCAGATAATCAAATTCAACAACAAAAGAGCATACAATTGGACGCAGATTACATACTAATCATGTAATAAACATAGAATCATTCACATAACGATTGACAACCGAGACCTGGCAGGATGGTCACTCGATCCATGCCGAGGGTCCGACCGCCTGAAAGACGATCGAGCCCAACGCGGACTTCCGGCATCACATGGATCGTCACATGGATCGAAAGCCATCCCCGGCAAGAAATGTAAAAATCGAGGTAACCGACATGGCAATCGAACGGTCGATCGCAGCGCCCTGCCTTGTCGGAGTTGATGGTCCGGCAGCTGAAGCTCTGGAAATCCCTTCCAAGCCGTGTACGATGGAAAGAAAAGGGAGGCGAGCCATGGCATCCAGGAAGTCCGGCAAGCATTCGTCCGTCCGCCGATGAATTTTATCGCCGGAATGGAGTCACTGTTCGCGCGCCTGAACGACCGCCTGCTCGCCATCTGCAAAGGCCTGATCATCGCGATCGTCGCCGTGCTCGCAGTCATTCTGATAGCCGCCGTCTTCTACCGCTTCGCCCTCGACAACGCGATCTCCTGGTCGGAAGAAGGCTCGAACTATCTGATGGTCTGGCTCACCTTCCTGGGCGCTCCGATCGCCCTTC
>JBPCVQ010000317.1:0-9874 GCA_051010395.1 Geminicoccaceae bacterium | reverse complement strand
TAATTCGCCACGGTCACTTCTCCTTCGATGCTTGAGGCTGTTTACACAGACCTCGTCTACCATCCTGAGAAGTGACCACCATCCACCGGCGCTTCCTGACTGGCCGGCCCGAATACCCGATTTATGGGATAGGGTGGAGAGCCAAGCCTTGAGCAGGCACTCGTCGCCTATGCCGACCCGACAGGAAAGTCGAAAGCGATCGGAATGATTATTGATGTGATGAGGAGCAGGCACCAAAATGCGTAGGCTGAGAATCTCTTAACCTTACCCCTATCTTGAAAATAGGTCTCGAAACCAAGGCCGCCTGAGAGCTCGAACTTTTTTTCGATCTTCATCAAATATCTGGCCAGGTCGTCAATGTGCATGGTGAGAACGAATGCACGGAAGGCCAGAAAGAGAATCAAGAGCAGTGGAAGCCAGGCGAGCCAGGAATAGAACTCATTGTCGATCGACATGGCCCAACTCCAGATCGCTCCGGTTACGAGCAATGCATAGCGCTCCAGGACACGGGTCTCCCTGACGGCTTCATCCAACTCCGTGCGGACCGCTTCATGCTCTCTCAAAAGGAAAGCCTTTTCGGAATTCTCCATTCTTGCAGCCCTTCCCGATCGACTACCTTCACAGTCGTATGAGCGTCAGATATCTCTGATGCTCTAGGGTGGCGCTGTTGGCGTGGCACTGCCCCCCATCGACGAGGCCCGGTCAGGCCGGTTCAAGCACGCGCCGCTTCTTGCTCGAGGACACCGTGACCGTGACCTCGCGCTCGTCATCGAGCACGTTCAGTATCCGGATCAACCGGTCCAGGGTGAACCGGCCATAATCGGCATTGCGCACCCTAGAAAAATCCGCGGCTGCAAAGCCGGTCAGCGCATGCGCTTTTCGGGTCGAGAGCTTCCGCTGATCGAGAATGCCGATGATCTTAGCCGCAAGAATGTCCTTGGCTTGGCGAATGTTGGCATCGGCATAACCGAAATCCGCCCAGACATTCCCGCTGCCCTGGACAACCTCCAGTTTTTCCTGATCCTTCATCGCAGCATCTCCTTCAACTGTCTAAGGCGCTATCGGATCACATCGACCTCTGGCTTCGGCGTTTTGATGCCGGTCTTGGGCTTTTTCTGAAACGCATGGATCACCCAGATCTCATCAGCGATCTGCACCGCATATATGGTTCGATACGCATCCGACCGATAGGAGAAGGCAATCTCGAAGACGCCGCTGCCCATTCCCTTCATGGGTTTGGCGATATCGGCTTTCTGCCCTTCGGCGGCGAGGTTAAGCGCCCTGAGGCCGTGCTCCTGCACTTCGCGCAGAATTTTTTGGAACGCCTTGTCCGCTGCCTTCACCCATGAAACCGGCCGTATTTTTCAAAGTATCAACGATTGTTGTCATATATGACAACGATTGCCAAGAAAGGATGAAATTCCAGAGCGTTATTCGTGAAAATCTATCTTGGGTATGGGGCTGGAAACGCGTTTAAGTTGACGTTAGCCGCTACAATTCCTGGCTAAGCCATTTCTCGGCGGTTAGTTGCATGAGTTCGCGGTAGTATGTCGAGGTCGGATCAGCCTCGTTGTCGTCTTGTGCTGTTCCGTGAAGCGTCCCCATGAGAACGTATCCGATCGCATGAATGGCTTCATGCCGATCCAACCCTTCCTGCATCAGCCTTTCCATCACGGCGGCGACCGGGGTCTCATCGGCTAGGGCCACTTGATTTTCGACGATGATATGGACCACGGCATGTGCGTCTGGATTTGGTAGCTCGTCGCCCTGCTTTTGATGATAGGCGAGGACGAGATCTATTCGTTCAGACTCGTCCAGCTCGGTCCACCGATCAATCGATGGTGGTCTCAACGGATCATAGGCATCCATCATTGGCCCAATCGGCTTGGAGGGGGCTCATTTTGGCCCGCGATCGTCGGATGCTCAACACGCTGATCCGAACCGAACATGATGCCCTCGCAGGGTCCCACTGAAATGCGATGCCTGACAATATCTTCCCGGTGATATCCGCATAATGTTGATAAGATGATGTTTTATCGGGTGGTGATTTGCCATCACCGTCAATCATCGTGTCATCATTGCTACATGAAGAAAAATTCATTTATTTGAGGGAATATTCCAATGTGTAACGAAGTGATCACAATCACTCGCGGTTACACGATCAGCACTTGGAATCTCATGGTCATTGACTATCTATCGATAGTAGTGGAACAGGCCATGCGTCTGTTCCACCCTTCAGGCGCGATGCCTGAAGTTTTGAGGATCGTTGATCCTCACGTCTCCCAGACGTTAAGCCTCCCTGATTAGCTCCGCCGGGCCGTTGTGCCCGGCTCTTTTTTTGCCGGGATCGAAACGATCATATCAGATCCTGTCGACGGAGGCGACGTTCCCCTTAAGCCGGATATTGGCGCGGCCTGGTCTAATATCGGACGCGAAATGTCGGACTGCCCTCGGGCCTGGATTTTCGCCGATCATAGGACCTGGTGGTGCCGATATGAGCATGGCCGAGCCATTCCTGGACCTTGGCGATGTTGGCCTGGTGCTGGAGGGCATTGGTGGCGGCGGTGGCGCGCATGGCATGAGCACTAATGCCGTCGATCGAGCCCGGAAGATCGGCGAGTCGGGCGTAATGGCGGACCAGGCGATAGATCGCATCCGGATGTTGCCCCTCGCGCCGTCGTCGCCGACAAAGGCTACGACAGCAAAACGAACCGGGCTGCCGCAAGAAAGCAAAAGACGCTGCCTGCAATCGACGACGAAAAACATCCCCAAGATCTTCGGCAAGGCGCTCTATCGAGGGCGAGCACGCATCGAGCAAGCCATCGGCAAACTCAAACGCTTCAAGCGCATCGCCCTACGCTGCGAGAAAACCAAACAGAACTTCGGCTCATTCGCCGCCATCGCCACAGCATTCATCTTGGTCAAATCCGTCCACACGGCCTAAGCTCGACTGCAGCATGCTGCAATCATTTCAGAACGTTCTGAATTGGCTCTCAGAGATCGAACAGCTCATCGAGCTTGAGCAGCGCCACCATTTGGTCATCCTGCGAGACCAACCCTGACAAGAAGCGCTGATCGGTGCCGGTGTGCATTTCCGGCACGGGAAGAATGTCGCCGGGATCCAGGGTCAGAATGTCGGATACGGCGTCGACCAGAATCCCGATCAGACGATTGGCGAGGGCGACGATAATCACCACATGCTCCTCGCGGGGCTCGGTCCTGCCTTGACCGAAGTGGCAGCAAAGATCGAAGATTGGAACGACTACACCACGCAGATTAAGGACGCCGCGCATCGCAGGGGAAGCTTTGGGCAGCTCTGTTGGCTTGCTCCAGCCTTTGATCTCCCGAACCTTGGTGATTTCGATCCCATAGGAACGATCGCCGACCATAAAGGTCACATATTGAGACCAGGTCTGGTCGGCCGAGGATGCCGTCATCGCACCCAGGTCTTCCACTCGATGATCCTGCTCGATCGTTGTTGCCGCGACACTATTCATTGATGGTTGTCCCTAGAGCTTGAAATTCCTTGATCCCTGATCGTCAATGAAGGTCGAGGTTAGAACTCGCTCCAATCATCGTCGTCAGCGTCAGCCATGGCTGGCTGGCTTGTTGGCACCTGCGCAGCCAACGGCTTGCGACCAGGCAGCGTAGGCGTATCGTCTATCTTGAAGAAGGCCATGAGGTCAGTGAGCTGATTGGCCTGGTCGCGCAAGGTGCGGGCCGAGGCAGCACTCTGTTCGACGAGGGCGGAATTTTGCTGAGTGACCTCATCCATGCTGGCAATCGACGAATTGATCTCCTGAACGCCTATGGACTGTTCTTGGGAAGCGCTGGAGATCTCCCGGACTATCGAGGCGACTTGACCGATTGATCCGACGATCTCGGTCAGAGCCTCACCGGTTCGATTAACTAGTTGAACCCCGTCTTTCACCTGGTTGTTGCTGCTCTGGATCAACGTCTTGATTTCGGATGCTGCCTGTGCGGAACGCTGAGCAAGCTGGCGGACTTCCTGGGCGACAACGGCAAAGCCCTTACCTGACTCGCCGGCGCGCGCCGCTTCGACTGATGCATTGAGTGCCAGGAGATTGGTCTGGAAAGCGATCTCGTCGATCACCCCGATAATATCGGTGATCTTCTGTGCCGAGTCGTCGATGTTCTTCATGGAGGTGACCGCCTGCTCGACAACCGCACCGCCTCTGCTGGCTGATTGATTGGCATCATTGGCGAGTTGGTTGGCATTGCCAGCATTCTCGGCGTTCTGTTTGACCGTGCTGGACATCTGCTCGGATGCCGCCGCAGTCTTCTCTAGGTTGGAGGCTGCCTGCTCTGTGCGATGCGAGAGGTCTTCGGTTCCGCTACTGATCTCCGAG
Organism: Geminicoccaceae bacterium; assembly: GCA_051010395.1. Lineage (GTDB taxonomy): Bacteria > Pseudomonadota > Alphaproteobacteria > Geminicoccales > Geminicoccaceae > JANQPX01. The sequence continues at coordinate 5,504 of JBPCVQ010000317.1, read as the reverse complement.
ACGGTATTCTTAAGTTCGGTGGTCATGGTCTTGATCTGGATTACCATGCTGCGCAGCTGCTGGAGACTCTGATTGAACGCAGCGCGCAGCTCCTCCATTTCTTCAGGAAACGTGTCATCGAGAGACACCTTCAGGTCGCCGGCGGCGAGTTTCTGCAGGCCAATGCCCAGGGCAATCACTGCCGCCTTGCGGGCCGTGATTTCGGTCGCGAATTTCATCACTTTGACGGGATTGCCATGCTCGTCGAAGATCGGGTTGTAAGTCGCCTGGATCCAGACACCCCTGTTGCCCTTGGCAAACCGTAAATACTCTGACGATCGAAACTCACCGCGACGAAGCGCCGCCCAGAAGTCTTTATATTCCTGGCTTGCCGCGTAACTAGGCTCGACGAACATGCTATGATGGCGGCCACGAACTTCCTCCAGACGATACCCCATCGCATTCAGAAAATTTTCATTCGCAGTGACGATCTCACCGTCCAGCTTGAACTCGATGATCGCCTGGGATCGGGAGATAGCGTTCAGTTGGCTGCTGACATCGGCTTCAGTTCGCTTCCTTTCGGTCACGTCGGTCGCGAATTTCATCACTTTGACGGGATTGCCATGCTCGTCGAAGATCGGGTTGTAGACCGCCTGGAGCCAGATACCTTTATTGCCCTTGGCAAAACGCTTGCACTCCAAGCTCTTGAATTGCCCACCTCGAAGATCACGCCAGAACGAGGTATAGTCGGCGCTTGCGGCCTCAGCAGGATCAACGAAAATACGATGATGTTTGCCAACGATTTCGGCCAGATCATAGCCGATGACGTCGAGAAAATTCTGATTTGCGCTCAGAATATTGCCGTCCAAGTTGAACTCTATCATGGCCTGCGCACGGTCAACCGCGGCGGCGACCCCTTTGGTGTCAACCCAATCGGCCTGCTTTTTCCGGCCAAAAAGATGTTTGATGTTCATGGATTAGCCCTGGAGGTGGTGCGGCATGTGAAATTCGAGCGCATGATGACGGTAAGAAGTTAATTTTCCAGTAAATTAGAGCCTCTTCCCGATGGTCGAGGGATGGAAATTTCAGGTTGAATCGCGATACTCTCGCTGGAGCCAATGCCCTTTTCTGCTCGGCGTCTCCACCGTCTGATTGGTGTTGTGACGCGAACCGACCAAGCGCTTGCAGGACGAAGGCGCTCTGGCTGGCGAGACCCAGCGTATCTTCCAGCAAAGCTGGCAAGGCCTAAGCCGGCCCGCGCATTCACGCCGAATTACGCGCCTGTGGACATCGCATCGGCAGAAAGCAGTTGCCGGCCCGATACGCGAGCGTGGCCTTGTTGTGCCGTAGAAGAAGCGTCAGCTGCCAGTGATGACGAACAGCTGTCATGATCATGACAGCACGCCCGGTCTTCTGGAGAAAAGTTCGAGGCGACGAGGCCCAATGAGAGCTGGCTTCGCTCCCGAGCATGTTGGCGGCATTCCATTAAGCTGCAAATCCGATGCAGATTCCGACCGAACTGTCGGCGCCTACGGCCATCAAAGGTCGTTCCCAGGCAATCGAAAGCTTATTGAATGAAATTCGTACTCCTGAACTACTCATCAGGTCGTGCCACACCGTTTTCAAAATTCCCGGTCGACCATTTCAAAGTGAAAACGATATGAAAAGGCTCACGGCCGCGCATATGGTATGAATAGGCAGCTATCTGCCTCTGGTCAGGTCATTGATCCAACCTTGTAGCATGTCGAAATTGACAGGTTTGGTTAAATAATGATCAACTCCGACCATCATTCCATCGGCGATATCCGCAGGGTCTGCCAAAGCTGACAAGAACATGAACGGTATTTTTGCATGTTCCGGATGGTTTTTCTGCAGGTGCCCGCGAAGCTGATGCCCACTCATCTTCGGCATATTGATGTCAGCCACAATAATATCAGGATTGTCGTTCAATGTCTTTTGAAGACCTTGTTCGCCATCCACTGCTTGAATCGTTCGGTGTCCGAGGTCTTCAAGTTCAGCTACGATGATCTCTCGAAGATCTTGCTCATCTTCTATGACAAGTACTTTAGCCATGATTGATGCAATCTCTGCAATTAAGAAAAAAAGCCACCGCTATCATCGCATATGAAGGATTAATAAAAACTTACTTTCATTATGTTTTTTCATGCGGATTGATCGGATGCTGGCCTTTGTCGGTGCCCAAATTGGCATCGCTGGTGATGCCTGGAGAGGGCGGTGTGAAATTGGGCCGCTGGAGCGGTGGCGCTGTGTCACTGCGTCGGGGGTGTAAACCCCTGCCAGTGGTAAGGCTGGGTCCTTTCGATTTGGGAGGGGCCTGGTCGGGGGATGTATTCTGTGGAGGTCTAGAACGCGGTTCAGCATTCGGATGTTTTGATGATCAGCTTCAAAGGCAAACACTATCCCAAGGACGTGATCCTGTTCACTGTCTACTTCTATGTCCGCTATGCTGTGTCCTATCACGATCTCGTAGAAATCATGGCCGAGCGCGGCGTCGATGTTGATCATGCCACCCTGAACCGCTGGGTGATCGAATACGGTCCGTTGCTGGCTGAAGAAGCCCAAAAACGCAAGCAACAGACCGCCTCTTCGTGGCGTATGGATGAGACCTATCAGAAGGTCAAAGGCCGGTGGATGTATCTCTATCGCGCCGTCGACAAGTTCTTTCGCATTGTCCCGGTCACACTCGGCCGATTGAATCTGCAACCAACTTCCAGTTTGATCGGGAGCAAGCATTCCCGACTTTTAACCGTTAAGTTGAGCTATCTTTTTACGATCACGACTTATCCTGCAGTAACCATGCTAGTCCAGCGGCCGGACCGAATGCGAAGCCCAAAGCAAAGCCACCGAAGACACGAGGTCCAGTATCAAGACCGCCATTGCATGATAGATCCTTGACTTCTTCCAGTTTGAGCTCTCTCATTTTTTCCTCCTATATGCTCTGATTCTCACAGTGAGGCAGGATCAAAATCCAGCTTTGTGCCACCACAAACACAAGTAACTAGTCATTGACCACCTTCGACAGTAGGTTAACAATGGCACCGAGTGGCATCTATTACCTGATTGGGGGGGGCTGCCTCACAGGCTGTGTGGAAAGGTCAGTCTGGCGCCAATTTGTTGATCATGATGCGTACGGTTGCGATATCGATCATGGTCTCTGAGGTTTGTACGAGACGCTCATAATCTTTGGAGAGGCGTCGAGAACGGCCCAGCCAGGCGAAGGTGCGCTCGACGATCCAGGTCAAGCCGGTAATTTTGAAGGCGCACTCACATCGATTGACAATGACCAGCTTCCATCCCTCGCGGCGTTTGATCTCAGCAGCGAGTTTTTTGCTCTTGTGCTTCCATCAGCGATCACCGTTCGAATAGTCATCCAAAGCGATCCCAGGCCCGCGATCACCCTTCCTGCGCCTCTTTTGTCCGACAGATTGGCCGGTTCGGCCCGCCTGGCAATCGGCAGGCCGAGCGTATCGACCAGGAGATAACGCTTGCGTCCCTTGATCCGCTTATGGCCATCGAAACCGCGAGTTCCTCCCATTTCCGTCGTCTTTACAGACTGGCTATCCATGATCACCACACTCGGCTTCGTGCGCCGTCCCCCCTTGGTCCGGACGAGAGGATAGAGCGCTCGGCGAAGCCGCACCCAGACACCCTCTTCACGCCAACACCGAAAATACCACCAGACCGTGCCCCATGGTGGAAAATCACTCGGCAACAACCGCCACTGGCAACCCGTGCGAAGAAGATAAAAGATGGCATTGACGACAGCATGCATATCGATCTGACGAGGACGGCCTCCAGACTTTAGCGGCGGAAGATGGGGCTCGATCAACGCCCATTGTACTAAGCTCAAATCCGATGGATAGCCTGTTGCCGTCATGACGATCTCCTTCGACACTCCCGAGATCAATCTTAGGCAATTTGCACAAAAATCAGACTTTCCACACAGCCTGTTATCGCCAACGCGTAGCTCAGTAACAATTCTCTAACCTGCCTCCCTTTAGCATCGGAGCACGCGACGGGAAAAAATAGAATGCACGTTATTCCGTCATATCTGAAAATGCTACTGAAAGGGTTTTTTGTGTCCAATCCGCTGACCATCACGATTCCTGAGGAAACAATTGGTGCCACTGCGTCTGGAGGTCTCAGCTGTGTAGCAAATGCTGATTTCAAGCAGCGTGTGGATGTAGAGGTAACGGATTCGAATGGAGCCAAGATAGAAGGTCAGTTTAAAGGCTCTGGTAACGGTACCTCTATGACCTTAAGTGATGGGAAGAAGCATCTTAATTTTAGCGAGCTTGAAGCTCCCATCGATGTGAAGATGCAATTTTCATATGACTCAGGTAGTGGATATCAAGACAACCGGTCAAACGAAGTCTTTGAAAAAATCGATTTCAACAATAGCAAGGTGAAAGCTTATACTGTGCGTACAGAAGATAGTGTAGATAATGATAACAATGATACCTATCTTACGCTTGTGGCGCTGATGCACAATTAGGTAAATTTGCCACGTTCTCTAAAATAATTTCTGTTTTTGTAAAAGTTTGTATCCCATGACTTGATGTGTGAGTTGGCCCGCTCTTCGCTCACAGCTCCCAACAGAGCGGAGAGTGGGCTTCTCGCAGATTCCAGCCTCTTGCTAGATAATCCCCCAAAGGTACGCCCAGGTTCGGCCGAGCAGATCCGACGTCAAAAAAATGAAGCTACTGCCGGTACTGTCACGGGGCAGTTAACGCTGCGAATCATCTTTTCAATAAAATCATATAGTTAGAGGAATTCTTAATTCGATAATGGGCAGTTAATTATGCGAATCTAGCGTGATGTTGGGCAGTTTATTTGAGAATGAGGTTTAATTGCGCAAAGTTCCATCGCATGATTATCTGATTGTTCTTGCTCAGCCCAACTTATTGAGTTTGATGAGTTATCATCCCTGTCCGGCAGCGGAAATGAGGCGCTTAATTTGAGAATCACAGGCTCGAATTATCGTAATTAAATGACCCACTTGCCGAAGAAACCGAATTTCGCGCAATTAACTGCCCCGTGACACCTATCTGGGTGAAGAGTTGACCAATTTGGTCGCTCAAGTCGGATTTATCGATAGCACCGCTCGTGCAGCCTCAAAGTCCGAGCCTTATACAGGAACTCCACCCCGATCCAATCGAGACTGAACCTTGGACAGCTGCCCTTTGACTTCGTTCACGCGGCCCTTGAGATCCCTTACGTCGACCGCGACATCGCCAACCTTGTTCTCTACCCTGACCAGATCGGGTGACGGGCCATATCATTATCAACGGACTTGCGGATCGCCTCAAGTTGACCATCCTGGTTGTCAAGGCGGACTCCGAGACGTTCCTCAGCACCATCAATTCTACCATTCAACCTAGACTCGACCCCTTGTATCTTTTCGTTGAGGCGGTCTTCAACACCTTGGATCTCTCCTTTGAGACCACTGATATGCCGCCAGAGGTCCTTCATGGTGACCTCTTCGGGTGTTTCGTCGGTCGTAG
>JBPCVQ010000316.1:0-10788 GCA_051010395.1 Geminicoccaceae bacterium | reverse complement strand
CGATGGCCAATCTCGTGGTCGTTGCCTCGACCCCGGTAACGACCGGGAGCGTCATTTTCAGGTGTGATCGGCTGGACGCAGTTTTCAGGCCCGCCTTCGCGCTCGATCAAATTGCGGGCGAACGCTTTCTCCTCCCAGCCAAGCTGGCGGACGATGGCACCCTGGTCACGCACCATCCATTCATCATAGATCTGATCGTTGATCGCGGCGCAGTCGGCAAGTACGCGGTAGGAAAGCTGCTTGCCGGTCGGCGCACCATAGATGCCGGGTTGGCTGTGGGTGGCGGTCGTCAAGATGCGGTGAGAGGAGAGAAAACCTTCGTCCTCATCGCCGCACCAAATCACGTCCTCGCCGAGCAGTTGCCGGTCAGGAAACTCGGCGAGTGTGGCCATGGTGGCGGCGATGACGTCCTTATTGCCGCGCACGATCGAGGCCGGTGTGCGCACCGCGAGGTCATCGGCATACCAGTGATGCAGACCGTTGATGTTGCGGTCTTCCCAGATCTCCTTGGTGATGCCGATGATATAATCGGGAAAATCACGCCACTTCGGATCAAACCCCTTCATTCAACCTCATCTCCAGCATTCCAATCTCTGGGTTTTCTGGCTGAGCCACGCATGATCAGCGGCCCTTCGATAGCGACACGTCGCGGTTCGACATCACGATGCTCGATGTTGGCGAGAAGCGTTCTGACGGTTTCGGCCACCATCTGGTTGGCACGCTGCCGGATGGTCGTGAGATCGTAAGCGGGCCAAGACGCGATCGGCACATCATCAAATCCGACGACCGAGACGTCATCCGGGACGGACAGACCGAGTTCGCTGCGCAGCACATCCATGACGGCAAACGCCATGTGATCATTGGCGACGAACACGGCGTCCGGCCGGTCCTTTTGAGCGAACATGCGGCGAGCCGCCTCCTGCGCCTGTTCATAGCGGAACTCGCCGGACTCGCGAGCGGAAAGCTCCAGGCCGTTCTTTTCGAGGCCGCTTCGAAACCCCGCCTCGCGATCTCTCTGGGTCGAGGCTCCTTCCCAGCCGGCAATGTAGCCGATACGTCGATGATCGGCCTGGCTCAGAAAGTCCGCAAGCTTGCGGCCGCCGGCCACATTGTCCGAAGTGACGGCCGAAAGGCGATCATCATCCTGGTTTCGATTGAACAAGACCACCGGCACACCGGCGGCCTGGCAGCGTGCTGCGAGCTCGGAAGAGATGGCGACTGAGGCCATGACGATGCCGTCGACCTGATAATCGAGTATTTCGTCGAGCACACCGTCGATGTTGCCGGCGGTTTGCTGCGCCATGAACATCAGGACGTGATAGCCCTCGGCCTGAAGTGCATTGGAGAGCTTCTCGAGGGCCTCTGGATAGAAGTAATTTTCGAGATAAGCGACCACAAGGCCGATGATGTGGCTCTTGCCGGTAATCAGCGAACGCGCGAGGACATTAGGACGATAGCCGAGTTCTTCCGCGGCTTTCTTCACCTTGTCGGCGGTCTTTTGGGAGACGCTGGCGCCAGGCGTGAACACGCGGGAGACAGCGGACTGGCTGACCCCTGCCCGCTTCGCCACCTGGATCGATGTCACCCTGGTCCCGCTCATCAGCCTGCCGTCCAGCCTCCATCGATCAGGAGCGACGTGCCGGTGACGAGAGCGGACGCATCGGACGCCAGGAAGACAACGGCACCCATGATATCCTCGACCTCGCCGACGCGCCCAAGCTTGATCTTCTCCTCGATCCAACGGACACGGTCGGGCTGCTTGAAAGTCTGCTCGGTGAGCGGTGTGCGGATGAAAGTCGGGCAGATGGTGTTGACCCGGATACCACGCGGTCCCCACTCGATCGCCATCGATTTGGTCATGCCTTCGACCGCATGTTTGGATGCGGCATAGACCGAGCGATCGACGCCGCCGACATGGCCCATCTGACTGGAGATGGTAATGATCGAGCCAGGCCGCCCGGCGGCGATCATGCCATGGGCAACGCCGACGGCGAGGAAATGGGCACCCTTTACGTTCGCCGCCATGACGGCGTCGTAGTCGACGGCGTCAGTTTGAAGCGCTGGAGAATGACGCGCGATGCCGGCGGAATTAACCAGCACGTCGAAGGCCCCGAACGGCGCAAGTTTTTCGCGCATGGCTCCGACATCGGCGATGTCCAAAACCAGTGGCTCAGCCGAATAGCCAGCTGTGTTCATCGCTTCAGCAGCCTTGCCCAACCGCTCCTCACCGCGCGCCGCCATCACCACATGCGCACCGACTTCAGCAAGGGCTGCGGCGCAGCCGAGGCCGATCCCCGAGGAGGCGCCGGCGACCAGCGCCCGTCGACCATCCAGGCGAAAGCTTGGCGTTTTAGGAAGGTTCATCAGTCCGCAGCCTCGCCATAGGGAATGTTACGACCGCCGTAACGTCGAACCCGCAGGTTCGCCTGTTCGGCATGGCCGACGAAGCCTTCAAGCATGCTGAGCCTGGATCCGTATTCACCGATCTTTGCGGCCGCCTCGTCCGTGACGATTTTTTGATAGCTGTGGGTCTTTAGAAACTTGCCGACCCAGAGCCCGCCAGTGTAGCGGCCAGCCTTTTTGGTCGGCAGCGTGTGGTTGGTGCCGATGACCTTGTCGCCGTTGGTGACGTTGGTTCGCGGTCCGAGAAAGAGGGCGCCGTAGCTCGTCATGTTGTCGAGGAACCAGTCGTCCCGATCGGTCATCACCTGGACATGTTCCGAGGCGATATCATCGGCGACCTCAAGCATCTCGTCATAGTCAGCGCAAACGATCACCTCGCCATAATCCCGCCACGAGGCAGACGCGGTCTGCGCCGTGGGTAGGATCTTCAGCAGCCGTTCGATCTCCGTCATCGTGTCTTCGGCGAGGCGCTTCGAATTGGTGACCAGAACGGCCGGCGAGTTATAGCCGTGCTCTGCCTGACCAAGCAGATCCGTGGCGCACATTTCTGCGTCGACGCTGTCATCCGCGATGACCATGGTTTCGGTGGGGCCGGCGAACAGATCGATGCCGACCCGGCCGAAAAGCTGGCGCTTGGCTTCGGCGACGAAGGCATTGCCGGGGCCGACCAGCATGTGCACCGGCTCGATCGCCTCGGTGCCGAGCGCCATGGCGCCGACCGCCTGGATGCCGCCGAGCACATAGATTTCATGGGCGCCGCCCAGATGCATCGCGGTGACAATCGCCGGATGCGGCTCGCCATTTTGCGGCGGGGCAGACGCGATGATGCGCGGCACGCCGGCGACGGAGGCGGTGAGCACGGACATATGCGCGGATGCGACCATCGGAAACTTGCCGCCGGGGACATAGCAGCCGACCGACTGCACGGGAATGTTCTTGTGGCCGAGGATGACACCCGGCAGCGTCTCGATTTCGATGTCGGTCATCGAGGCACGCTGCGCTTCGGCAAAGCCGCGGATCTGTTCCTGTGCAAACTTGATGTCGGCGAGGTCGCGCGCCGCGACCTTCGACATGGCGGACTCAATTTCGCGCTCACTCAGCCGGAAGGTGTCGGGTGCGTAGTTGTCAAACTTTTCGGACAGTTCGCGCACCGCAGCATCGCCGCGCGTTTCGATATCCTTCAGGATCTGTTCGACCGTGCCCCGCACCTTGGCATCGTCCTCGGCACGCTCGGCTTCGGTCTTGCCGCGTTTCAGATATTCAGGCATCGCCCGTCAATTCTCCTCGCCAGGTTTACCAGGTCGCGGCGCGACCCTTGCGCCGGTGTCGTAGTGTTCCCAGCCTTCGCCGTCGAAGACGTCGATGCCGAGCTGGGCGAGAACGTGGGGGAAATCGACGCTCACCCAGTTCTCGACGATTTTGCCATCCACGACTTTCCAGAAGTCCATATAGCGGATTTCGATTTTTTTGTTGGTGGCGGGAACACCCATGAAGGTGCCGGAATGCACGGCATATTGCGCGCCGAAACTTGCCGCCCATTCGCCCATGACCAGCCGGGCTTCATCGATCGCGCGCTTACCGGAGAAGGCGGCCTGGAACGGGCGCTGCCAGTTGTCCTGAAATTCCTTCAGGCCCTGCTTGACACCGCAGCCGGTGTTGCCGCGCCAGACGAAATCCTCCGAGAAGAACTCACCAACATCATCAATGCGGTGATTGTTCAGCGCATCAACCATGCCCTCGATGACGCGGCGCGTGTCATCGGTCTTGGACATGTCGGTATCACGGCTAAGTAAAGCCTGCAGCGGCTCGCTGCTGTTCATCCTTTGACGGCTCCTGCGGTGAGGCCGCTTACGATCTGGCGCTGGAAGACCATGACCAGAAGGAAGAGCGGTGCGGTGATCGAGACGGCGGCGGCGACCGCCTCGACCTGATCGGTGGTGGTGGTCTCGCGGTTGAAGTAGCCGGCGATCGCCGGGACCATGGTCTGGTTCTGCTGATCCAGGAGGAGCGACGTCACAAGGAAGTCGTTGTAAGCGAGGAGAAAGCTGAACAGACCGGTGGTGATCACGCCCGGCCACATCACCGGCATGATCACGCAGCGGAAGGCTTCGAAGTGGGAACAGCCGTCGACGCGCGCGGCTTCGTCCAGCTCGGTCGGAATGTTCTGGAAGAAGGAGCGCAGCATCCAGATGGTGAAGGGTTGGTTGATCGAGACCAGCACGGCGATCACCGCCCAGGGCTGGCCGTAGAGCGTAGGTGCTGCTTCGCCGAGAAACGGGCGGAGGATTTCCGCTGAGTTGATGAAGGGCGGCAGGTAGCCGGCGACCAGGACGGAGTGCGGCAGGGCGCGGAAGACCAGGGCGACGATAAGGAGCCAGAAGGCCAGCTGCGAGCCGTAGCGCGCAAGGCCGTAGCCCGCGAGCGTGCCGACGGTGAGCGAGATGGTGACGACGCCGGCGGTGACGATCAGCGAGTTGATGAAGTTGCGGTAGAACTGGTTGTCCCGCCAGACGGCCTCATAGTGCTCCGTCGTCAAGCCGATGATCGGTATGCCCAGCGGTCCGAGAATGCCGTTTAGGATGTCGAGTACCGACGGCAGGATTCCGAAGAACACGATGACGAAGCCGATGCCGAACACCAGCGAGCCGATCAGCCAACCGAGCGCGATGAGGCCGTTCGGCGAATAGCTCTGCACCGCCTTCGGCAGCCAGCGCGTGGCGAGCAATGCGGTCGCGACGAGCACGACTGCACCGATCACGATGTCGATGATCGACAGGCCCTTACCGGCGGCGCGGGTGGCGGGACCGAAGATCACGGAGAGCGGGTTGGACGCGAAGCTGTCTACGGGGATCTTGAAGCTCATCACCCCGATCCAGAACAGCGGGAAGGCGGCGAGCAGGCACCAAAACGCTAGGAAGCCTGCCGAGCCTAGACGAAGGGCGAGCGGCTGGCGAAGCGCTTTCGGCGTGCTCACAGCCGGCCTCCCTGATGATCGCGCCAGGTGCGTCTGATCAGCGGGATCAGGATGATGACGATGCCGACCATGGTGAGCATGGCGCTCGCCGACGCGCGCGAGATCGAGCGGTTGCCGCTGTCGTCGGGGATGAGGAAATCATAGGTCAGATATTGCAGCGAGATGCGATGCGCCTGACTGGAAAAGCCGATGATCTCCTCAAAGGCGCGATAGGCGTCCATCAGGTGAATGAGCGAGATGAAGATGATCAGCGGCATCAGGTGAGGCACGATCACGTAACGCAGTCGTTCGAAACGACTGGCGCCGTCGACGATAGCGCTCTCCAGCGTGTCCTGGTTCACGGTCTGCAGGCCGGCGTAGAAGATGACGAACGCAAAGGGTGCGACGTGCCAGACGCGGTAGAACAGCAGCAGAATTTCGATGGTCCAGCCCTGCGCGAACATGGCGATGTCCCGCTGCAACCACCATTCGAGAAAGGCGGTCATGATGCCATCGCCGATGAACAGCCATTTGATCGACAGCGCGCCGACAACCGGCGTGATGATGAAGGGCAGGAGCGAAACGAAGATGATCGGGCCGCGGATCGCGCGCACCGTGTTGTTGACCGTGATCGCGATCAGGAGACCGACGCCGACCACCAGCGGCAGAGTGACCAGGGTGGTGGTGAGCGTGAAACGAAGGGCCTTCCAGAATTCGATGGTGAGAAAGCCGTTGATGTTGAATGTGCTCAGCGCCGCCCAGGCGCGCCCGGGCTGGATAACGTTGCGGTAGCTTTCGAGACCGACGAAACGCGTCACGGTCTGCACCTGGCCGTTGTCGTCGAGAGCGGGTCGGGTCCTGGTCTCAGTGGTGCAGATCGGATCGGGAAAGCCGGGCGTGCAGTTCTCGATCTCGACCGTCTCCATCACCGGCTGGTCGAGATAAAAGCTCTGCATGAAGACGCTGATCAGCGGCGCTGCGATGAACAGAAACATCAGAAAAAGAGAGGGACCGACGAACGCGGCAAATGTTTTGAACTTCATCGCAGCTCCTCCTCCTTTCTGGTTTGCCGGTTGCCAAACACCATGTTCGGCAAGTCTGCCTGATGCATCGTCAGTCGCCGGCGGGAAGCTCGGTCGTCACAACTTCCAACCGGTGATTTGGTGTCATCGTCTCCGACATTTGTCTGGCTTGATACATCGTCGCCGCCTTCCACCGCCCGCTGGAAACGTGGTCGCCCACGCTTCCAGCCGACACCGTCAAGTCAACGCAGTCGACGCTCGACTACTGAGCCAAGCCGGCTTCTTTGGCGGCGGTAAGATAGGCGGCCTCGATATCGACGAGCGTGGTCGCGGCGTCCTTGTCACCGTTCAGGAAGTCGGCGATGCCATTGCCTAGCGCCGTGTGCATCAGGCCCATCTCGGAGCTGGCGGGATAGGACTTGGTGCCGGCGACCACGGTCTCGATGACCCCGGAGGCCAAGGGGCTGACTTCATAGCCTTCGACCAGCCAGACGGCCTCATCATTGGCGCCCTGCACCATCTCGGCATCCAAGCCTTCCAGGGCGACCTTGAACGCAGCCTCCGCTTCCTCGTCCGAAATGTTCTTGGCGATCACGATGCCATCCCACCAGACCGTGGAGGCGGGGTTGCTGTCGGGAACGGCGGCGGGCGCCTTCGCCATCTTCACCTTGCCAACGACCTGGCTCTCGGCCTCGTCGTCCATGGCCCCTGCCCGGCTGCCCCAGAGATTGGCCATGGCGACCTTGCCCTGCTGCAGCTGCTGCTGAACATAGGTCGAATCGGCGACCAGATATTCGGGATCCATGTACTCGGTCAGCCGCTTCATCATCTCGAGTGCGGCCACACCGTTCTCGTTGTTGAGGGTCGGCTGGCCTGCGTCGTCGACGAAGGCGCCGCCGAAGCCGAAATACATGTTCACGAATTCCTGAGCGAGGTTCCAGCCGCTCTGATAAGTGCCGCCGAGCGGGTAGTCGACCACGCCGGCTTCCTTGATCTTTTCGGCAGCCGCGATGACGTCGTCGTAGCTCGCCGGCACCTCGATGCCGAGATCGTTCAGGATGTCCTCGCGGTACATCAGATGCTGGGCATTCACCATCATGGAGATGGCCATGATCTTGCCGTCGATCTTGATCAGCTGGTTCGGGCTCAGGTCTTGCCCATGCGCTTCGACCAGATCGTCGAGCGGGCGGATCGTGCCCTCGTTCAATAGCGGCACGAGGGTCGCGTTGGCGACACCGCCGATGTGATAGAGCGATGGGTTCGCGGCGAAGCCTGCCGGCTGCTTGGTGCGGAATTCCTGGTCAAGCTCGGCCTGCACATTGCCGCATTCGGCCATGGCGTCGGTCACCGCCTTCCAGGCTTCGAAACCGGCGGACAGCGATTTGACCGGCACATCGTTTTCGAAGGCGCAATCGGCATAGGCGACGGTGGTCGTCGCCAGCGACATGGCGCTTGCAAGCAAGAGTTTCTTCAACATCTCAAACCTCCCATGGGAACGTATCAGGCGTGTTGGAATGGACAGGCGTCACGCGGCATCGATCCGCTCGCCGGTCTCGTGATGGAAAAGATGGCAGATGGCAGGATCGATGGCGATGGTCACCTGCTCGCCGATTTCTGCGCGATAGTCCTTGCCGGCCTTGACCGAGACGAACGTGCCGGCGGCACGCACGGTGATCATGGTGGCATCGCCCAAAAGCTCGATCGTGTAGACGGGGGCTTCGACCTGTCCCTCGCCAGCGCCGATGGCCGCATCTTCAGCACGATAGCCGAGCGTCACCGGACCATCAGGGCCGTTCAAACCTTTGATGCGCACATTCTCGCTCGCGAAGATCCCGGCTTCCAGCCGGCCGTCCATGAGGTTCATGGCAGGGGAGCCGATGAAGCCGGCGACGAAGGTGTTGGCGGGGTGGTCGTAGATGTCGGTGGGCGTACCGACCTGCTGGATGACGCCGCGGTTCATGACGACGACGCGATCGGCAAGTGTCATCGCCTCGATCTGATCATGGGTGACGTAAATGGTGGTGACCTTGAGCTCGTGCTGCAGGTTCTTAATTTGGGCTCGGGTCGAGACGCGGAGCTTGGCATCAAGATTGGAGAGCGGCTCATCCATCAGAAAGACGGTCGGCTCGCGCACGATTGCACGTGCCAGCGCCACGCGCTGGCGCTGGCCGCCCGACAATTCGGCCGGCTTTCGGTGGAAGAAATCGGTAAGCTCGACCATCTCGGCGGCGCGTTTGACCCGCTCATCATGAGTGGCGGAGTCGACCTTCCGGACCTTGAGCGGAAAGCGGATATTCTCGTAGACATTCATGTTCGGATAGAGGCCATAGGACTGAAAGACCATGGCGACATCCCGATCCTTCGGATCGAGGTCATTGACCACCTGGCCGCCGATCATGATGTCGCCGTCAGTCGCTTCCTCAAGCCCGGCGACCATGCGCATGGTCGTGGTCTTTCCGCAGCCACTCGGCCCCAGCAGCACCAGAAACTCGCGGTCGGCGATCGTAAGATCGAAATTGTCGACACCGACGAAACTGCCCCAGCGCTTCGAAATATTCCGCAGCTGAATCTCGGCCATGACTGCCCCCGGCGTTCGTTTTGCGCTTGGATATTTGCATAGGTATGCGGTCACATTAGGCGCAGCTTTCGTGACTTGGCAAGAATTTTCTAGATCGCCGCCCAATACGTTGCGAAGCTTCTCATTTACCCCAGATCGACATCCCGCTCTACCGATATTCATTCACGTTGAAGTCCGATTTCGATCATGGCATTCTTGATCCATGACATCTGTAGTGCTAGGCATGGATGCATACGTTTTCAGTCCTGAAGAAACAACACAAGCGATCATCCAGGCCGTACAGGGAGACACAAAATGAAATTGGCCAGACGAGACGTCGTTGCGGCGATTGCCGGCGCCGCCCTCGCCTCCGGGCTCGCGGGCGCAGGCTTGGCGGAAGATCTTCCCTACAATCTGACACCCGACAAACCGTTCGAAGGCACCAAGCTCAACATCCTTTCCGTGGTCACGCCGCAATTCGACGGGCTTATGCTCAGAGACGAGGAATTCACTGAGCTGACCGGCATCGAGACCGAATGGACGTTCATCCCGTTCACGGCACTGCAGGAAAAGGTCGCCTCGGTCGGTGTCGCCGCCGACGGCAATTTCGACGTGGTCAACTACCTCGACAGCTGGGGTCCGCCCAACGCGCACTGGCTGCAGCCGATCGACGAGTGGATGGAGCGCGACGGCATCTCGATGGACCGCTATCCCGGCGCGTTCGCGAAGTCTGCACAGTTCGAAGGCAAGACCCTCGGCTTCCCGCTGCGCGCCCACGCGATGCTGATGTTCTACCGAAAGGACATCTTCGACGAGCTCGGGTTGGCGGCGCCAACAAGCTGGGATGAGGTCATCGCAGCAGGTGAGGCGATCCGCGCTGCGGAAAAAGATATCGAGCCGCTGGCGCTCTACTATCACAATGACGGCAATCGCCAGAACCTGTTCATCTGGCTGAACTACCTCTGGTCCGCCGGCGCCGACGTGTTCGACGAAGACTTCAAGCCGACCTGGGCTTCCGAGGCGGGCATCCAGGCGACCAAGGACTACATCGCGCTGCACACCGAGCACAAGGTGACCAACCCCGCCTCCCTCTCCTTCGTCGAGCAGGACGCGCGCCAGAGCTTCACCCAGGGCAAATCGGCGATGATCCCGGTCTGGTGGTGGGCCTACTCGCCGATGACCAACCCCGAAAGCTCGACGCTCACCAAGGAGCAAGTGGCGTTCACGGGCCTGCCGACCTATCAGGACCGCTCGGTAACCTACGCCATCTCCATGCCGTTCTCGGTTTCTTCGTACTCCAAGAACCAGGACGCCGCCTGGGAATTCCTGAAGTGGCTCTCCAATCCCGAGATGGAAAAGGCGAATGCCACCGTGCGCGAGGTCGCCGGCAAGCCGATCGTCAACAACGTCGTGACCCACGTCGCCAACCTCCAGGACCCGGAGGTGAATGCGGCCAACGACAACATCCAGGAAGCGGCCTGGGGCTCGCTGCAGGAATCCGACATCATGCCGCAAATCGCGGAATGGCCGGAGATCGGCGACATCCTGTCCGCAGCGATCACCGAAGCCGCTGCCGGCGGTGATGTCGAGCAGCTCATGACCGACGCCGCCGAGCGCGCCGAGAAAATCCTGAAACGCGCCGGCTACTACTAGTCCGCAGGGCGGACGGTCTACCCGAGGCGGGTCGCCTTGACTTGGGAAGAGGTCGTCCGCCGCTTCGGCGCACTGGAGCGAAATGAGATCGGGTTGATCTGCCTGCAGGCTGTTGGGATCAACCTTTTCTTAACCACCCTGCTTGATGATGATGGTCTGGTCCATGCGATCCTGGGAGTCCGAGCTCGCCTGCTCTTGCC
>JBPCVQ010000315.1:0-7129 GCA_051010395.1 Geminicoccaceae bacterium | reverse complement strand
GCCAGGCGTTTGACGTCGGAGAAGAAGAAGCTCTGCATCGCGGAGGACTGGCCGGCGATGTCTTCCGGCAGGCGGGCGGTGATGATCCACTTCAGGATCAGATCGCCGAAGATCCACCAGCCGAGCCAGAGCGCCAGAGCGGGGCCCGCGGCAAGCAGAGCCGTGTACCAGGCATAGTGCCCCGGCAACGAGTGCAGGACTGCAACACGACCACCACTCACATTGAGCGCGCGGCGCCAGCCGTAAAAATAGGCGACGCCTGCGATCAACAGAATGATGAGGGTGGTGATCATTTTTGTTTGGTTCCGTCGACGTTGATCTACGGGGCCGGAGGCGCCGAAGGGCACCTCCGAAAACCCTTCATCGTCAGGACATCGGCGTCAGGCTCACCGCCTGCTCACGCACGGCTTCGCGATCTTCTTCCGGCAGCGGGATCAGACCCTTGTCCGCGAGATAACCGTCCTCGCCATAAGCGCCGTCGCTGGTGAACTCTTCGACGAACTCCTGGATGCCGGGAATGACGCCGACATGGGCGTTCTTGACGTAGAAGAAGAGCGAGCGGGACACGGGGTAGTCGCCATCGGCGATCGCATCGAAGGTCGGGTCGACGCCATCGACCAGGCTGCCCTGCATCTTGTCGAGGTTTTGATCCAGGAAACTGAAGCCGAAGATGCCGAGCGCTGCTGGATTGGCTTCGAGCTTTTTCACGATCAGGTTGTCGTTCTCACCGGCTTCGACGAAAGCGCCATCCTCACGCATCGTGGCGCAAATTTTTTCAAACATGTCCTCGTCCGACGTTTCGAGCGCTGCGACCTCGGGGAACGCTTCGCAGCCGGTCTCCATGACCAGCTCGACGAAGGCATCGCGGGTGCCGGACGTCGGCGGCGGGCCCAGCACTTCGATCCTGGCGTCAGCCAAGCCAGGATCGATCTCGTTCCAATGAGTGTAGGGATTAGAAACAATCTCGCCGTCGACCGGGACCTCCTTGGCCAGCGCCATCCAGATCTGCGGAATGGTCAGGCTGACCTGATCAGAGGCCTTCGAATTGGCGAGCACGATACCGTCGAAGCCGACTTGAACCTCGGTGATGTCCTTTACGCCGTTGGCGGCGCAAGTCTCGATCTCGCTGTCCTTGATCGCACGAGAGGCGTTGGTCATGTCCGGATGCTGTTCGCCGACGCCGGCGCAGAACAATTTCAGCCCGCCGCCGGAGCCCGTGCTCTCGACCACCGGGGTGGCAAAATCGCTGGTCTGGCCGAACTGCTCGGCGACCGCGGTGGAAAACGGAAAGACAGTTGATGATCCGACGATGCGGATCTGATCACGCGCTTCTGCGGCGCCGACCAGGGCGATGGTGGCAACCATGGTGGCGAAAGCGAAGGTGGTGCCTCTCATTGTGTGTATCTCCCGATACTTCGTTGCTCGAACGCCATGGATATTGACGATCGACCATCACCCTTATGTGACGTTTCCATGACAGATTGATGACAACGGTCATCCCATGGCAGGGGGCCATCCCATGGCATGGGTCATGCCGTGACCAGATGCACCGTCACTTCCGTGCCGACGCCGACCTCGCTTGCAAATGCGATATGGCCGCGATGGCGACGCAGGATGTGCTTGACGATCGCAAGGCCAAGACCGGTGCCTCCGAGCCTGCGCGAACGTGCCGGGTCCACGCGGAAAAAACGCTCCGTCAGCCGGGGCAGATGCTCGGCCGGGATGCCCTCCCCTTGATCCTTGATCACCACCTCGATCGTGGGGCGGCCGGTGAGCGGACCTGCGCCCGGCGGAGCTCTCTCGACCAGGCGAACCGCGATGCCGACCACGCTGTCCTCGCCGCCATATTTGATCGCGTTGTCGATGAGGTTGGTGAAGAGCTGGCTGAGCTGATCCGCATCGCCAAGCACCGCCGGTGGGTCGCCCACTGCGTTGACGGTCAGCGTAACCTGCCGCTCCCGCGCATAAGGCCTGAGCGCATCGACCACGGCGCCGATCACCTCGGTGACGTCGATCCGATCATCCGGCGTCACATGCTCATTTTGCTCGATCTTGGAAAGCGAAAGCAGATCGTCCACCAGGCGGGACATGCGCTCGGTTTCGGCGCCCATGGTCTTCAGGAAACGCGCCTGGGCATCGGGATCATCCTTCGCCACCCCCGCCAGGGTCTCGACGAAGCCGCGAATGACCGTAAGCGGCGTTCTGAGCTCGTGGCTGGCATTGGCGACGAAATCGGAACGCATGCGCTCGATCGCGACCTGCTCGGTCAGCTCGCGCAGGCTGACCAGTGCGGCCGGGCGCTCATACCAGCGGCAAGGGGCGATGCGGCCGCTGAAGGCGCGCACCGGCGGGCCGGCGAGCTCGAGATTGATCTCGGTCTCGTCGCTGCCATCGAGCACGTCGTCAACAGCGGCGAGAAAACCGGGATCGCGCATCACGCTCTCGATCGGCTGCCCGGTGCTGTCCCGCTCGAACAGCTGTTTTGCCGCAAGATTGGCGCGCTCGACAAAACGACCAGCGCGACCGGCCTGAACCAGCAGCAGTGGATCCGGCAGCACGTCGATCAGCGTCGAAAGCGTACGATCAAGCTCGCGCTGGCGAGCGCGCATTCCCTGCAGGCTCTGCTCCACCTTCTCGGCCATGACCGGCAGCGCATCCCCACTCAAGAGCTCGAAGCTACCATTTTCCGGCTCGGCGCTGGCCATCAGACCGTGTAGCTGACGTTCGACCACCAAAAGACGCCGCTCACGCGCAAAGGCGAGCAGGGTGGCGAAACCAAAGCCCACTAAGAGACCGATCGAGGCAGACACGAACCCGAGAAAACCGATCAGGAAAAGGATGATCATGGCCAGAACAGCCGGCAGCGCCAGCCGAGCCGCACGCGCCAGAAACCGCCGCATTGGTATTGCCGCTCGGTTCTTCGCTTCGCCAGCCTCCGTACTGGTCGCCATGAACAGATCGTCCTGACAGGGTGTCGACGTCACAAGATTGTACCTGGCGAGGAAAGCTCTTTTGCTCCTTGATGGCAAGCGGAGCGATGATCATCGCTCAAGGCGAGGCGCCGCAGTCACAGCATGGTGAAAGCTCGCTGCAGCCACCCATCTTGTTTTATCTGTCATCGAAGGCCGCCAATGCTCTATGACAGATCCATGCTGAAATCCTTGAGCAAATGGAATGCATCGGCCGCGGCCCTGCCGCCATCGGTGCAGGGTGCGCTATGGATGTCGGCGGGTGCTGCTTTCTTCGCCGTCATGATCAACCTGGTCCGCCACCTCACCGACCATCTCGACCCGCTCCAGGTGGTCTTTTTTCGCAACGGCTTCAGTCTCCTGGCGCTGTTGCCCTGGCTGATCCGGAAAGGGCCAGGCGCGCTTCGCACCGAGCGCCCTCATCTGCATGTGATCCGCGCCCTCTTCGGCATTGCTGCGATGCTGCTCTGGTTCAACACGCTCGCCCGGATGCCGCTCGCCGAGGCGACCGCACTCAGCTTCACCGCCCCGATCTTCACCAGCATCCTTGCCGTGTTTTTCCTCCAGGAGATCATGCACCGCCACCGCCTGCTGGCAATCGCGCTCGGCTTTCTGGGCGCAATGATCATCATCCGCCCCGGCATCGCCGCCCTCAATCCGGTGGCGATATTGGCCATCGTCACAGCCCTTGTCTGGGGCAGCAGCACCGTGCTGTTGAAATATATGTCGCGCAGTGAGACCACCTCGGCGATGGTGATCTATCTCCCCCTCTTCCTGACACCGATCTCACTGGTTCCCGCCCTCTTCGTCTGGCAATGGCCAAGCCTCGAGCTCTGGGGACTCGCCATCCTGTTCGGTGTCGTCGGTACCCTCGGCCACTACTGTCTGACCCGCGCCATCAGCATGGCCGACGCCACCTCGGTCTTGCCGTTCGATTATCTGCGTCTGCCCTTCGTCGCCATCATCGCGTTCATCGCCTATGGCGAAACAGCCGACATCTGGGTCTGGCTCGGCGGCGCCCTGATCGCCGCCGGCGCCCTCCACAACACCCGCCGCGAATCGCGGGCCGCGATGGGCTGAACGCCGCGGGCGCGCCGGCACGGACGCCGCGACAGATCTCTCCAGTCCTCGAATGGCAAGAACATCAGTATTTCGCGCTGGCTTCCACTCGGTTAAGCTTCGATCTCACCTATCAGAACGGGGCACGTTACAAAAATGTTTCGAGATGATCTTCTTGCCGGCAAGCGCATTCTGATCACCGGCGGCGGCACCGGGCTCGGCAAGAGCATGGCCGGACATCTTCTGGAACTCGGCGCTGAAATTGCAATCTGCGGACGGCGGGAGGAGGTGCTGACGGCAACGGCAGACGAACTCGGAAAGGCAACCGGCGGCAAGATCACCGCCCATCGCTGCGACATCCGGGACGCTGAAGCTGTCGAGGCGATGATGACAGCACTTTTCGGCCAGCAGCCGCTGGACGGTTTGATCAATAATGCTGCGGGCAACATTCTCGCCAAGAGCGAGGAGCTCTCGCCAGGCGCGGTCGACGCCGTCGTCAACATCGTCTTGAAGGGCTCCGCCAACTGCACCCTCGCGGCGGGCCGGCGCTGGCTCGACAAGGAGCATGCCGGCACGGTCTTGAGCATCACCACTACCTATGCCTGGACAGGCTCGGCCTTTGTTTTGCCGTCAGCCATGGCCAAGGCGGGCGTGCTCGCCATGACCCAGAGCCTGGCCGTGGAATGGGGTGGTCGCGGCATACGCCTGAACGCCATCGCCCCCGGCCCCTTCCCGACAAAGGGGGCCTGGGATCGTCTCGTGCCGAACGCCGAGATCGCTGAAGGCTTCGAGACCCGAAATCCACTGAAACGGCCTGGCGAGCACCGAGAGCTCACCAACCTCGTCGCCTTTCTGATGGCCGATGGCAGCGGCTATGTGAACGGGGACGTCATCACCATCGATGGTGGCGAATGGCTGAAGGGTGCGGGCCAGTTCAGCTTTCTCCAGGATGTGATGAGCGAGGAGGACTGGGCGGCGATGCGGCCAAAAGCGAAACGCACACCATCGAAGGGGTGACATAAAGTCCCTTTGCTCCCATGGCGGGGCGCTGCCATATGCCAAACATTCGGTCAACGCGGGACTTCCAGGGACGATCAAGCCCATGCCGACACGATTTCTGATCATTGCCGCCGTGGCCGTCCTCATCCTGGCAGGGGCGCTCGGCGCGATCTTGATATCGAAAGGCACGACTGATGCCGGCGGCAAGGCGCTGATCGGCGGTCCGTTCACGCTCGTCGACCAGAGCGGAAAACCCGTCACCGAGAAGGATTTCGAAGGCCGGTTCATGCTCGCCTATTTCGGCTACACGTTCTGCCCCGATTTCTGCCCGCTCGGCCTCAGCACCATTACCGAAGCACTCGAGCTTCTGGACGAAACCGGGGCCGAGCGGATCACACCGGTCTTCTTCTCCGTCGATCCGAAGCGCGACACGGTCGAACGTCTCGCCGACTACGTCCCGAATTTCCACCCGCGCATGATGGGGCTGACCGGCACTGACGAGCAGGTCGCCGCCGCTGCCAAGGCGTACCGCATCTACTACAATATCCCCGAGCACGAAGGCGACGATTACCCCGTCGATCACTCCACCTTCATCTACATGATGGGCCCGGACGGCGCCTACGTCACCCACTTCAATCATAACGCCACGCCGGAAGAGCTGGCGGAACGTCTGAAGACCGAGCTCAAAAAAGGCTGACTGCCCGGTTCCGGCCCCTTGCCCAACCCCCAAGAACCCGCTACATACGCCCCTGCTAATTTCTCCCGGCGCCCGTAGCTCAACTGGATAGAGCGTCTGACTACGGATCAGGAGGTTGGGGGTTCGAATCCTCCCGGGCGCGCCAATCCTTTCAACGGGTTAGACGGATTTTGCTCCCAAACACTTTTGGGAATGCCGAATTTGGGAGCATATTGGGATCAATTTGGTGGAGGCTATTGCTTGCAGCATTGTTGCCCATAAGCATCAATGGGCTGCTGCGGCCAGAGTTTAGCGCTGTTCGGCTTAGTTGAAGATCAATTCTAGAGAGTCACAACCGTGCATGGTGCCACGTCGATAATGCTGCCATTGCGGATCGCAATGAAACTGAATCAATTAGCTACATAGGCGCTGATCGATCCAGTCGGCTAGGTCTTTCAAACGATAGCCGATTCTCCTCTGCGTGATGCGCACATATTGGGGTCCCTGCCGTTCTCGGCGCAGGCGTCTAAAATGGACCACCGATAAACAGCAATACTTTGCTGCCTCGCATTCGGAAATCACCCTCCGATCTTCATACGATCCGGTTTTCAATGTGTTTGTCATGGTGATGTCTCGGGTTTATTCGGTTGTAACAGTTCACGCAGACGCGTCTTTGAATGCGAGCTAGTGGTGGTGCCTTCGCTGAACAGCCAACTGAGCTCGTGGATTTCGACGATGGACCGAGCGGCATCAACACACCGACCTGCCAGGTATTTGACGATTTCTAAGCAAAGATGCGAACTTCTGTGGATTGGGCGCATGATGCCTCGCTGCTTCTGCTGCTCTAATTATTAGAGATCCCTGAGCGGCATATTTCATGCCCTCCCCTGTCGAATTTTTTTCCGAAAAATACTGAATGAGGAGATATCGGCTCTCCTTTAGGTCGACCTTCTCTGCCCACTGATCTTGCCAGATGAGCGCGTCGCCATGGTCGCTCTTCATGCGGTTCGAGAGTGTTTCACGCTTCGCGCGGCCTCGGCCCTCGAGGAAAATTAGCGCCTCGCTCCAATGACCTGCCTCCCAACGACAATCAGGCCATTCCATCTCGATCCTGACCGAGGCGATCAAAAAAAATCCGCTGAAGCAGGCATGAAACGGAGGCTTCAGGGATCTGAGTCTTAAGAGGGCAATCATGCCCGGCACACCACCACCGATAAAAGGCTCAGACCATGATGGATGAACATCGCTCTCAACTTGATGCCGCGAAGTTCTGGATCGAAGCCGCCCACCGGCTGGGCTTCAACGACCCCGATTTGAGATTGACCCCCGAAAGGCTCGATGACGCCTTTCGGAGGTTGCACGGACCTCATGATCGCAACGTGCCAAGCCAGGGCGTGTCACCCATGCTTATCAGGTTCCTCTACAC
>JBPCVQ010000314.1:0-2521 GCA_051010395.1 Geminicoccaceae bacterium | reverse complement strand
GCGCGCCATCATGCCGGGCGCGAAGCTTCGAACTATCCGCTCTCCTTCTACTCGCCGCACACCCGCTGGGGCATTCATTCCAACTGGCGTTCCAACAAGTTCATGATGCGCCTGCAGCGCGGCGAACCCAACATCTACATCAATCCCAAGCTCGCGGCCGAGCGCGGCATCACCGATGGTGGCCGGGTCAGGGTTTTCAACGGCATCGGCGAGTTCTTCGCGCAGGCGAAGTTCTACCCGAGTATCCCAACAACCTCGATCATGATGGAGCATGGCTGGGAGCCCCACCAATACGAGCAGAACAAGCCGATGAACAACGCCATGGCAACCCTGATCCAACCGCTTGAGCTCTGCGGCGGGTGGGGGCATCTCGGCTTCAAGCTATGGAAATATAACGCCAATCAGCTGGCGCATGAGAGCAGCGTCGACGTCGAGTCCGCGTGAGCGGGACGATAGTGATGTGCCCTCGGACAGGCCTTATGGAGGAACGGCAATGGCTGTGAAACGTCAGCTCAGCATGGTCATGGATCTCAATAAATGCATCGGCTGCCATACCTGTACGTCCGCCTGCAAGCTGCAGTGGACCAATCGCAATGGCCGCGAATACATGTACTGGAACAATGTCGAGACCATGCCCGGCACCGGCTACCCGAAGAACTATGCGGATATGGGCGGCGGCTTCGATGAGGACGGTGCGCTGAAGCTCGGCACCGAGCCTAGTGCAGAGGACTATGGTGTTCCCTGGGAGTATAATTACGAAGAAGCCCTGATGTCTGGCACCGATCCCTGGCTGCGCCCGAACGTCAAGCCGACTTGGGGTGCCAATTGGGACGAGGATCAAGGCGAAGGCGACTATCCCAACAGCTATTATTTCTACCTGCCGCGTCTTTGCAATCACTGTGAGAACCCGGCCTGCCTCGCTGCCTGTTCCAGGAACGCGATCTACAAGCGACAGGAGGACGGCATCGTCCTGATCGACCAGGAACGCTGTCGCGGCTATCGCTATTGCGTGAGCGCCTGTCCTTACAAGAAGGTCTATTTCAACGAGGAGATCTCGAAGTCGGAGAAATGCATTTTTTGCTACCCGCGCATCGAGAAGGGGCTGCCCACGGCCTGCGCTAAGCAGTGCGTCGGCCGAATCCGCTGGATCGGCTATCGAGATGATGAAGCCGGCCCCATCCATCTTCTCGTTGAAAAATACAAGGTGGCGCTGCCGCTGCATCCGGAATGGGGCACCAAGCCGAACGTCTTCTACGTACCGCCCTTGTCACCGCCGAAGATCGGCGAGGATGGCGCAGTCACGGCCGAATCGCGCGTGCCGACCGAGTATCTGGAGAGCCTGTTCGGCGATGGCGTCAAGGGCGCTCTCGATGTGCTGAGTGCCGAGCGTCAGAAAAAGACGGACGGCGAAGACAGCGAATTGATGGACACGCTGATCGGCTATCGCCACGCCGAAATGTTCAAGCTGAGCTGACCGACAAGGTGTCGGCCCCCTTACTCAACCCACCTCCTGGTGACAGCGCTGAACGCGCCGCAGCCAAGGAGACGATCTGGCGGCTTGCAGCACTCGCCTTTAGCCATCCGACCGCGGAGATGCATGCTGCATTTGCGAGCGGCGACTTTCATCGGGCGTTCGATCATGCCTGGTCGGGGATCACAGGCCGGCACAGGCCGACGGCCCGGCCGTCATCGGATTTCAAGGATTTTGAAGCGGGCTATATCACCGCCTTTCTGCATGGCCCCAAGGGCAAGCCGATCGCCTCGTTGCTCGCCGGCGATCATGAAAGGCTGCTGGCTGGTCATGCGCGCCCGGTTTTCATGCTCAACATCACCGCCTTCTATCGCCATTTCG
Source organism: Geminicoccaceae bacterium (assembly GCA_051010395.1). GTDB lineage: Bacteria > Pseudomonadota > Alphaproteobacteria > Geminicoccales > Geminicoccaceae > JANQPX01. The sequence continues at coordinate 669 of JBPCVQ010000314.1, read as the reverse complement.
GGCTCAAGGCGGCGACTGAGGACGAGGGACGCACCGACGAACCAGATCATTTGGCGAGCATGCTGGAGTTCATGGCGGTGCTTTCGCATTTGGAAGCGAACGCTCTTGGACAAGGCAAAGATCCGTCGTCTTATCGACGCGCAGAGCGGGATTTCTTGTATCGTTATCTCGCGCCGATGCTGCGAACTGTGGGGGCTTGTTTGCGAAGCGGTCTGGTCAAGGATCTCGATTTGACGATCACGCAGCTCGCCGAGGAACTGCCTGTCTGGGCCGACGGTCAAGTCGGCGAACTCGAGGCCCGCGTCGGACCTTATCGCGATCCGGATGCTTCCGGCGGTTTGGCTCGACCGCAAAACGGGCAAGTCGCCGCTGGCGACCGCGTTGTCGACCAGAACCTTTGGGGATGAGGAGAGCGCCATGAAAAAAAACTATATCGGTGGCCTCGTCGTTGTGTCGTTTGTTGCTTCAGGTCTTCTGGGTGCGGCCATGGCTGAGGGCGATAGCATCGTCGAGGCGAATGTAAAGGAGCTTGAGCCTGGCGATAAAGTGGCCGTCTCGCGCATTCCCGATGTTATCTGTCTGCGCTCGGTCAACGATCCTGATGACATCATCTGGGAGCGCCTGCAGAAATACAGGATCCATACGGCACCTGCACCGCCGGTGCATGAG
>JBPCVQ010000313.1:0-19461 GCA_051010395.1 Geminicoccaceae bacterium | reverse complement strand
CCCTTCCCGCCGGCATGGAGATGGTGACCTCGGACGGAACGCTCGAAGCACGCGTTGCAGATCAAGGACTTGCCTACATCAAAGGCGAGGGCAAGGGCGCTTCCGACCTGGTAAGCAAACCCGGCCTGCCCCCCTACCGTTGCCCCCTGCCGGCCCTGCCTGCCGAACCCATGGCCAGCCTTGGAGACATCCGATGCGAATAACCAACTTTCCCCATATTTTCCAACAGTTTCCCCGCCTGGCATTCTTGCTCCTACCCCTCCTGGTGACGATGCAAGTCAGCGCCCCGGCCGCCGTCGGTGAGTGTGAGGCGTCGGTGTCGCTGGTGGATTTTGGGCGGCTGGATCTGGAGCGGGGCGGCAATGTCAGCGGTGAGGTGATCGTCACCTGCGATGAGCCTGGCCGCTTCAGTGTGGCGCTCTCTTCCGGGGTAGGCAGCTATCGCCTTCGCAAGATGCGGGGTGCTGACGGCGCCGAGCTCAAGTACAATCTGTTCGTCGATCCTGCACGTCGTCGGATCTGGGGCGACGGTGTTTCGGAAGGAACGCAGACGATCAGCGGCGAAAGCGATGGTCGAAGGCCGCTGATCATTCCTGTTTACGGCATCGTGCCGCCCCGCCAGTCGGTGCTGACCGGCCCGTACAGCGACAATCTGCTTGTAACGGTTGAAAATTTATGATGAGGGCGAATAGATATTAACAATAATAAATATTAAGTGAAAAAAATAATCATGCATTCATCAATTAACGTCATATTGTCAATGGCTATTGGTTAGTGAAAGAGTCACGTTTTTCTTGAGTGAGGTCTTGGTGTCATGGTTTTTTTTCGCCCTGTTTCCTTGGCGGCCGCCTTATTCGCCGGCATCTTCCTCGCCCTGCCGCTCAAGGCGCAGACCAGTGCTACCTTGAATGTCAGTGCCCGGGTGATTGAGGCATGCACGGTTATTGCGAAGAGCAAACGTGAGCTCGTCAAGCTGGCGCGCAAGCTCAATGATCTCAGTATCATCAGGCGCTGCTCGAAAGGTGTGGTCAGCCGGGTCAATCAAAAGGTCGTGAAGAGCGCCAATCTCCAGCCGCGGGTTGCCGTGCCTTCCAGCGCCGGCAAGACCAGTGTCAGCAAGAAACGTATCGTTCGATCGAGCTCTTCCGGTGATGCTGACGTGCTTCTCGTGACCGTGACCTATTAATCTGACGCTCGAAAGCTGTTAAAATCCTCTTGATTGAATATCAGGAAGTACGGTTTACTGAATTTGCTTGATTGTTGATAGTTTGCATTTCTATGCTACCCATAGTTATGTTTTTGGCTGAGGGAGCAGGCTGGCGATGGTGTTGTTTCGGCGTTGGTATGGCCGTTATCTGGCCTTGGCGCTCCTGTCTTGGAGCGTCTGTTTCATAGAGTGGGCTCCAAGAGCTTTCGCGGCGGATGATCCTGCCTTTGCCGCCTGGGTAAAGGATCTTGAAGAGGACGCGCGAGCCGCTGGCATCTCCGAGAAAACCATCGAGGAGGCGCTTGGTGATCTCAAGCTGGTGCCGGATGTGGTCGAACTCGATCGGAAGCAGCCGGAAACCCGCCAGACCTTCGAGCAATACCGAAGCCGTGTGCTCTCCGAAAGCCGAATTAAGAAAGGGCGAAAGCTTCTGAAGGAGAACAGGGCGCTTCTGAATAAGATCGCAGCTGAATATAAGGTCCAGCCGCGCTTCATCATTTCGCTCTGGGGCATCGAGACCAGCTATGGTGCTTTTCTGGGCGGCCATCACGTCATCAAGGCGCTGGCCACGCTTGCCTATGACGGCAGGCGTTCCGACATGTTTCGACGCGAATTGATCTCGGCGCTGCGCATCATCGATCGTGGTGATATCGACGTTGAGAGCATGAAAGGCTCCTGGGCCGGTGCCATGGGTCAGTGCCAGTTCATGCCGTCAAGCTTTCTGCGTTACGCTGTCGACTATGACGGCGATGGCAGGCGGGATATCTGGACAACGCTGCCCGACGTGTTCGCCTCGATCGCTAACTATCTCTCGAAATCCGGCTGGAACGACAAATACACCTGGGGGCGCCCGGTGAAACTGGCGACAGCAGAAAGGACGCCTGCTCGCAAGAATGGGCTGAAGGTGGTGAAGTCTTTGCCGGAATGGCAGTCGCTCGGGGTAAGGCGTGAGAATGGTCGGAGTCTGCCGACCGTCGCGCTCAATGCGTCCCTGTTGCAAACTGATGAAGGTGAAGGTCCTCCTTACCTCGTTTACGACAATTTTCGAGTCTTGATGATCTGGAACAGGTCGACGTATTTTGCTCTTACCGTGAGTGAGCTTTCCGACCTCATCAAGCGCTGACCTCCGGATCGTGCCAGGTTGGGCAACCACTGTCCGACATCTGGATTGTTCAAAAACAAGGCTCATGCGGTGATGGTCTCATGAATTCACGACATATGTCGTCGCTGCTACTCGTTCTTTCTTTAGTCTTTTGCATAGTCGATGCTACCTCTTCGAAAGCGGAAGATGTCTTCGAAACGAATGCGAAGGCGGCGTTCCTGCTCGATCTGGAAACTGACCAGGTTCTATTCGAAAAGAACGCCGATCGACAAATTCCGCCCGCCTCGATGAGCAAGCTGATGACGGCCTACATGGTGCTCGAGCAGCTCAAAGACGGCCGCCTCAAGATGGACGACACGCTGCCGATCAGCGAGAAAGCCTGGAAAAAGGGTGGCTCGAAGATGTTTGTCGAGGTCGGCAAGCGTGCACGCATCGACGATCTGCTGCGCGGCATCATTATTCTATCTGGCAATGATGCCTGCATCGTCGTCGCTGAGGGCCTAGCTGGCAGCGAGGCCAATTTCGCCCGTGATATGACATTGAAAGGCCAGGAGATCGGCCTTGCCAACAGCATGTTCAAGAACGCCAGTGGCTGGCCCGATCCCGGCCATCTGATGACAGCCCGCGATCTCGCGACGCTTGCCCGCCGGCTGATCGAAGACTTTCCCGAATTTTACGAGATGTTCTCCGAACGTGACTTTGAATATAGCGGCATCCGGCAGCCCAATCGCAATCTTTTGCTTGGCCGTGTGCCAGGAGCCGATGGCCTCAAGACTGGACATACCGAGGAAGCGGGTTACGGCCTGGTGGCATCGGCAATTCGTGATGATCGAAGGCTGATCTCCGTTGCAGTCGGTCTGGATAGTGCAGCAGCACGGGCGTTGGAAAATGAGCGGCTGCTCGAATACGGATTTCGCCGTTTTCGCAATTATGCGCTGATGACCAGAGGGCAGGCGATCGAACATGCGAGTGTCTGGCTTGGTCGTGAACCGACCGTGCCGCTGGTGATCGATCAGGACGTCAAGATTTCCATGTCCCAGCAGGCGAGGCGAGCACTCAAGGTCAAGCTATCCTATGAGACGCCGGTGCCTGCGCCGATCACGGCCGGTGATCAGCTTGCGAACATTCGGATTGAGGCTCCGGGCGTTGCCGTCCAGGAGGTGCCGGTCTTCGCTGGCGAAAGTGTCGACAAGGCGGATTTCGTCGGACGGGTGACCGGCGCGCTGGAATATCTTATCTTCGGGCCTTCCTGACCCTCCAGACCGCGGATGGCCCGCAGTTGATATGACCGAAACTGGCCGATTAATCACCTTCGAAGGCGGTGAGGGCGTCGGTAAATCCACACAGATCCGCCGCCTCGCGACGGGCCTCGCCGAGGCCGGGGTTGACGTTGTCATGACCAGAGAGCCGGGTGGCACGTCAGGCGCCGAGGCTATCCGCGACTTGGTAACCGAGGGTGAGGCAGACCGCTGGTCGCCGATGACCGAGACGTTGCTCTTTCTCGCGGCAAGGCAGGATCACATCGAGCGACTCATCGAGCCTGCCCTCGCCGAGGGCCGTTGGGTGCTCTGCGATCGCTTCATCGACTCCACCCGCGTCTATCAGGGCGTCGCCGGTACGCTCGGTCTCGATTTGATCGACCGGCTGCATCGAACGATTTTCGATCGGCTGGCGCCTGATCTGACCATCCTGCTCGATCTGCCCATCGAGATTGGCCTCGCCAGGCGCGAGGCTGCCGGCGAGGCTAATCGCTTCGAGCAGAAAGTGGCGGGATTTCACCAGGCCGTGCGCAGTGGATTTCTTGATCTTGCAGCCCGCGAGCCAGAGCGCATTTCGGTGATCGATGCTGCACCTGCGGAAGGCGACGTCGCCGCACTCATCGAGCAGGCCGTTCTGCGTCGGTTTGCTGACAGCCTGAAGGGCAGGGTGGCCTGATGTCGGAGAACGCCTCGCTGCCCGATCCAGCTGCAAATCCCGATCTTTTGGGCCATGACGATGCCGTTCGGACGCTCGAACAGGCTCTTGCGTCTGGCCGTCTGCACCATGGCTGGCTATTTCACGGCAGGCGTGGAATCGGCAAGGCGACGCTCGCCTACCGTTTTGCTCGTATCTTGCTTGCGGGTGGGGCAGGGGCAGCTCGCTCCCGTTCCGGCCTTGACTTGGAGCGGGAGCATCCCGTGTTCGCTCAGGTGGCGGGGCGTCACCATCCGGATCTCGCGGTGATCGAAGCCGAACGCGATCCGAAGACTGGCAAGGTGAAGCCTGGAATCCCTGTGGACCGTGTACGCGAAGCGACAGCGCGGCTGCACAGTACGCCTGCAATTTCCGAGCGCCGTGTGCTGATCGTCGATGGGGCGGAGCAGCTTAATCGGAACGCTGCCAACGCCCTTTTGAAGCCACTGGAGGAGCCGCCGTCCGGTGCCGTTCTGATCCTGGTGACCCATCGCCCCGGCAGGGTCGCGGCGACCTTGCGTTCCCGCTGCGCCAAGTTGCCGATGCACGGCCTCGACGAGGCGATGCTCACCGGATTGCTGACCCGGCATGCGCCCGATCTCGCCGCCGCCGCAAGGCCGTCGATCGTCGCCATGGCCAGGGGCAGCATCGGCCGAGCCCTGGAGTTCGCCGGCGGCGAGTGGCTCGACACTTACAAAAAGGTCGTGATCACCCTTGCCGCCAATCCTCCGGATCCGCTGGCGATCGACGATCTCGCATCTGCGCTTGCGAAATGGAGCACGAAGGAGGGCTTTCCGGCCGTCATGGATCTGATCCAGACTGTCTTCGGCCGTATCATCGCTGTAGCGACCGACCGTCTCGACGTCCCCTTATTCAGCGATGAGCTGGAAACCGTGAAGCGTCTGGCGGCTCGCCAGGGACTTGATCGGTGGGGGGGCTTGTGGGAGAAGATCGGCCGGCTGTCGGCGGCTGTCGATGGTGTCAATCTCGACCACGCGCAAGCGCTCGCCCAGATCCTCTCGGCCATGGCGAACCCTCCCGATGCGGCCTTGCCCTTCGTGCAGCCGACATCATCTCTTGAGGGCACCCTGCTGGGAGCAAGCCCCTTTTAGGAGGAAGTCATGCCTTCGGCTGACCGGTTTTATGTCACCACGCCGATTTATTATGTGAACGACGTACCCCATATCGGCCACGCCTATACGACGATTGCCTGCGATGCCATGGCGCGTTTTGCCAGGCTCGATGGCAAGGCGGTGCATTTTCTAACCGGAACGGACGAGCATGGCCAGAAGGTCGAGAAGGCCGCAAAGGACCGTGGGATCGAGCCGCAGGTGTTTACGGACGAGCTCTCCGAGCGTTTCCGCGATCTCGTTGGTCATATGGGCATCTCAAACGACGACTTCATCCGCACCACCGAGGAGCGGCATAAAGAAGCCGTGCAGGCGCTCTGGCGAAAACTGGTGGAAACCGGTGACATCTATCTTGGCGGCTATGCCGGCTGGTACGCGGTGCGCGACGAGGCCTTCTATACCGAAAGTGAGCTGATTGACGGCAAGGCGCCGACCGGCGCCCCGGTGGAGTGGGTTGAGGAGCCCAGCTATTTCTTCAGGCTGTCCGCCTGGCAGGACAGGCTCCTGGCCTTTTACGAGGAGAACCCGGACTTCATCGCACCGCAGAGCCGACGGAACGAAGTGGTCAGTTTCGTCAAAGGAGGCCTTCAGGACCTCTCGATTTCGCGAACAAGCTTCACCTGGGGCATCCCGGTGCCTGATGATCCCGCCCATGTCGTCTATGTCTGGCTGGACGCGCTCACCAACTACATGACAGCGCTGGGCTACCCCGATGAAGGCGCGGACGCGTATCAAAAATTCTGGCCGGAAGCTGTTCACATCATCGGCAAGGATATTCTCCGTTTTCACGCCGTGTTCTGGCCTGCCTTTCTCCTGGCAGCCGGCCTCCGGCCGCCGAAGCGCGTCTTCGCCCATGGCTGGTGGACCATTGAGGGCGAGAAGATGTCGAAGTCGCTGGGCAATGCGCTCGACCCTTATGAGCTGATCGACACCTACGGCCTGGACCAGCTCCGCTACTTCCTCCTGCGCGAAGTCCCCTTCGGCAATGACGGTGATTTTTCGCGCACCGCCGTGATCAATCGCACCAACTCCGATCTCGCCAATGACTACGGCAATCTCTGCCAGCGCGTCCTCTCCATGATCGCCAAAAACTGTGGGGGGGAGGCCCCCCGGCCTTTACCTGTCGAGGAGCATGAGGACGATTTGGCGCTTCATCGGGAGGTGGAGGCGCTGCTCGGGAGAGTTCGGGAGCATATGGAGAGGCAGGCGCTGCATAAGGCCTTGGAGGCGGTTTTCGATGTGGTCGGGCTCGCCAATCGCTATGTCGATGCGCAGGCTCCCTGGGCGCTTCGGAAGACAGATCCGGAGCGCATGGGCGCCGTGCTCTACAATCTTGCCGAGACGATCCGCAGGCTGGCGCTGCTGACCCAGGCCTTCATGCCGGCGGCATCCGAAAAGATCCTCGATCAGTTGGCCATTCCCGCCGAGCGGCGGACGCTAGACTTCTATCCGAGCGAGCGAGGAGGCCTTTCAGCTGGTACGGCGTTGCCGAAACCTGCGGGCGTTTTCCCGCGCTATGTGGATGAAGCGGCGGCCTGATGCTCGTCGACAGCCACTGTCATCTGGACTTTCCGCAGCTCGCTGAAGATCGGGACGGCGTCCTGGCGCGGGCGGACGCCGCCGGCGTTAAGGTGATGCAGACGATCGGCACGAAGCTCTCGAAGTTTCCAGGTGTCCTCGCCATCGCCGAACGATATCCGAACATCTGGTGCTCGGTTGGCGTCCACCCCCACAGCGCCGATCAGGAGGGCCCGGCGGGGCCGGGGCCGTTACTGGAGCATGTCGATCACCCGCGGGTGGTCGGCATTGGTGAGGCGGGGCTGGATTATCACTATCGGAACAGTTCGCCGGAGAACCAGGCCAACGGTTTTCGCGCGCATATCGAGGCGGCCAGGGAAAGCGGCCTGCCGCTCATCGTGCATACCAGGTCCGCCGATGACGACACCCTCGCCATCATGAAGGACGAGCTCAAAAAGGGGCGCTATGAGGCGGTCATTCACTGCTACAGTTCCAGCCCGGCGCTCGCCTATGAGGCGATCGAGCTCGGCTTCTATCTGGGTCTCGGCGGCATTCTGACCTTCTCGCGCGCCGAGGAGATTAGGGAAACCATCGCCAGCACCAACGTCCCGTTGGATCGGTTGCTTTTGGAAACGGACAGCCCGTATCTCACGCCGGCGCCCTACCGAAAGATCAAAACCAACGAGCCCAGCTACATCCCCTACATCGCGGCGAAACTCGCCGAGGTTAAACAAGTCGACCTCGCCGAGGTCGAATGGGTCACGACTGACAATTTCTTCCGCTTGTTCAGTAAGGCCGAGCGTCCGGACGGCGCCAACGGTAAAAGTTCACCCTGATGCGGGATCGCATCCGGGTACGCATCCTTGGGTGTGGGACGTCGTCGGGGGTGCCGATGATCGGGTGCAAGTGTAACGTGTGCCTGTCGGATGATGTCAGGAACAAGCGACGGCGCTGCGCCATCACCATCCAAAGTGACGACACGACGATCCTCGTCGATACCCCGCCGGAGCTTCGGTTGCAGTGTGTGGAGGCGGGGATTGATCGGGTGGATGCGTTGCTGTTCACCCATGCGCATGCCGATCATGTGAATGGTCTGGACGACATGCGCAGCCTGAACAATGCGATGAACCGGCCGATCGACACGATCGCCGATGCCGATGTGCTGGAGAAAATTCGAAGCCGCTTCGATTATGCCTTCCAGCCGCCCGTCCCGGAAAAAGGCTGGTGGCGCCCCTGTCTCAATCCGATCGCCATGGACGGCCCCTTCATGGTCGGCGATATGCTGGTGAGACCGATCGAACAGCAGCACGGTCGCGGCAAGAGCTGGGGTTTTCGCGTCGGTAATTTCGCCTACTCGACCGACACCAGCGGCTTCCCACCCGGTGCCTTCGAGGCGCTGCGTGGACTTGATCTATGGATTGTCGACTGCCTGCGCGAAAAACCGCATCCAAGCCATGCGCATCTGGAGATGACGCTCGGCTGGATCGAGCGTCTGCAGCCGAAGCGCGCGATCATCACCCATATGTCGCATGAATGGGATTTTTCCGACCTCGCGGTGAAGCTGCCGGACGGCGTCGAGCCGGCGGTGGATGGGATGATTTTGGAGATAGGCCGCGAGATTGATAAGTGATGCGCTTTAGGCGTAACTTTTTTTACCTGTTTCGTCAGATTGACGCCGGGATGACTACCATTGACCAATGACATCGATATTGAACCGATAAATGCACTTGCCTATCTCGGATACAGTTTCACGGATGAGAATGACTACGGCGATGCCTTTAGATGGCTCGGAAGGGCTATTGTTCGGGCGGTTGAAGATCAGCAGGCTATTCAAATTAGGCTATTTGATCGCTTTACTGAACATGACTATTGGCAACAATCCGTAGCCAGTGCTCGTCGTGGCTTACGAGTTTTTCCCGATTCTCAGATCTATATCCCACTGATTACTCCGAATTTTCTCGAGAGTGATCTCTGCCGCCGTGAGGCACGAGACTTCTTGAGTCTCATGCAAAGGCCTCATTCGAAGGCGATCATATTTCCGATCCGCTTAGCGACAACAGACCTAGTCGGAGACGGTGAGTTCCGCGATCTGAGCAACTATATCTACGATGATTGGCGACCACTGATCGATCAGCTAAGGGGTGAGCGAGGTCGAACAACAATCTACGATAGAATCCATGCCCTTGCTTCAACGATGACGGAAAGACTCTCTAACGAACCTTCCATTGAAGGTCTCCCGTTTGTTCCCGACCAAGGCACAGGCCCTCATTTCCGCATCAACGAAGACGGGCTCATCGATCGGGCGCCTGATGATGTACGGGACTCGATCGAGAATGAGGCGCGAATGGCCTCGTTGCAGGCTGGGTTGCAGGCCGGGTGTGATCGATTGCTGCAGGCAGGGATCAACCCCAATGCGTTTGGCTATTTGATCGATGACATCAAGGCCTATCAGGACGCGATCTCGCCACCGGTTCAAGAAATCCAGTTTACGGATGTTTGGCGTTTGGGGCTGTTGCTGCATGACCATGCGGATGCGGTTAGCCGCGATGTCGATCGGCTGAGGCCGAGCCTCGAAGATGAGCAGCAGGCGGCACTGAACAGCCTTATCGGGCTCCATGGCCCTTTCATTCTGTCCAGCGAAGATGGAAGGGCGTTGCAGGCGTTGGCTCATGAGAATCTGGCGACGCGGGACGAACTTGGCGAATTCCAGGAAGCCGCCGAGGCGTTCATTCAGGCGGTCGAGGACAGTACCGATCTTGTGACCGACCAGGTGAAAGACCTGATCGTGGCCGCCAATCAGGGAATAGGCCAGGGCCGTTTTCCCGAGCGGCACACCGCCACGGCACGGACGGCCAATCAGAATTTTCTGTCAGTGGTGGGCAAGGCGGCAGCTTTTGTCGGCGCGGCAGCCGCTGGTGCAATCATCGGCGATGCGGTCATGACGGCATCGGTCGGCAGAGAAGTTGCCACGATCGGTACGCAGACTATCGAAGCCGCTACCAACTTTCTCGTCACTCACGAGATGGTGTTGAAAGGTCTAGCTGCCGCCAGCGGCGAGAGCCTTGCCTGGTTGCCGCATCTCGTGAACTGGATAAAAGCCCACCGTTCACAGGATAATATCGCTTCCGATATGGCGAATCGATCGCCGGGTCCTGACTTCTTGCCGCGAATGAGCGGCAATGACCCATTGATCCAACCACCGGGTACGGTATTTCGTGATGTCGATGCCCCCTGGTGCCCGGAGATGGTGGTAATTCCACCCGGATCGTTCGCGATCGGATCGCGAGAGGACGAGGAGGGCCGGCTTGAGAACGAGAGACCGCGGCATCGTGTTGCGATCAAAGAATCCTTTGCGCTTGGTCGCTATCCCGTGACCTTCGAGGAATTCGATTTCTTCTGTAGCGAGACCGGACGAGAGAAGGTGGATGACCGGGGCTGGGGCCGCGACCGGCGGCCGGTGATCAATGTCAGCTGGATAGATGCCGGGCAGTATTGTGAATGGCTGACGGAGAAGACCGGCTCTCGCTATATCCTGCCTAGCGAGGCCTGGTGGGAGTATGCCTGTCGTGCCGGTACCACGACACGCTTCACCTTCGGTGACGAGTTGACGAAAGATCAGGCTAATTTCGGAGGCCATGTCAACAAGACGACGAAGGTTGATGCTTACCCCGCCAATGCGTTCGGGCTTTTCGATATGCATGGCAATGTCTGGGAGTGGTGCGAGGACCGTTATTACGCCAGTTACGATGTAGCGTTGGACGATGGCAGCGCTTGTGTTTCAGGCGACAATGTGCGTCGTGTCGTGCGCGGTGGTTCGTGGAGCGAGGCCGTGCAGGGGCTGCGCTGTGCTTGTCGTGACGTGGGTGGAGTGACCTATCGCTACGGCAGCGTCGGCTTCCGCTGCGCTCGAGTTTAAGAACCGGGCAACAGTAGCGAGTCGACGGAGTCTTTTGGTCGCGATCTTTTCGATTCCATCAGGAGAGTGTGGAGGTCACCAGCCTCAAGCCTGAAACGCATCACACGCCTGCACATCTCCCGTACTCAGTCCACGCTTCAGCCAGTCCATGCGCTGCTCCGACGAACCGTGGGTGAACGCCTCCGGCACCACACGACGGCCGGCCATGCGTTGGAGATGGTCGTCGCCGACGGCTGCTGCTGCACGGATGCCTTCTTCGATGTCGCCTTCTTCGAGGATCTGACGCTGACGTTCGGCGTGGTGGGCCCAGACGCCGGCGAAGCAGTCGGCCTGAAGTTCCATGGCGACCTGGATCTGGTTGCTTTCGGTCTGGCTGGAGCGCGCCTGCATCTGCCTGACCTTGTCGGCGGTGCCGACCAGGGTCTGGATGTGGTGGCCGACTTCGTGGGCGATGACGTAGGCGAGCGCGAAGTCGCCTTCTGCGCCCATGCGCTTCATTTCGCCGAGGAAGGAGAGGTCGAGATAGAGTTTCTGGTCCCCCGGGCAGTAAAAGGGGCCAGCGGCGGCCTGGCCGGTGCCGCAGGCTGTCGGGGTCTGGTCGGTGTAGAGGACGAGGGTGGGGTCCTGGTAGGTGAGGCCGTTCTGCTCGAAAATACCCTGCCAGACCTGCTCGGTATCGGCGAGGACCACGGAGACGAAGTCGGCGACCTGCTGTTCCTGCTCGCTGGTCTGAACGGGGGCGGTTTGCTGTTGCTGGCCGCCACCGATACCGCCTGCGATCTGGCGAATCAGCATGCTCGGATCACCGCTCAAGAAGAAATAGCCGACGGCGATGATCAGCCCGATTCCGCCGATGCCGCCCGCCTTGCCGGCCATGCGGCGGCCGCGCCGATCCTCGATATTGGCGCTTCGTCTTCCCTTACCCCAACGCATTTTTTCGGCTCCAAAATCCTACATCTAAAGCGTTCGTGGTCATACGTGCATGCTCATGAAGAAAGTGGCGGCATCGACGACGACGGTCAACCGGCCGTCTGGCAGCCGGTTGCTGGACTTAAGAGATGTCGACGGGTTCGAAGGGGGTTTCGTCCGGGCGGCCGGCGGCGAAGCGCATGACCGGCTCGCCGATCGCGGGGATGGCGAGGAGGTGGCTGCAGACCGTGCCGAAGGCGCCGGCTCCGGTCACGTTCATCGCGTTTTTCGGATTGCCGTCGGGCGTTTCCCGACTGCCGAGGAGGTCGATCCAGGCCTGCCAGCCGCCCTTGGCGGGATCGGGCGGTCCCGCCGCCTGGAAGCGTGGTAGGTCGTGCGCGATCAGGGGCGAGGCCTGGTCGTTCAGGTCATGCGCGGTGATCATCGAGAAGCCGGGGGGGATCGGCTGGCAGATAATCTCAGCCGGCGCAACGGGCATGTCGATCGATGCCCCCGCTTCGGACGGCGTTTGACCGAAGGCACGGACAACCGCGGCGTGTACGGGATCGATCTCTCGCCAGACGCCTGACGGCGTCCGGATACGCAGGCTGGCGCTGCTGCCGGCATGGCGCAGCCAGAAGGCATCATAGCGATCGGCAATCACCAGATTGCAGGGACGGTAGCTGTCGGGATTGAGATCCTGTAGGGCCTCGGCTGCCAGCCGAGCTTCGGCGTGATCGAGCGCTTCGAGCACCAGCTCGCCGCGCGAGCGCTTTCCTTCGGCCGGGCCGAGGGTGCCCGGGCGGTTGAGGATGGCGGCGAACAGGCCGTCGTCATTGATGCCGAGCCAGGTGCCGCCTGCCGTCATGTCCTTGCCGGCGACCACCTCCGGCCGATCCGGCCAGTGGCGCGCCGGGCCCTTCCAGGGCCGGGTCGACAATTCGTCGCGGTTGGCGGCAATAATCAGTGGCCATCGGGTTTCGGGGCGGCGGAGCATGACGAGGGTGCACATGGGTCGCTTGTCGCTTTTCCGATTTCGGTCTTAGATCCGGAGCCGACGTTTGGCTCGGTCCGGTGCTGGTGTCCGGGCCTCACCCTTCCTATATTGTGGCCAGACCCGAGGCCCACAATCTCATGAAATGGATAAGGTAACCATGGCTGGTTTCGACGAACGCAAGCAAAAGGAAGAAGGTAAGTACAAGCACGACCAGGAACTGCAGTTCAAAGCGCGCAACCGTGGCAACAAGCTGTTCGGCCTTTGGATCGCGGAAAAGCTCGGCCTTGAGGGTGATGCCGCCGATGCCTATGCCAAAGACGTGGTGATGGCGGATTTCGATGCGCCCGGCGATGATGACGTGTTCGACAAGGTGAAACCCGATCTTGCCGCAAAATCGGTTAATGTCGACGAGGACATCCTGAGAAAGCACCTCGAAACCTGCCGCGAAGAAGCGCTGCAGCAGATCAAGGCCGAGTAGCGATGCCTGGACGTGGCCGGACGGTCTTCGAGCGCCAGGGATCGGTGCCAGGAGATCGATCCGGCCCGTCAAAGGCTGAGGCACCCAGACCCGATCGCAAGGCTGCCAAGCCTGTTGGCCCATCTCCGGCTGACGCGAAGGAAATCGGCGGGCCGAAGGGCCCGGAGCCGACGCGCTATGGTGATTGGGAAAAAGGCGGCCGCTGCAGTGACTTTTGACCCCGTGCCGAGGCCTTCAGAACTTGTTGCCGACGTGCGATGGTACGCTCACTAAGTCATGCCCCGCCCGGCACGGGCGGGGCGGCGTTGTCTGGCGGCGGTCTCCTGTTTCTCGCCGTTTTGTCGATCACCTGGGGTGTCAACTGGCCGATGATGAAACTGGCGCTCCAGGATATTCCGGTCTGGACGTTCAGAAGCCTCTGCCTGGCGGTTGGGGGGAGCACCTTGCTCCTGATCACCTGGCTGTCGCGTCAGGCCGTAGCGCTTCCGCGCGAAAAGTTGATAGCGATCGCGTTCGTCTCCCTTTTCAATATTACGGGCTGGCATCTCTGCTCCGCCTACGGACTGTTACATACCGGTGGCGGCCGCGCCGCCATCATCGGCTATACCATGCCGCTCTGGACGTCGATTTTCAGCGTGTACATTCTGAAAACCAAGCCGAGCGGTCGCCAGGTTCTGGCGTTGATATCGGGCATGGCGGCACTGGTGACCTTGCTCGCCGACGATCTTCGAAATTTAAGCGGCGCTCCGCTCGGCGTCATTTTCATGCTGCTCGCCGCTCTCAACTGGGGCTTCGGGACGATCCTGGTCAAGAAGATCGACTGGGGCGGCATGTCGGTCCTGGCACTCACTGGCTGGCAGCAGTTGATCGGCAGCCTACCCATCGTGATCGGCTGGTGGTTGTTGGAGCCTATTCCGGATTTTTCTGAGTATAGCCTGACGGCGCTCGCCGGCCTTGGTTATACGGTTTTCGTTGCGATGGTTTTTTGCCACACCGCCTATTTCAAGCTGGTTAGCCTCTTGCCTGCGCATGTGGCGGCAATGGGGGTGATGGCGGTGCCGGTGGTCGGCGTGGTGAGCTCGGCCTGGCTTTTGGGCGAGACGGTCGGCTGGCCGGAGGGGCTGGCGCTCGCCTTCGTGGTCCTCTTGATGCTCCTCTTGATGCGTCCGGCGGCAGTGTCGGAAGGCAAGCAGGCTTGATCGGCATATCGATCAGCCATAGGTAGAAAACAGGCGCTGCCGATATTGTGCGCAGCGCTTAGACACCGTCTCGGTATTCGGAACACCATCGTGGTGTTCGGCATACGGCCAGAGCTTGCGGAGATGCCATCATGCGACGTTCGAAAACCCTACTTTCGATGCTCGGTGCTCTGCTGTTGGCGGGTTGTTCTTCGGCACCGACCCCAGTGCTCTATCCCAATGCGAAGCTGAACGAGGTCGGGCAGGCAGGTGCCGATCGCGACATCGAAGCCTGCAAGCAGATGGCGGCTGCCGGCGGCGCCAATCCAGCGCCCGACCAGGCCGGGCGCAGTGCTCGTGGTGCTGCGGTCGGCGGTGTTGCCGGCGGGGCGACGGGTGCCGTCGGCGGTGCTGTGCTCGGCAATGCCGGACGCGGTGCCGCTTTCGGCGCTGCAACCGGCGCGACCGCGGGATTGATGCGCTCGATCTTTTCTCGCCCGAAGCCGAGTGGCGCCTACATCAACTTCGTCGACCGCTGCCTGCGCGATAAGGGCTACGAGCCGGTAGGCTGGGATTAATTTGCAACCTGTCGTCGTTTATCCTTGGGCGCAGCGGTGTTTCTCCACTGTTGTTCGGGGCCGAAGCGGTCCTGAGCGCTCTTCGAGATCGTGAGTGGACATCTCGGCGATTGGTCAAACCAGGACGGTTAACGCGACGTTAACCTTATTCTGCGATGGTGCATACTCGGGATCACATGGATCTGGGAGATAGGTCTTTCAAAGCCGCGTTGCATCGAGAAGGGATGAAACCTACCCGGCGACTTCACGCGTGGGGCGGCAGGTCGCGCATTTGGTATGCGTCGAACTCGCATTTCAAAAGCCGGCACTTTCCGATAGATCCCTTGCCATGGCAAAGCAGCGGGGACCGATGACAGGACGTCCTTCACCAATAGAATCGAACAACCGGCAAGACGGGCAGCGGTCGCTTAAGGCTGGCTTGCATTTGGTGGCGACCCCCATCGGCAATCTCGGGGACTGTTCGCCACGAGCATTGGAAACGCTTGAACAGGCGGATCTGGTGCTCTGCGAAGACAGTCGGGTGACCGGCAAGCTGTTGAAGCTGAAGGGCATCGAGCGCTCACTCCTGCCCTATCATGAGCATAATGCGGAACGCATGCGGCCGCGTGTCCTCGATCACCTGGCGAGGGGTGAAAGCGTGGCTCTCGCGAGCGATGCCGGAACGCCGCTGGTGTCAGATCCCGGTTACAAGCTGGTGCGTGATGTCATCGAAGCGGGGCATGAGGTGCTGGCGGTGCCCGGACCGTCGGCAGCGCTCGCGGCCCTGGTGGTTTCGGGGCTGCCGACCAATCGGTTTCTAATCGCAGGTTTTCTGCCGCCTCGATCCTCCGCGCGCAGGCGGGCAATCGAGGAGCTCGCTTCGGTTCCCGCCACCTTGATCTGGTTCGAGTCGGCGAAACGTCTGGTGCCGACGCTTGCTGATCTCGCTGACGTTCTCGGCCCGAGGCCGGCGGCTGTTGCCCGGGAGCTTACCAAAACATTCGAGGAGGTGCGGCGAGGTAACCTTATCGAACTTGCTGCGACGATCGCTGAAGAAAAGACGCCGCGCGGTGAGATTGTGATCGTGGTCGGCTCGCCTGGCGCAGAAGCAAGCGGCAAGAATGACGGGGCCGTCGATGATGCGCTTCGTCATGCACTCGAAACCATGGGACCTTCGGCTGCCGCTGCTTCGGTTGCGAAGATAACCGATCGCTCTCGGAAGGAGCTCTACCGAAGAGCCCTGGCACTTCGGAGCGAGGAAGCTTGAACGGGGATCGAAGTCTCTGGTCGCGCCAAATCGCGGAAAGACGGGGGCGCGTCGCCGAATGCGTTGCAGCCTGGAGTTGTCGTCTGAAAGGATTTCGCGTCCTCGCATCACGCTATCGAACGCCTTTGGGTGAGATCGATCTCGTGCTGCGCCGGCAATCGCTCTTGATCTTCGTTGAGGTCAAGGCGCGGGAATCGTTCGATAGAGCGGTGGAAGCGCTTCGTCTGCAGCAGCAATTGCGTCTAACACGAGCGGCGGAGATTTTTCTTCAACATCATCCGGTTCATTCGGGCTGCGCGATCCGCTTCGACCTGATCGCCATCCGACCCTGGCGCCTGCCTCGTCAGATCAAGGATGCCTGGCGGCCGGACCGCTGATTTTGGCAATTAGGATGGCAATTATCGGCCTGTTTTTCGATCGGGTAAGCAAAGCCTGTTGGCAGCCTACGGATCTATGGTATACGAAGCGCCTTCAGCCGGACCGTTATCCAACGTGCCGGAACACTAGGCAGCGGGCGTGGTGGAATTGGTAGACACGCCAGATTTAGGATCTGGTGGCTTCGGCCGTGGGGGTTCGAGTCCCTTCGCCCGCACCACCGTCGCCCGCCCATTAACAGCAAAACCGACCGGCGTGTGCGCCGGGAGGGGCGACGGGCAGTAAAGAGATGCAGGTCAAGGAACTATCCGCCGAGGGTTTGAAACGTGCTTATGAGGTCGTGGTCGATGCCACCGAAATCGAACAGCGCGTCGACAAACGCCTTGATGAGCTGAAGAAGACCATCAAGGTGCCGGGTTTCCGTCCGGGCAAGGTGCCTGTGACGCTGCTGAAGAAGCAGTATGGCCGATCCGTGATGGGCGAGGTGCTGGAGCAGGCGGTCAATGACGGCTCGCAGCAGGCCATCAATGACAATGAACTGAAGCCTGCGCTTCGGCCGAAGATCGAGGTGAAGTCGTTCGAGGACGGCAAGGATCTCGAATTCAGCATGGAGCTCGAGGTTCTTCCTGACGTCCCTAAGGTGGACCTGAAAGGGATCGAGCTCACCCGTCTGAAGGCTGAGGTGACCGATGAGGCGCTCGGTGAGGCCTTAGGGAACTTTTCCAAGCGCTTTCAGGAATATGAGCCACCCGCCAAAGCCAGGAAGAGCAAGGACGGCGATCGTCTGACCATCGACTTCGTTGGTAAGGTTGGCGACGAGGCGTTTGAGGGCGGCACGGCCGACGATTTTCCGCTTGTGCTCGGTTCCGGCTCGTTCATTCCCGGCTTCGAAGACCAGCTGATCGGCAAGAAGGTTGATGACGATGTCGAGGTCAAGGTGACATTTCCAGCAGAATATGGTGCCGAGAACCTCGCAGGCAAGGACGCGGTCTTCGACGTGAAGGTCAAGGAGATCGCCGAGCCCAAGGAAGTGGAGCTCACCGACGATCTCGCCAAAGGTCAGGGTTTTGACGATGTCGAAGCATTGAAGACCGCGCTCCGCGAGAGCATGGAAAACGACTACGGCAATGCGTCGCGCGCCCGGGTCAAGCGCTCTCTGCTCGATCATTTTGCCGACGAGGTCAAGTTCGAGGTTCCGGCCGGCATGGTTGATCTCGAATTCGAGGCCGTCTGGAAGCAGATTGAGGAAGAGCTCAAGAAGAACCCCGATCAGACCGACAAGTCCGAAGATGAGCTCAAGGCCGAGTACAAGGACATCGCCGAGCGTCGGGTGCGCCTTGGCTTGATCCTGTCGGAAATCGGCCAGGCCAATGAGCTTCAGGTCGAACAGGCCGAGCTGAACCAGGCGATGATGGAGCAGATTCGCCGCTTTCCCGGGCAGGAAAAGCAGGTTTTCGAGTATTTCCAGAAGAACCCGCAGGCGGTCGAGCAGTTGCGGGCGCCGATCTACGAGGACAAGGTGGTCGATTTCGTCCTTGAGATGGCCAAGGTTGAGGATAAATCGGTCTCCGTCGAGGAACTGATGAAGGACCCCGACGAAGAGGAGGCCGAAGGCGAGCCGAAGACCAAAGGCAAGACCGAAGCCAAGGAGGACTGATCCGCCTTTGGGCGGAGGCGCCCTCGTTTGACATTTTTTCCGGGCACACCAGATATCCGGGCAGATCAGAAACGGAGCGGTTGATGAGTAATCTAGTACCCATGGTCGTGGAGCAGACCAGCCGGGGTGAGCGCGCCTACGATATCTATTCCCGGATGCTGAAGGAGCGGATCATTTTCCTTACCGGCCCGGTGGAAGATTCGGTCGCTAGCGTGATCACCGCCCAGCTTCTGTTTCTTGAGGCGGAGAATCCGGAAAAAGATATCTCCTTCTACATCAACTCACCGGGCGGCGTGGTCAGCTCCGGTCTCGCGATCTATGACACGATGCAATATATTCGTCCCCAGGTGTCGACGCTTTGTATCGGTCAGGCTGCATCTATGGGATCTTTGCTGCTGGCGGGTGGTGCTCCGGGCAAGCGCTTTTGCCTGCCTCATGCTCGGGTCATGATCCATCAGCCGTCCGGCGGCTTTCGCGGCCAGGCGACCGATATCGAGATCCATGCCAGGGAAATTCTGGATCTGCGTGCCCGCCTCAATCAGATCTACTCGGATCATACCAAGCAGGACATCAAGATCATCGAAGCGAATATGGAGCGGGATAACTTCATGAGCGCGGACCAGGCCAAGGAGTTCGGCCTGGTGGATGAAGTCGTGACCGAGCGGATCAAACCCGAGAGCGACTGATCGTCACTCCCGGCCGAGCGTCTCCTAGGCAAGGATTTTGGGCGGGGCGGCGGAAAAAGCGCTGACGTTAACCAAATCGTTATGCCTATCCGTCCATGCTCTGGTCGATGTCAGCCACCCGCTGATACGCGAACAGTGGCGGATAAGCGGTTGTTCCGCGTGTCCGCCGTCGTTACAATTACGCTAACGCTCCTCGTCCGAACGGTGCCTTGATGACTAAGTCCAATGGTGACGCCAAAAATACCCTCTACTGCTCCTTCTGCGGCAAGAGTCAGCATGAAGTCCGAAAGCTGATTGCTGGGCCGACAGTGTTCATCTGTGATGAATGCGTCGAGCTCTGCATGGACATCATCCGCGAAGAGAATAAGACATCGCTCGGAAAGAGCCGGGCCGGTGTACCTAGCCCCCTTGAGATCAAGGGTGTTCTTGACGATTACGTGATTGGTCAGGAGCGAGCGAAGCGGGTTTTGTCGGTTGCCGTGCACAACCATTACAAACGCTTGGCGCATGGCTCCAAGGGTGGCGAAGTCG
>JBPCVQ010000312.1:0-8603 GCA_051010395.1 Geminicoccaceae bacterium | reverse complement strand
GCGTCGCGAGCTCACCGAGTGCTGTTTTGTGACGGGCAGTTATCTCTCGGCTATGCTGATTGAGCGCCGCGTCCTTCTGCTTCTGTTCGAGCTTGATCCGTTCCGCTATCTCGCGATTGTCGTTGAGCGCCGGTCTCACCGCCTCGGCTATCTCGAAGGTCTGGCGCGGCACGCTTTCGGCCTTGACGAACTCCCCCTGATCCCGCCGGACGTTGTTGATCACCCGCTCTTCGCAATAGATCTTGCCGCCGGCCCGCTCATAGGCCTCGGCCCAGCGGGATAGCTTCAGACGGTCCTGGCTGGTCTTGGCGGCAAGCCCGGTCTCCGGATGCACTCGGTTGAGGATCACATGCACATGCGGATGGGCGGTGTCGTTATGGCAGACGATCAGCGCCTGGTGTTCCTCCATGCCTAAGGCCTTGAGCGTGTCTTTGGCCGCCCCGAGCATCTCGGCTTGAGATGGTTTTTGTTCCGGATGCCAGGCGAGCGAATAGGTGTAGACCGGCTTAGTCAGCTTCCTCCCGGTCATCTTCATGCCGGCGGTTTTTTTCAAGCTTGCCTGGTTCTCGGCGGTCGCCACCATGATCCGCCAAGCCTTCTCCGGATCGGATGTCCGAAGGTTCATCGTCTCGGTCCAGGCGACCCGATCGTCGGTTAGACGGACCTTCTCGCCCTCGAGGCGCTTGTCGTGCAGATGGTAGAGCGCCGCTCCCTTGAACGAGCTGCCGGAGACGATCTTACCCAACATCGAGGGCGAGCTCCGCGACCAGGCCATCGATGCGTTCGATCAGGATCGTAAGCTCGGTCGCAAGGGCAGGGGAGGCGTTCTCGGGCTCGAGCTGCTGCTGGAGGTGATAGAGCGAATTGCCGATGCGATTGAGCGCCTGCAGCCGAGACGCGGCCTCGGCCGGCGCCGCCTTGATCCGGCCGGTCAGCGATTTCTGGCGCATGTAGTCGGAGAGCGAAACGCCAGCCGCCGCGGCCCGCGACGCGAGCTTGGCGTGCTCGATCGCCGACAGGCGAACATTGACCTGCAGGTCTCGCCGTTCCTCTTCTGTCTTTTTCGGTCGTGCCATGTCAGGCCGTTCCTACACACTTCCGCCGCGAGGCGGACCCATGCGCAGCATTGGCGGCTTGCCGCCCCAGTGTAGAAAAAGGTTTTTGCATAGCAAAAACATATCTGGCTATCCACTTTTCCAGCGTTCTGATCACGCCTCCCGTTTCATATAGGTGAGGACAACGTTCGCGACCAGCGAGGCTCGTCAAGCAAAGCGACCAAGCCTTAGGACGCACCCCTCAAAGACCTCATGCCAATCCCATCGAGGGGCTCTTGATGTGACAGAAAAGTCACGCTCGAAGTTTTTTGCAGATTCACCGCACAAATTTCCGGCGCTCAAACGTCTCTATACATCAGAGGCCAAACGCAGCCAGGCCCGCCTTGCGGAATGCCGACGAAGGAATGACAAATGCCGACGGTCAGAGGCAACAAGACCATGCTCGATGACCTGCCCAGGGGCGTTCCATCACGGGCGCTGCACGAGCATCAGACCCCGGCGGCCGCCTTCGCCGATCCAAAGCAGATCCAAGCCGCACACCACCTTCGCTACACCACGGACAAGATCTTTCTCGGCGTCATCGGCGGTGAGATGGTCGAGGACAGGGCAGGGGAGCGACCAGGTGAACGATATGTCACCGGCGGCACCCTCATCGGCCTCAAGACCGATCAGCACGTCTCATTGATCGCGGGATCGCGTGGCGGTAAAGGTATCTCGCTCGTCCTTCCTAATCTCCTGGGCGGCTACCAGGGCTCCGTCCTGGTGGTCGACCCCAAGGGCGAGCTCGCCAACCTCACCGCTGCCTTCCGTGCCGCCATCGGCCAACGCGTCGCGGTCCTCGATCCCTTCAAGATCACCCGTCGCCAGACCGCCCGCTTTCACGCGACCTGGAACCCGCTGACCTTGCTCAAGCGGCAAAGCCCGACCCTGGTCGAGGATGCCGGCCTGATCGCCGATGCCCTGATCGTCGCCGGCGGCGAGCGCGATACTCATTGGGACGAAAGCGCGCGCGCCTGGATCGAAGGCCTGATCCTCCATATTGCCACCTGGCCCGCCTATGACGGCCGACGAAATCTGATCACCGTTCGTCGCCTGCTGATGCGCGGCACGGATTTCGAGCTCGATGGTGAGACCTTCGAAGGCTATGACGCCCTTCGTCGCGAGATGGCCGCCAATGACGCGGCCGGCGGCGCGGTTCAGGATGCCGCCGCCGATTTCTTCGAGCGCCCCAAGGACGAGCAGGGCTCGGTCCTCTCCACTGCCCGCCGCCACACGCGGTTTCTATCCTACCAGCTGTTGCAGGACGTCTTGACCGGCGATGATCTCGACCTCGCCGAGCTCAAGACCGCAGCCGGTGGCATGACCATCTATCTCTGCCTGCCGGCCGAGCGTATGAGCACTTGCTTTCGCTGGCTGCGTCTCTTCGTCAACCTCACCTTGTCCGCCATGGAACGGACGCCGGTCCGGCCTGAGGTGCCGGTGCTGCTCCTGCTCGATGAATTCGCCCAGCTTGGCCATCTCCGCCAGCTCGAGGTGGCCGCAGGTCAGATCGCCGGCTTCGGTGTCAAGCTCTTCACCGTCCTCCAGGACCTCACCCAATTGAAGCGCCTCTACAAGGAAAGCTGGGAAACCTTCCTCGGCAATTCCGGCGCGATCATCGCCTTCGGCAATAACGACGTCACCACCCTCGACTGGCTATCGAAACGCTTGGGCAAAACCTCGCTGATCGTCGAGCGCAAAACCCAACTCACCCATGACGCCCGCCAGAAAGGGGCGAGCGGTGATGCCTGGTCGAATGAGGTTCATGACCTCATGACCGCCGAAGAAATCAGCCGCTTCTTCGGCCGCGACGACCACCTGGCCCGCATGCTGGTCATTCGACCGGGCAAGGACCCGATGATCCTGCAGCGGGTCCATTACGATCGCCATCCTGCATTTGAAGGGAGATTTGACCATGTCTGAGCAAACCCTGTTCTCGCCCGATGAGGCGAACCGCCTTGAGGGGCAAGCCCGCGAGCTTGTCGGAAAATGGCCAGAGATCTCAGTCATGCCCGAACAGCTCTCGGTCGTGGCCGATTATACATCGCCCTATGCCCGCAAAGTCTCGGATCGGTTGAGGCTGATCTTGATCACAGGCCTGGTCGCGCTGACTGGCTATCTCGCCTGGAAAACGTCCCTGCTCGATCCCTATGCCACCCTCGCTTACCCCCATGTCGCCGGCTATGCCGTGACGACCACCGAGGCCATCATCCTTGCCTATTTGGTGCCGTCAGCCTTCGTGGTGTTCATCGGCGTTGTTATCGTCCTCGGCCTGACCTGGGCCTTCTCGACCCGTCGGCTTCATGTCGTCTTCACGCCCGAGGCGATCCACGTGCAACGACGATTCCGTCGTTTCGACCGCTATGCCCGTTCCACCCGCATGAGCTTCGAAATGCGCGCCCATGAGCGCGCCAAGGACGAGGAGTCCTGGGAGCAGCGCGAGCTTCGCCGCAACAAGACCAGCTGGACCGGACGCTATTACCGCAAAGCCTTCCATGTCGCCCTTCGGCTTAGCGGTTACCGTCGGATCGACCTCGCCGACGTCTATGGCGAGCGTAAGGCCGAAGCCCTGCACAACGCTTTGAATTTCGCCAGCGACGTCATCCAGCACCTGCCGCGACAGCCGGTCCAGCAAACCGACACGGCGCAGCCATCGCCCCAGCATGGCTATGGCGAGCGTCCCGCCGTCTGAGCCTCACGTCTCGAAAGGAAGTCGATCATGACTAAAGTTCTCAAAACCTACGATCCCAACGGTGAAGAGCTTTGGGATTACCATGTCGGCGTCGCCCATGAGGCGATGCAGGAAATCCACCGTTTAGAATGGGCCGGTGAGCCTGTCCCGAAAGAGCTCCATTGGATCAAGGACGAACACGACCGTGCTTGGCGCAAAGCGGAGCTGAGCCGACATCGCACCATCGAGGATTATGTCCGGTTCCATTGGTCCTTTCTGTTCGCCAAAGCTGAAAAAGAAGGCATCCCCTTTCCGATGCCGGCCTTTGAAGAGGGCGCCACCATCGAGGACGTTGCGGCGCTATATGATCATTATGAGGACAAGATCGATCGCGCTATCCGAGCGAAGCGAGACAGCACACCGGAGGGCCGGCCCGCTGGGCTCGATATCTTCGAGCCGGGGCAAGGACGCATCGTAACGTCGGAGCTTCGATGCTTTACCAACATCTATCAACCTCTCCTTCGTATCGTCGCTTTGATCTCCTATGATCTTCGCCCGACTGAAAGCCATATCTGCATGGCCCTCGTCCCAGACGAACCGGAAGGGAGAGCCGGCTTGAACCAGCTGGGATATCTCTTTTCTCGAATTCATGGCGAGGCCATCAGCCAAGCCGCTCAGGCCATCCGGGATCATGGAGGGGCGGAGGTGCTCGCCGCCAAGATTGGCGAGCTCATCAAGATCGGGCCTCGAGCCTTCGACTATCCCATCGCCGGGTTGCTGCCCAGGCGTATGAATTTCTATCAATTCATCCCGGCTGAGCTCGACTATCGTGAGGAAGCCAGAGCCGAATTCCGTCGGGTTTCCATGGCGTATCGCCGCGTCAGCTCAATGGGAGGCTATCCCTTTCAAGAAGGCGATTCTGCCCCTTTGGATCGGGTGCCGCCCTACATCAAGCATGTCCGTTATATTGAAGGCTTGGCGATACCCTCGCAGCAGCCATGCACAGCCTTCTATCAAAGGGCGGCCATGTCGTTCGGCGGAACGGGATGAATGCGATAGGTGCGGCGTGAGGTCAGCCTCCTGAGTGGAGTAGGGGAGGATAATCAATGGGCTCATTCAAACTCGATCAAGCTCTCTTCCTCATGGCATTTGAGCGTGATGTCGACTATCAGAACGATCCGCCGGAAGAAGCGTATCTCGACCTGGTCACGGGCAACCTGGCCTGGATCTACGAGGAAGACGATGACGCCGAAACCTATGGCCTATGCCCCGATGAAAACCGGGACATGCGCGAACGTGTCGAAGCGGAGTCAAAACACTTCCTCTTAATCCCCGGCCTCTCCCACGGCGAGCATCATGATATCCTCAGGGCCTTTCTACGCTCCGACTGGACCGAGGACGAGGACCAGCACGACGCCGTCAGAAACGCCTATTTTGGATCGATTGGCGGCTGGAAAAAGGCCATCCGTGATGAGGCCGTGATCCAGGCCTATTACCGATTCCGTGATCAGCGCATCGTCGACATGGCCGATGAGTTTCTCTCGAGCCATGGCGTCAACATCGATTGGAACGAGCGCCAAAACCCATGAAGCTGGCCGCCTGAGGAATCTCTTAAGGGAACCGTGACTGAGCAAGGGCTCCAAGGATAAGTCTCGGCCGATGTCGCATCGACGTTCTGCGATTGTTGAACTTCCGCTATAATGTCTTATATAATGAACAAAGAAGCATCCATTGACCTCAATATGAGACGAATGGTGAGAACCCAAGCGATCGATACCCTGCCTAGGGCCGCGCATCGAGCCCTCGTCAAACTTGGCGAGGACATCGCGGTCGCCCGCAAAAAGCGTCGTATCTCTACGGTCTCGATGGCCGAACGCGCCTTCATCAGCCGTGGTACGCTTTACAAGGTTGAGCATGGCGACCCGTCGGTCTCCATGGGGATCTACGCAACGGTGCTGGCAATCCTCGGGCTGGTCGAAAGGCTTGGTGATGCGGCCGACCGGCGCACGGACACCTTGGGACTGGATATCGACGAAGATCGATTACCCAAGAAAGTCCAGCCGCGCCGCCGCAAGAGCACGCGACCGTGACCGACATCATCGAAATCTACATCGATCATGCCGGCGAGACGCGTCTGGTCGGTCGGTGCCGGTATGTTGCCAAACGTCGTGGTCAGAGTTCGGTTTTTGAGTATGCGGATGAGTGGCTCGGCTACGCCGATGCCTTTGCCCTTGATCCGGCCAATCTGCCTCTAGAAGCGAGACAGATATATACGAGCAGCGAAAAGTCGGCTCTGCCGGGAGCGTTGCGCGATACTGCGCCCGATCGCTGGGGACAGCAGTTGATCAAGCGCGCTTTTCGCAAGGCGGGTGAAGAGCGCTCACTGTCGGAAATCGACTATCTGCTCGCCATCAACGATCGAACCCGGATTGGCGCGTTGCGCTACAAGCAAGAGGGGGAGGAGACCTTCGATCACGACATCGGCCACTATCGGGTGCCGCCACTGATCCGGTTGCCAGCCCTCGTCAACGCCGCTGATGCTGTGCAGGCGAACAGCGAGACGGCCGACGATTTGAAGCTCCTTTTGAACGAAGGCTCGCCTCTTGGCGGCGCACGCCCCAAATCTGCTGTGGTCGACAATGACGGCACTTTGGCCATCGCCAAATTTCCGAAACCCGACGATGATCGCAGTATCCCACATGGTGAGGTCCTTGCCATGACATTGGCCGGACGGGCCGGCATCAATGTCGCCGTAACTAGGCTGCAGAATGTCGCTGGTCGGCCGGTATTGTTGATCACTCGCTTTGACCGCGACGGCGATCAGCGCATCCCGTTCCTATCGGCCATGAGTCTTCTCGGTCTCAATGATGGCGATAGCGCTACCTATACGGACATCGCCGAGGTCATCAGGATGTATTCGAGCGCACCGACAGAGGATCTGCACGAGCTTTTCCGGCGCATCGTGTTTAGCGTGATGGTCGGTAATCTCGACGACCACTTGCGCAATCACGGCTTTCTCTACGACCAGGATAACAATTGGCGCTTATCGCCAGCTTACGATCTGAACCCCGTGCCCCTGGCGGAAAAAACGCGTGAACTGACCACCTGGATATCGGAGGAAGGGCCGGAAGCTGACCTTGAGCTTGCTCGACGGGCAGCCTCATTTTTCGCACTCAGGGCAGATCAAGCCGACACCATCATCGAGGATGTGGCTGCTGCTTTGAAAGGGTGGCCCAACACCGCGCGCCAACTCGGGATGAGCGCTGCCGACATCGCAACCTATGCAACCGCCATCAGCGGCCCCAAGCACTGAAAAACCGTTTGTCGGCTCAATTCATTCGTGTCCCAAAAGTTCGACAAGCTGATCTTATGACCAATTCAGGCTAATGATCCTATGCCCTCGAGAAACGTCTTTGGCGTCACCGCAAGGTTTGTTATCTGAATTACGGTAGACATGAACAAAGTTGGAACACACGTGTTTCTCGCGTCCCCAAAAGGTCCATCGGGGCGTTTTGGGACGAGATAAGCACGCAGGTTGCTCAAGCGTGCCGGTCCAGGCGACTGCTTCAGCCGGTTGAACGGCGTGGTCCGCTCGGGCGGTGGCACAACAAGAAGCTCACCCAGGGCAGAGACGGTTTCCTCAGGAATCGCGTCGGCCACGCTTGCGAAAAGATGCCGATGGACCATGGCGCGGACAGAGCCGGCGATGCGATCGAGCCGACTGAAGGCCGGCAGGTCGACCTCGAGATCACGCAACGCCTCGATCGTACGATTGATCAAGTCGGCAGGATCGCTCATCGTTTCGGCAGCGGTGCGCAAGATCGATGCGACATGGCGGGCACTTGCCTCATCGAAGGCTTTGCCGCCGATATGGCCGCGGATCGCCTCCCGATAGTAAGCGATGGTCTTTTTGCGTTTGGTTTCGTCAAGCAGTGACGCTGGATCTTTCAGTCCAAGCTGGCCGGCCATATGGATGATCACCTGAGAGGGAATGCGGTGCAGCCTCGGGAACCAGCCAAATCGCCGTCGGCAGGTGAGCATGACCGCCAACGTCAATCGCCCCTTGCCCCCGCGTGCAGCCTTGCCGACGAAGCGGTGATCGACAGGCAGGAGCGAAAATTCGTCTCGAAGTTCGCCCGAGCTGTAGCGTCGCTGGAACCGCGGATAAGCGGTGCGATCGATCGTGGTCATGTTGGTGTCCAAAAAAGGGCTTGCCGATGCGAGGCAGAAAGCCACGTCTTTACAACGTGTTACGGAACGCTAAATCTGCGTCCGCAAAGGAATTCTTTTGTGGGCGACCACATAGTCAGATCTTTGCCGCACGGCAGACCAGTTTGCACCGAAGCGTAACATATTGATTTGTTTCGACTATCCGCTTGCGACTACTTTTTGCACGTATCTTGAACCGACCCCATCTCGCCCCGAGCACGCGCCTGTGCCGCCTCGAGTGGCGCCAAACGCCGTTCCGCCGACACCATCGCCCTAAAGAAACCGCCGATCCGGCTCTCGCCTTCGAGACGCCCGGCCTGGAGCGCATGACCGACTAGCCCGACCAGTGTCTGGTCTTGCCGCTCAAACTGCCGGCTTTCCTGCCACTGCTCCCGATAGAGCTTTTTCCATTTCGGCCGCTGCGCCTCCTTCAGCGCCTGCTTGGTCGCGGCGAGCTCCGCTCGAAGCGAGCGCGTCACCTCGGTCTTGGCCTCCCGGTAGAGCGTCGCGAGCTCACCGAGTGCTGTTTTGTGACGGGCAGTTATCTCTCGGCTATGCTGATTGAGCGCCGCGTCCTTCTGCTTCTGTTCGAGCTTGATCCGTTCCGCTATCTCGCGATTGTCGTTGAG
>JBPCVQ010000311.1:0-12611 GCA_051010395.1 Geminicoccaceae bacterium | reverse complement strand
TTACCCCACTGAGCATCGCTCAACGCCGATCGATCCAAAGTCATTCTCCCAATTTTCGACTTTGAATCAAATAGTTGCGACAAAAGCAAGAGGATGAGGCTAATTGTCAACAGACCCTAGGGGAGTGTCAACAACATTTACGCCCACCGCTATCGTCAAAAATCGACGGTATGCCGCCGAGTCTGGTCGAACAGAAGCAGGATTCCTGAGTTGAAGACACACTACGATCGGTATGCTCGATGTCCGTTCAGCGAGCGTGTTGAGAACCAAATGACGTGGTCGCACCACTAGCTGGTCGGATCCTTTCCAAGGCTGCCGGCGCCGTGTCCGGCCATGCCGCCCGAGACTTCTTCGGTGGCTTCGGCCGCGAGTTCCTCCGGCAGGATCAGGTTCAGGACGATCGCGATCAGAGCTGCCGGCAGGAGGCCGGAGGTCATCAGGATGCGCAGCGTGTCCGGTAGATACTGGACGGCTTTCGGCTCCAGCTGCAGGCCAAGGCCGATGGCGAGCGCTATCGCGAAGATCACCATGTTGCGCCGGTTCCAATGAACATCCGACAGCATCGAGATGCCGGCTGCCACCACCATGCCGAACATCACGATCACGCCGCCGCCCAAAACCTCGATCGGGACCGTGCGGATGAGGCTGCCGACCTTCGGGATCAGGCCGCAGACGATCAGGAACAGCGCGCCGATGGTGACCACATGGCGGCTCATGACGCCGGTCATGGCGATCAAACCGACATTCTGGCTGAACGACGTATTGGGCAAACCGCCGAAGATGCCGGCGACCGCGCTGCCGAAGCCGTCGGCGTAGGTGGCACCCTGGATCTCCCTATCGGTCGCTTCCCGGCCTGCGCCGCCCTTGGTGATGCCCGAAACGTCGCCGACGGTCTCGACCGCGGAAACGAAGGACATCAGGCAGAAACCGATGATCGCGGCGACCGAGAATTCGATGCCGTATTTGAAGGGTTGCGGCAAGGCGAAAACGGCGGCCTTGCCCCAGCTGTCGGCAATCGAAGCGACCGGTAGCATGCCGATCGCGATGGCATAGATATAGCCGACGATCAGCCCGATCAGCACGGCTGAAACCGACAGCATACCACGGGCATAGAATTTTAAGGCCAGGGTAACGAGAATCACCACCAAGGCCGCCGACCAGTTGAGGAGGCTGCCGAACTCCGGTAGATCGTTCTGCAGCGCCGGCACGCCGCCTGCAGCATATTGAATGCCGACCTTGACCAGAGCGAGGCCGATCAGGGTGACCACCAGGCCGGTCACCAGCGGCGGCAGGGCAAAGCGGATTCTGCCGATCACGGTGCCGAGAAGTGCGTGAAAAATGCCGCCTATCAGGACACCGCCGAACAGGGCTGCAAGACCATCGACCCCCTTGCCGGCTACCAGCGGGATCATGATCGGCAGGAAGGCGAAGCTGGTGCCCTGAACGATCGGGAGGGCAGCGCCCACTGGGCCGAGCGTGACCGTTTGCAGTAGCGTGGCGATGCCGGCGAATAGCATCGACATCTGGATAAGATAGAGAAGCTCAGGGAAGTCCGGCGAGTTCGAGCCAAAACCAAAGCCGGCTGCACCCGCGACGATGATCGCAGGCGTGACGTTCGAAACGAACATCGCCAGCACATGCTGAATGCCCAGTGGAATAGCCTTGTGCAGCGCAGGGGTGTAGTCGGGATCCCGGAGCTGCTCCGGCGTTCCGATGGAATTGTCGGCCATTTGTCTTGCCTCCTTCTTTGATCGATTTCTTGTCTAGCCAAGCCCGATGTATCGGCCTGGACGATTTCCTTCATCGACTCTTCCCGGAAGAGATCCGGTCTCTATGGTGAAGGTCGCCCAACCCCCGAAAAGCTTGGTTTCTGCCGGCATGTCACCTTTCAGCGCGCAACAGCTTGAAGACGCTGACACTCTGACAATGGCGTCTTGATACATCACGGCAGCCTCTCCTCCAAACCGGAGAGCGCCGCGTGGTCCTCCAGACGCAGTCTGGCGATGCGCTCCACCTGACGACAGGCTTCGGAAAACTCCGTTTCCGGGTCATTGGTCAGCCGGCGCTGGAAGGCGTCGAGAATGCTCGCCTTGTCATGATCACGCACCGCGATGATGAACGGGAAACCAAAACGCTTCGTATAAGCATCATTCAAACCGGTGAACGCCTCGCGTTCCTTATCGGTGAGATGATCGAGCCCGGCACCCGCCTGCTCTACCGTCGAATCCGCTGTCAGCCGGCCGGCTGACGCCAGCTTGCCTGCAAGATCCGGATGGGCGGTCAGTACGGCCAGACGCTTTTCATCATCGGCTGATCGAAAAATGCGGGCAAGCGCATTGTGGATGCCGGCAGCACTATCATGCGCGCTGCCGAGTTCGAGATCGAATGCGCCTTCGGCGATCCAGGGCGAATGCTCAAAAACTCCACCGAATGCCTGAACGAAAGCCGCCCGATTCATCTCCGAAGGCCTTGTCGACCCCGTGGCAGGGTGCCACTCGTGCCAGTGGCGGGCGATGTCGATGCGGCGCGCGAACCAGACATCCGCATGGGACTTGGCGTATTCGACGAAGCGCCTGAGTGCCTGCACCCGGCCCGGCCGTCCCACAAGGCGGCAATGCAGGCCGATCGACATCATCTTGGCTACCCCCGCCTCGCCTTCGGCGTAGAGCGCATCGAAGCTGTCTTTCAGATAGCTGAAGAATTGGTCGCCGGCGTTGAAGCCCTGAGGCGAGGCGAACCGCATGTCGTTGACATCGAGGGTGTAGGGGATGATCAGCTGTTCTTGTTCGCCCGCCCGGCGCCAGTAGGGCAGGTCGTCGGCATAGCTGTCGGCGCAGTAGAGAAACCCGCCTTCTTCAGCCACTAGATCGACGGTATTGATGGAGCACCGCCCCGTATACCAGCCGGTAGGACGGGCGCCCGTGACCTCGGTGTGCAGGCGGATGGCCTCCTGCATATGCAGGCGCTCGTCTTCGATCGAAAAGTCCTTGTATTCGATCCATTTCAGCCCGTGGCTCGCGATCTCCCAGTCCGCATCCAGCATGGCCTCGACCTGCGCCGGGCCACGCGCCAGCGCCGTCGCCACCCCATAAACGGTGATGGGCACGGCCAATTCGGTAAAGAGCCGGTGCAATCGCCAGAAGCCCGCGCGTGCGCCGTATTCGTAGATCGTCTCCATGTTCCAGTGACGCTGGTCCGGCCAGGGTTGCGCGCCGATCGTCTCCGAGAGGAAGGCTTCGGAGGCGGCATCGCCATGGAGAATGCAGTTCTCGCCCCCCTCTTCGTAATTGAGAACGAACTGGACGGCGATCTTGGCGCCACCAGGCCATTTCGGATCGGGTGTGTACTGACCATAGCCGAGGAGGTCACGCTGATATCGGGGAGGCTGCTGTTCCATTTCCATGGGATAACGCAAAACAATCCAAATGACTTTCAAATTTTTTTTGAAAGACTTCGGGTGCACGGATGGAAGCCATCGTCATTGCCGCGCCATCGAAAAACCATGATAACAGCCAGTATCGGACGACGATTGGGGAAATGACCATGGCCGGCTATCTCACCACCCATGTTCTCGACACGGCCCGCGGCCTTCCGGCGGCGGGCCTGGCGATCGAGCTCTACCGGATCGATGGCGAGCAGCGGACCAGGCTCGGATCGCTGGTCACCAATGCAGATGGCCGCACCGACAGCCACATTCTCCCCGCCGATGACTTCGAAATCGGCACCTATGAATTAGTCTTCCACGCCGGCGCCTACCTGGAGCGGACCGCCGGCGACGCGGCGGACCGTGACGGAACAGAGGGGATGCCGCGCTTTCTGGATGCGATTCCGATCCGCTTCGGCATGGCGGAAAACGTGCATTACCACGTGCCGCTGCTGCTTTCGCCGTTTGGCTATTCGACCTATCGCGGCAGCTGAAGGTGCCGCCGCGCGCGCCAGTGAAGGCCGGACCAATGATGGTGGGAGACTGAAATGTATGATCTGGCGACCATGTGGGCCTGGCTCGACTTCGCGGTGCGCTGGCTGCACGTCATCACCGGGATCGCCTGGATCGGATCAAGCTTCTACTTCATCGCGCTCGATCTGGGCCTCAGAAAAGCCGAGAACATGCCGACCGGCGTCAGCGGCGAGGAATGGCAGGTTCATGGCGGCGGCTTCTATCACATCCGGAAATACATGGTCGCTCCCGAAGCCATGCCGGAGCACCTGACCTGGTTCAAATGGGAAGCCTACACGACCTGGCTCTCGGGCGCCGCCCTTCTGGCGATCGTCTACCGGGCCGGCTCCGAGCTCTTCCTGATCGACCCGAACAAGATGGACCTCGCCGCCTGGCAGGCCATCCTGATCTCGGCAGGATCCTTGACCCTCGGCTGGCTGATCTATGATCGCCTCTGCAAGAGCAAGCTCGGTCATCGTCCCACCACCTTGATGCTCCTCCTCTTCGTCCTCCTGGTGGCGATGGCCTTCGGTTACGAACAGGTCTTCACCGGGCGGGCGGCTCTACTTCATCTCGGCGCCTTCACCGCCACCATCATGTCCGCGAATGTCTTCTTCATCATCATCCCCAACCAGAAGATCGTGGTCGAAGACCTGAAAGCCGGCCGCACACCTGATCCCGACTATGGCCGCATCGCCAAGCTACGCTCGACCCACAACAACTACCTGACCCTCCCCGTCCTGTTCCTGATGCTCTCCAATCACTACCCGCTTGCCTTCGCCACCGAATATAACTGGGTGATCGCCAGCCTGGTCTTCCTGATGGGCGTCACCATTCGCCATTGGTTCAACGAGCGTCACGCCGGCACCGGCAGCCCATCCTGGACCTGGGCGGTTACAGCGCTTCTTTTCATCGCGATCATGGGGATTTCGACGGCCCCGCTCTACAGCCAGGCCGAGCTGGAAAACGCCGACCGCCCGCTAACGTCAAGCGAGCAGCGGCTCGCTGCCGCCGGCGACTTCGAGGAGGTGCAGGACATCGTGCTCGGCCGCTGCTCCATGTGCCACGCGCGTGAGCCGATCTGGGAGGGCATGCTCTGGCCGCCCAAGGGCGTGGTGTTCGAGACCGAGGCGGATATTGCGCGCGCGGCCGAGCAGATCTACCTGCAATCCGGGGTCACGAAAGCCATGCCGCCAGGTAATCTGACCCTGATCACTCTTGAAGAACGGCGAAAAATCGCCGCATGGTATCAAAACGCTAAGGGTTCTCTGCCATAAAGAGAGTGGAAACAAAGAGAGGCGACGCTGAATGACTGAGTGGGTAGAGCTCGGTGAGCTCCAAATCGACAAGACCCTGTACGCTTTCATCAATGAAGAAACTCTCCCGGGAACGGGGATCGAAGCCGAGGCATTCTGGTCTGATTTCGCTAATATTCTGAAGGACTTCACGCCCAGAAACCGCGAGCTGCTCGCCAAGCGCGACGCGCTGCAGGCGCAGATCGATTCCTGGCACGAGGCTCACAAGAGCCAGGTTTTCGACCACGCCGCCTACAAGGCGTTTCTCGAGGAAATCGGCTATCTCCTCCCTGAAGGCGAGGACTTTTCCGCCACCACCGACAATGTCGATCGCGAGTTCGCCGAGGTCGCTGGCCCGCAGCTCGTGGTGCCCGTCACCAATGCGCGTTACGCTCTGAACGCCGCCAATGCCCGTTGGGGCAGTCTCTATGACGCCCTTTACGGCACCGACGCTCTTCCCGGCGGGCCGCCAGACGGTGGTGGGTATGATCCCGTGCGGGGATCGGCGGTCATCGCTTACGGTCGTGCGTTTCTGGATGAAACCTTCCCGCTGGAGCACGGGTCGCACACGGAATCGTGCGGTTATGCACTAGAGGATGGCCGACTGGTGGTGATGCTCGGAAATGAGCGTGTTTCCGGCCTGAAAGATCCGAAAAAGCTTGCTGGCTACAGCGGCGATCCGGGAAAGCCGGACGCCGTCCTCCTGGTCAACAATGGCCTGCATGTCGAGATCAGGATCGACAAGGCCGATGCGATCGGGCGCGATGACAAAGCGAATGTTGCTGATCTTGTCATCGAGTCGGCGCTGACGACGATCGTCGACTGCGAGGATTCGGTCGCCACGGTCGATGCCGAGGACAAGGTTCAGGCCTACCGCAACTGGCTCGGCCTGATGAAGGGCGAGTTGGTTGCCAACCTCATGAAGAATGGCAGGACCGTCGAGCGCCGACTGGCTGAGGATAGGCGCTACGTCACGCCTGAGGGCGGCGCCCTCGTTCTCCACGGTCGCGCCCGGATGCTGGTCCGGAATGTCGGCCATCTCATGACCATCGACGCCGCAAGGTGGCGCGGCCACCCCGTTTACGAAGGGCTGCTGGATGGGATGGTGACATCCCTGATCGCCCTCCACGACTTGCGCGGCAAGGGCGTTTACAAGAATAGCTCGGCGGGCTCGGTCTACATCGTGAAGCCGAAGATGCATGGGCCCGAGGAGGTGGCGTTTACGTCGGAGCTGTTCGGCCGGATCGAAGATGCGCTCGGCCTTCAAAGATGCACGCTCAAGATGGGCATCATGGATGAGGAGCGGCGCACCACCGTCAATCTGAAAGAGTGCATTCGCGCAGCCAAGGACCGTGTCGCCTTCATCAACACCGGCTTCCTCGATCGCACCGGGGACGAAATTCATACAGCTATGGTTGCTGGTCCGATGATCCGCAAGGGCGACATGAAAGGGGCGGCCTGGATCCAGGCCTATGAGGACTGGAACGTCGACATCGGTCTCGCGACGGGCCTCCAGGGGCGCGCCCAGATCGGCAAGGGCATGTGGGCGATGCCGGACAGGATGGCCGATATGCTGGTTGCGAAGGTCGCGCATCCCGAGGCGGGCGCCAATACCGCCTGGGTGCCGTCGCCGACCGCCGCGACCCTGCACGCGCTCCACTATCATCAGATCGACGTCAAAGCCCGGCAGGACGCTCTCAAGACGCGGAAACGGGCCAGTCTCGATGCGATCCTGAGCGTACCGCTCGCCGAGCGACCCAACTGGCCCAGCCAGGACATCCAGGCCGAACTCGACAACAACGCCCAGGGCATTCTCGGCTATGTGGTCCGCTGGATCGATCAGGGGGTCGGGTGCTCCAAGGTTCCGGACATCAACAATGTCGGCCTCATGGAAGATCGCGCCACGCTCCGCATCTCCAGCCAGCACATCACCAACTGGCTCCATCACGGTATCTGCACCGAAGCAGAGGTCGTGGAGACCATGAAGCGCATGGCCGAGGTGGTCGACCAGCAGAATGCGGATGATCCCGCCTACCAGGCGATGGCTGCTGATTTCGAGGCGAGCATCGCTTTCAAGGCCGCCTGTGCCCTGATCTTCGAGGGCAGGGAGCAGCCAAACGGCTACACCGAGCCTATTCTGCATCGATGCCGCTTGGAGGTGAAGGAAGCCGCCGGCTAGTGGTATGACCACATCATCTGGTTCCCTCTGCCATTGCCAGGATCGACGGTATGCCGTCAATTTCTGGAGATGCCGGGGGAACCTTTTGTTTCGGTCACACCACGAGTTGGGACATTATGACCGGACGGGTGGGGTGAATGATCAGGTCGTCAAGATAGGAGAGCCGGATGCGGGCGGTCGTCTGTAACGAACTTGGCGGGCTCGATCGTCTTGCGATCGGCGAACTGCCGAGGCCCGTCCCCGGGGCTGGCGAGGTGTTGATCCAGGTCACGGCGGCGGGCCTGAACTTTGCCGACCTCTTGATGATCAAGGGGGAGTATCAGGAAAAGCCCGCCCTGCCGTTTGCGCCGGGGCTGGAGATCGCAGGGCGGATCGTCGAGCTCGGCGATGGGGTCGGCGGCTTATCCGAAGGCCAGCGGGTCATGGCGACCGTGAGCCATGGCGGCTTTGCAGAATTCGCGGTCGCCCGCGGCAGTGATGTCGTGGCGCTGCCGGATGACGTGGACGACGTCACCGCCGCCGGTTTCGCCATCGCCTACGGCACCGCCTATGGCTCGCTTCAGTGGGCCACCCGCCTCGGGTCCGGTGAGACGCTGGTGGTGCATGGTGCGGCAGGCGGCGTCGGCCTTGCGACCGTCGAATGCGGGAAGGCGTTGGGTGCCACCGTGATCGGCACGGCGCGCGGCAAGGAACGGCTGGAGGTCGTGAAGACGCATGGCGCGGATCATGTCATCGATACGGCGCGCGAGGATCTGCGCGAAAAGATCAAGGCGCTGACTGAGGGGCAGGGGGCCGATGTTATTTTCGATCCGATCGGTGGCGACGTGTTCGACGCCTCGCTCAGGAGCCTTGCCTGGGGGGGGCGGCTCCTGGTGATCGGCTTCGCCGGCGGACGCGTACAGCAGATCCCTGCAAACATTCTTCTGGTGAAAAATGTGAGCACTATCGGCTTTTACTGGGGCAGCTATCGAAAGCACGACCCGGAACGTGTGCGACAAGGGTTCGAAACGCTCCTCACCTGGGCAAGCGAAGGACGCATCGAGCCGCATGTGTCGATGACCTTCGAACTCAGCCGGTTCGGAGAGGCGCTCAAAGCTCTTGAGGCGCGCAAGAGCACTGGCAAGATCGTGCTGACAACAGGCTGACGCCGAGCAACAGCAGTCCCGCGCTAGGGGGCGTTACGCCGCCTAGCGATCAGGCCTAGTCGTTGCCGCCGCCGAACAGCGGGGCTTTAGCCGAACGCACCTTGACGGCGTCGTTTGAGGCGGAGCCGAGGCTGTCATTGCCGAGTACGCTGATATTACCGGCGATCTGTCCGCCGCGCTCAAGCTCAAGCTGGCCATAGCGGATCGTACCGGTGATCCGGCCCGTGCCGCGCACGAACAGCGTGTTGCGCACGGTGAGGTCGCCCTCATAGATGCCGCTGATATCGGCTTCCTCCACCTCGCAGCCGCCCGTGAACCGACCGGAGCTGGTGATCTCGAGAGCGAGCGTATCGTTCAAAGTTACCTCGACCTCACCCTCGACTACGAGACGATCGCAGGAATTGATCTCGCCGCTCAGGCGGATGCCCTGGCCGACGATCAGGCGCTTGTTGCCCTCGGTACTGGATGATGCCGCTGGCGAGACGCTCGCTGCGGCTGATTTCGGTGCTGCTGACAAAGGTTCGCTCTCCGGCAGGTCTAAATCACTTGGCGGGTCATCGGGTGAAGCGACAGCGATCTCTGGCTCTTCGAGCATCTCCGGTTCAGACCGAACGTCGGGCCCGGACTGAACGTCAGGCTTGGATTGAGCACCAGATGTTGGTTTAGCCCCGACCTCGGGATCCCGACCAACTTTACTTTCGCTTTCCAACGGATCGTTATCGCGCTTACGGAACATGATATATTAATCCCTGGCAAAAGGATCGGTACACTCATCAAAACGCGTACCGTGTGCAGAAGGCCATCATTTCCGATCAGCCACGCATAATCGTGCAATTCGGCTCTGTCAAATGCAACGACGAGAATTTTAGACAATGACGAGAAAAAGCAACCTGAAATCAAACCCTGACACAAAACTTCCCTAGAAAAACGGGAAATAGTCTGCCGATAACCTAGTGGAATTCACAACTAAAAGTCGATAAATTGCTGTGTGTTGCCGGCAAGCGATTCGGAAATCCGTATATTTCAGTACGCACGTTGCGCATCCAACCCACCACCCTATACTCCGCGGCCATGCCCGGACCGGAATGAGAATGCCATGACCCAGCAGAACATGCCTTTAGATGTCGTCGGCCTCGGCAATGCTATTGTCGATGTCCTTTCCGAA
This sequence comes from Geminicoccaceae bacterium, assembly GCA_051010395.1. GTDB lineage: Bacteria > Pseudomonadota > Alphaproteobacteria > Geminicoccales > Geminicoccaceae > JANQPX01. The sequence goes on along the minus strand of JBPCVQ010000311.1, from coordinate 2,890 downwards.
GCGAACGATGACCTTCTAAAGCGCCTCGATCTCGCCAAGGGCACCATGACCCTCGTCGATGAAACCACCATGAACGGCCTCTATGGGGCGATGGCGGCAGCGGTCGAGTCCTCGGGTGGCTCGGCGGCGAACACGATGGCGGCTTTGGCGGGTCTCGGCGCCGATGCAGCCTATATCGGAAAAGTCAGAGACGATCAGCTGGGCGAAATCTTTCGTCATGACATCCGTGCAGCCGGCGTCACCTTCGATAGCTGGCCGCTGGAAGAAGGCCCGGCAACCGCGCGCTGCCTGGTTTTCGTTACCGATGACGCCCAGCGCACCATGGCCACCTATCTCGGGGCCTGCGTCGAACTTGGGCCCGACGATGTCGATGAGGCCGTGATCGCCAATGCCAAGATCACCTATATGGAAGGCTATCTCTGGGACCGGCCGAAGGCGAAGGAAGCCTTCCTGAAGGCCGCGCGTGTCGCCCATGATGCCGGCCGGAAGGTGGCGCTCTCGCTTTCCGATCCGTTCTGCGTAGATCGCTGGCGGGACGAGTTCTTGGGGCTGATCGATGGTCATGTCGACGTGGTGATCGCCAATGAGGCGGAAATCACCAGCCTCTACCAGACCGACGACTTCGACAGGGCTGCCGACGAGGTCGCCAAACATTGCCAGCTGGCGGCGATTACCCGCAGCGAGAAGGGCTCTGTGATCGTCACGCCTGATGCGCGCCACGTCATCGAGGCAGCACCGGTCGAGAAGGTGGTGGATACTACGGGAGCCGGTGACCTCTATGCAGCGGGCTTGCTCTACGGCCTGACTCACGACATGCCTCTTCCGGCCGCAGGAAGGCTCGCAGGGTTGGTGGCAGCCGAAGTTCTCACGCGCTATGGTGCCAGGCTTGAGCATTCGCTTAGACCACTGGTTGACAGGGCAGTCGCTGCCTGAGGGCTTAACCCCCATGGGTGAAGGGCCCATGCCCCCCTGGTGATGGCCACGATGTCGGGTTATCGTCCCTGTATCGTCTGCCTTCATCAGGAGAATACCCCTTGGAAAGCGCTCTGGAGCAGAAGTTGGCCGCCATGGGCCTTGCTCTGCCAAACGCCGCAGCGCCAGCTGCCAACTATGTTCCGTACGTTGTCAGCGGCAAGCTGATCATGGTGTCCGGGCAATTGCCGATGCGTGATGGCGCTGTTGCCTACACCGGACGGCTCGGTGACGGCGTCGACATCGAAACAGGGCAGGCCGCGGCAGCTCTTTGCGCGCTTAATCTCCTGGCCCAGGCCAAAAATGCCTGCGACGGCGACCTCAGCCGCCTTGGACGCTGCCTGAAGCTTGGCGGTTTTGTTGCCTGCACACCCGACTTCACCGATCATCCGAAGGTGATCAACGGTGCCTCCAATCTGATCGCGGACGCGATGGGCGAGATGGGCCAGCATGCCCGCTTTGCCGTGGGTGCTTCCAGCCTGCCCTTCGGCGCACCAGTCGAGGTCGAAGCCATCTTCGAACTCGGGGGGGACGCCCCCCAGCGTTGACTTAGGGGGTGGTGACCAGTGACATGCTCGGCACGAAAATGTCGCGAAGCCATCTCGACAGGGGACCGCATACCCATGGATTTCCTGGCTCGTTCTTCGAAGGCAGTACAAAGTCGATGAAGTGGCCACGCCACAGATATGGGTGAGCCGATCGAGGTTCGGCTGGTGCAGGGGATCGAGCAGATCGACGCTGCCGACTGGGATGCCTGCGCGGGTGCCGATCAGCCGTTTCTGAGCCACGCCTTCCTCTCCGCGCTGGAGGCCAGCGGATCGGCATCGGCCGAAACCGGGTGGTTGCCGCTTCATCTGGCAGCCGAACAGGATGGCCGCCTGATCGCCTGCGCGCCCATGTATCTGAAGAGCCATTCTTACGGTGAGTATGTGTTCGACTGGGGCTGGGCGGACGCCTATCAGCGGGCGGGCGGAGACTATTATCCGAAGCTGCAGGTGGCGGTGCCGTTCACGCCTGTGCCCGGCCCCCGGCTGCTGGCGCGCCCGGATGTCGAAGTCGCCAAGCCGGCGCTGATCCAGGGGCTGCTGCGCGCCGCTGCCCAGATCGATTGCTCCTCTCTGCACATCACGTTTTGTGAGGACCAGGAATGGCAGGAGCTGGGCGCCGCCGGCATGATGCAGCGCACCGGCGTGCAATATCACTGGCATAATCGCGGCTACGCCACCTTCGACGACTTCCTGGCCTGCCTGAAGAGCAGCAAGCGGAAGATGATCAGGAAGGAGCGCGCCAAGGTCAAAGCGCAGGGTCTCGAGCTCGAAACGCTCACCGGGGACGCGCTCACGCCCGAGATCTGGGACCACTTTTTTCCGTTCTACCGCTCGACCGTGGACAAGCGCTGGGGCGGCGCTTACCTCAAGAAACGCTTCTTCCAGGAGATCGGCGCCCTCATCCCGGAACACATCGTTCTGGTCATGGCGCGTCATGAGGGGCGCTATGTCGCCGGCGCCCTGAACCTGCTCGGACGTGACACCCTGTTCGGTCGCAATTGGGGATGTGCCGAGGATTTCGGCTTCCTGCATTTCGAGGCCTGCTACTACGCCGCCATCGATTTTGCGATCGAACGCGGCCTCGCAAGGGTGGAGGCGGGCGCGCAGGGCCAGCACAAGCTGCAGCGCGGCTACGAGCCCGTCCCGACCTACAGCGCCCACTGGATCAGGGATCCGAATTTCAGGCGAGCCGTAGAGCGCTTTCTCGAGGCCGAGCGCGCCGACATGGCGATCGAGCGCGAGCAGTTGAAGTCCCTCCTCCCCTTCCGTGAAGAAGAGGGCTGAACGACGCATCGGGCAGCTCTTGCCCTAAGTAAAAAAGCTCACATCTTTGTCAAACCGGCGTCGATGAATGAATGATAATCGATCCG
>JBPCVQ010000310.1:0-3315 GCA_051010395.1 Geminicoccaceae bacterium | reverse complement strand
AAGGCCGGCAGGCTGATGCACCGGTTTTGGAATGGCACGCAGGGCGACAGTTTCAGATTAAAGACAAGCGCTGCAAAAACCAAAAAAAAAAAAGAGGCCGCACCTCACTTGACCAACGTCCAAACAGAAGGAACATAGACGACCTAGACCCGGGTCAGTTCTCGATGAGAATCACGGGTCAACTCTCAGCAAAAATCAACAAACAGAGCCTTTGCCAAACCTACCACTGAAATTGCTCAATGCCGGTGAAGTCGATCTCGGTGCCGTCCTGCATGATGATGGAACCGGAGGCATCGTCTGTGAGATCTAGCCAGCTTTTCTCTGCGTCCGCCCCCATTGACTCGACTGAACCACTGTCGAGTTGGATCGTCCAATCACTGCCATAATTGCCAATGTTGTTGCCGCCTGCACCGTCCTGGAGCTCGATGATATCGGTCCAGGCGCCGCCCAGGCCACCATCCACCGTATCGTTGCCTTGGCCTTGCAGAAGAAAAAAGAGGTCGGCGCCGTCGCCGCCGTAGAGCGAGTCGCTGCCGTCGCCGCTATAGAACGTGTCGTTGCCGCCACCGCCGTAGAGCAGGTCCGCGCCTGCTCCGCCATCAAGGACGTTGGTGCCGCTGTCGCCGGTCAGGATGTCGGCGTGGCCGGAACCGGTAACGTTCTCGACATTCGATAGGCTGTCTCCGGTCGCGTGACCACCGCTGCCGGTACCTGCCGACAAGTCCACCGTGACACCAGCGCTGGAGCTCTCATAGGAGGCTGTATCCGTGCCGGCGCCGCCATCAATGGTATCGCCGCCACCGCCGCCTTCAATCGTGTTGCTGCCAGTATCACCAGTCAGCGTGTCGCCAGAGCTTGAGCCAATTAGGTTATCGATCGAGATCAGGGTGTCGCCCTGCGCATCGCCGCCGCTGACGCTCCCAGCGCCGAGATTGATATCGACGCTGGAGCTCGAGCTGGCGTAGGAGGCGGTGTCGGACCCGTCGCCACCGTCGATCACGTCGGCGCCGGCGCCACCCTCCAGTGTGTCGTCCCCAGCGTAGCCATAGATTGCGTTATCGGATCCATCGCCGACGATGTGATCGCCAAATCCACCACCGTGGAGCCCGCTGTCGCCACCATCAGTTACGCTTTGCGCGGCGTTGTAGACATCGCTGATCTCAGACAGCGAAAGTTGGGTGTCGTAGATCACCAGCTCATCCAAGGTGCCGTTGAAGGCCTTGCTCGCACTGTCATCGGCGCCGATGTAAATGTCGGCGTAGTTGCTGGCCATGCCATCCGTCTTGCCGTCGCTCGCGGCCAAGCTGTCGTTGATGTAGACCTTCATTCCTTGCGAGCCGAAAGTGGCCGTAACCAGTTGCCACTGGTTGGCTTGGATTGGACCGCTGTAGATCGTACTACCACTGGTCTCAAACGTTATCTCTCCGTCCTTTACCGAGATATAGAGCTTGTCGCTTCCGTCCTTGTGGAATAGATATTGCTCGCCATTGATGTTGTCGGGCTTCATCCAGAACTGGATCGTACCGTTGGAAAGATGGAAGTCATTCGAGTCGCTGATGGTGATCCGATCATTGCTGCCATCGAAGTCTGCCGCCGTATCGGAGGTGCCGTTCAACGCGCCGGATACGCCTGTGGACACTCCATTCTGGTAGGCGCCATCGTGGCCGCCGACCTCATCGGTGACGGTTGAGCCAGAGTTCTCTCCAAGCCGCCAATAAGAGACCGGGTTGTGGCTCGTGACTTCCTGTGTGTAGCTGTCGCCACTTTCAACCACGTCGGTGACATTGATGGTGAAGGTCTCTGTGTAGGTGTTGCCACCGGAGTCCGTCACCCTGACGTCGATCGAATGGCTCGTATCGGTCTCGTAGTCGAGGCTTGCGCCGGATTTCAGGCGCACTTGGTTGTCGACGATCTCGAACTTATCTGTCGTCCCGCCAGTCAGCGTGTAGGTAAAGCTGTCGCCACCATCCGCGTCCGTGGTCGACAGCTCGGCCACTGTGGTTCCGGATGCAATGTTCTCGGGCACGCTGCCCCCTATCATCGAAATGTCGGTCGGCCCCTCATTGACGTCGCCGACATTGATCGTGAAGATCTCGTCGTAGGTCGCGCCGGCGTCGTCGGTGACGCGCACGGTGACGTCGTGGCTGGCGGCGGCCTCGTGGTCGAGGGCGGAACCGTCGGCCACCGTGATGACGCCGCTGGCGCTGTCGATGGCGAAGCGGCCGCCGGCGTCGTCGGCGAGCGCGTAGGTCAGGCTGTCGCCGGCGTCCACGTCGGACCCGGACGCGGTGCCGACCACGGTTCCATTGGCGGCGTTCTCGTCGACGCTGGCGCTGGACAGGGTCAGATCATGGGGCGCGTCGTTGCTGTTGGCCGTGGTGATGCCGAAGACATCGTCGACGCTCGACCCGTGATCGTCGGTGGCGGTGACCCTGACGTCGATGGCGCCGACGTCGCCGTTCTCGGGCGCGCCGGAGAAGGTTCTGGTGCTGGCGTCGAAGGACAGCCAGCTCGGCAGCGCCGAGCCGTCGGCCAACGTCGCGCCGTAGGTCAGGACGTCCGACATGTCGGCGTCGCTGAAGGCGTCGGCCGGGACCTGGAAGCTGAACGCGCTGTCCTCGGTCGCGGCCTGGTCGGCCAGGGCGTTGGCCACCACCGGCCCGTCATTGCTGCCGGTGACGGTCAGCGTCAGGCGGCCCGTGTCGGTCAGCCCGCCCCCGTCCTCGACCCCATAGTCGATCTCGACCGTCGCCGTCTCGCCGACGGCCAGGTGGTCATAGTCGCTGCCGGGATCGTACCGCACCTCGCCGGAGACGATCGAGGCGCTGCCCGACCCGCTGACCAGCGTCACCGAGCTCAGGCTCAGGCTGTCGCCGGCGTCCGGGTCGCTGTCATTGGCGAGCACGTCGACGCTGATCGACGCGTTCTCGGCGGTGGCGGCGGCATCGGCGGCGGCTGTCGGCCCCTCATTGACGTCGCCGACATTGATCGTGAAGATCTCGTCATAGCCGGCGCCGGCGTCGTCGGTGACGCGCACGGTGACGTCGTGGCTGGCGGCGGCCTCGTGGTCGAGGGCCGAGCCGTCGGCGACGGTGACCTCACCAGAGTTGGCGTCGATGGCGAACCGACCATCGGCATCGTCGGTCAGCTGGTAGCTGAGGACGTCACCCTGGTCGACATCCGACCCCGAGGCCGTGCCCACCACCGTTCCGTTGGCGGCGTTCTCGGCGACGCTGGCGTTCGACAGGGTCAGATCATCAGGCGCGTCGTTGACGTTCGATGTGGTCAGGATGAAGACATCGTCGACGCTCGACC
>JBPCVQ010000309.1:0-4404 GCA_051010395.1 Geminicoccaceae bacterium | reverse complement strand
ATTCCCGGCTGGTTGGATCGGTAAAGATCGTCGGGCCGACCTGGATGCCGTGGATCAGGAACACGCCGATCAAAATCGCCGCCACCGTGCTGCCCGGAATGCCAAGCGTCAGCAGCGGGATCATGCTCGGGCCGGAGACCGCATTGTTGGCCGACTCAGGTGCGGCGATCCCTTCGACGATGCCCGTGCCCCATTTTTCAGGCTCCTTCGATCGTCGCTTCTCCTCGCCATAGGCAACGAAACACGCCACCGACGAGCCGAGCCCCGGCATCATGCCGATAATCGAACCGACCACCGAAGAGCGCATCATCAAGGGAACGCACCGCTTGAACTCACTCCAGGTGAGATGGTTGGCGGATGGATCTTCGCTTTGGATCTTGTAGGCTTCCGCCAGCCCTTTCTTGGCCGCCTGTTCCGCCTGGATGATGATCTCGGAAATCACGAACACGCCGATCAGCAGCGGCACCAGCGCCAACCCGTCCTCAAGTTCCAGCATGCCCATCGTCATGCGCGGTTCACCAGTAATGGTATCGAGACCGATCATCGCGACGATCGCCCCGAGGATCGTCGACAGGATGCCTTTGATCACCGATTTGCCGACGACGGAGCCGATCACGATGAAGGCCATGAGGTAGATGCAGAAATATTCGGTCGGGCCGAAATCGGAGGTGTAGGTCGCGATGAAAACCGCGCCAAAAATCAGAACGATCTCACCAAAATAGTCACCGACAATCGAGGCCAGCGTGGCGGTCTTCAGCGCTTTGCCGGCCTTGCCCTGCTGCGTCATCGGATAGCCGTCCTGCATCGTCGCGGCGGAAGCAGCCGTGCCCGGCGTGTTGAACAGGATCGCGGCGATCGACCCGCCATAGCGGCCCGACTTGCCGATGACATAGAGGAAGGCCAGCGCCGACAACGGGCCGAGGTGGAACGACAACGGCAGCAGCATCGCGATCGCAGCCGAAGCGGTCAGTCCCGGAAGAGCGCCGGCAACAATGCCGACGAACGCGGCCAGGAAGACAAACGCAAGCGCTTCCAAGTTCGAGAAAAGCGTAACGAAACCGCCGATCAGGTCTTGCATGGCAACCAAAATTTCCTTTGCGCCACTGACGCGTTTGACAGGTGAGGCGAGACTTAGAGTTTACGTGTCACTTCGGCCCAGGACGGATTCTCCAGGAACCGATTGAGGTCAAAAATCATGCCTGGCGGATCATGCAGCCCCATCAATCCAATGAACACGTAGTTGTAGACGACCGCACCAATGACCGAGAGAACGAGGATCAGCACGATGTTGCGATTGCCGAACACCAGCAACATCAACATCAGCGAAAACAACGTCGAGAGGAAATAGCCAAAGGCGTAGAACAAGCCGATGTAGACAAAGCCCATGGCAACGACGGCGACGACCCGCACGATATCGGAATCGCGAAAGCCAAATTTCTCCTCTTCGCCTTCTTCGACTTCGCCGGTCACCCGCTTGACGGTCGGGTTGTAGATCAACGCCGAAATGCCGACGAGCAGGCCCAGCCCGATCATCGTGAAGGAGAGAATGTAGGGAAAGAAACTCGGCCCGATATCGTTCTCCGAAAGCGTCTCGATCAGCGACACCTGATAGGTGAAGAACAACCCGAGAGCAATCGTCAAGGCGGAGACACCAAGGTCGATTTTCGTTCGGTAGCGCAGCCTGGTCATGATGCAGAATCATTCAGCTAGCGTGCCGCCAGGCGACACTCACAAAAGATCTACGACGGGCGTCCAGGTGGACGCCCGTCGATTTCTCGCAAAAGCAGTGGTGCGATTGCGGATTACTTTTTCTTGAAAGTCTTCTCGACGACCGGACGAAGCTTGTCATAAAGCACCTTCGTCTTAGCGGTACCTTCTTCCGGGCTGGCGTAAAGTGCGGCCAGCTTTGACTTCTTCATGAAGCGCTTGAAGCCCTTAATACCGGCGACATGCTTGACAGCCTTCTGCAGTACTGCAACCGCATCGGCAGGCAGGTCCTTACGACCCCACAGGCACATCGGCCCGACAATGCCCAGGTCCGGCAACTTCTCTTCGCCGAGTGTCGGCACTTTCGGGTTGACCGGGTCACGGTCACTGCTGGTCACCGCAAGCACGCGGATCTTCGTTTCGAAGCCGGCTGCCATGTGGATGCCGTTGAACGCAAACTTCACCTTCTTGGCCGCAATCGCGTTACGCGCCTTGGAGCCACCCTTGAACGGAATCGGGGTGTGCTTGACGCCGATCGTGTCGAGAAAGAGGTGGCCGGCCAGCGTGTGCATGGAACCCGCACCAGAGTTGGCCCAGCGCAGGCTGCCGCTATTGCCCTTCGCCCAGGCTGCGAAGTCGGCGGCTGACTTGATCGGGCTGTCGGCTGGCACTTGCAGCGAGCTGACCAGCTGCGACATGCAGCCGAGGATCTGGAAGTCATTCAGCGGATCAACCGGTGCCTTGCCGAAGCTCTTCATGTGGGTGATCGAGAACGTGCCCGAGTTGATCATGTAGAGCGTGTAGCCGTCCGGCTTGGCATCTTTCACGACCTTGGCCGCGATCATGCCCGTGCCACCTGGTTTGTTGACCACGACGGCCGGCATGCCATTCATTTCCGGCACTTCGTGCACAAAGCTGGCAAAACCGCGAGATGTCGTATCGGTCCCACCGCCAGCCGAGAAGCCAACCATGATCTTGATCGGCTTGGTCGGGTACTGCGCCTGGGCGGCACCGGCCGCACTAAAGGTAAAGGCTGCAGCGCCCAACAGCGACGCTCCGACAGCCAACGGCAAATTTTGGTAATTCATTCGAATCCTCCCGAGGATTGTTCATTGGTTGAACACATCTTGTTCCCGGCCACATTGCCAAGACCCGGCCCGGATCACAAGAAATGCCGCTGACTATTTCCTCACTGCAACGATCAGCGGGCCGACTTTAACGCCTCTGGCGGCCGCACGAAAGTTTTTATCCAGGCAATTCAGCGCCCATTGCACTCTTCCTAAACGCCGGGCGGAAGGAGCCAACCACACTCAACCTACTGGAAATACGCACCGCCATTAACCAGATAGCACTGCCCTGTGACAAATCCACCATTCTCACTCGCCAGATAGACGGCCAGGCTCGCAACCTCGCGGGGCTCACCGCTGCGTTGCAGCGGTTGGAACTCAAACACGCCCTTGTTTTTGTCCTGAAACGCATCCCGCTCAACCTCGATATGGCCGGGACCGATACAGTTGGCAGTGATGTTGTGGCGCCCGTACTGCTTGGCCAGGCCGCGTGTAAATCCGACCACCCCAAGCTTCACCATCGCCTTGCCCGGATACGAGCCCAGATAGGGCGCATAGCCGGAAAAATTGATGATCCGCCCCCAGTTCGCATCGATCATCTTCGGAATCGCAGCCTTACAGACAAAATAGGGCCCGTTCAGATTGACCGCGATGTTGCGCATCCAATCCTCGACCGGCTCATTGAGCAGATCGCCTTCCGAACGGTAGACCGCATTGTTCACCACGACATCGAGGCGACCGAACGTGGCGTGAGCCTCGTTCACAAAGGCCTCCACCGCCGGTTGTTCGGTAATGTCGACCTTCGCGGCGACGACGCGGGCACCAGCCCGTTCCGCTTCGGCTTTCGTTTCCTCGAGCCCTGCCATGTTGCGGCTGGTGCAGATCGCCAGATTGGCACCTTCCTGGGCGAACATCACGGCCATCTGCCGGCCAATATTCCGCCCAGCCCCTGTAATCAATACCGTGCGTCCCTCGAGGCCAGTCTTCATTTTCAAACTCCTTGCAGCCTGTCGGCCTAGTGCTTCGACCCGACTAAAATGACTGACATTTTAGGAGCAAAGTTGAAGCACAAACAAAAGTCTAGTGGCCTATCCCGTTCGCCATTTTGGATGAGATAGGCCACGGAGTTCACTCAAGTCATTTCGCCGAGCGGCGCACCTCGCCCAGTAGCACATAGAGCGAAGCCGCCACGACGATCGCCGCACCAAGCAGCGTATGCATGCCGGGCAGGACACTGAACAGAAAATAGCCAAACAACGTGGTCCAGATCAATTTGGTATAATCGAGCGGCGCGACGACCGATGCCTGCCCGGCCCGGAACGAGCGGATATTGCTCATCTGCCCCGCCGAGGCGGCCAGCCCGACCCCGATCGCCATCACCCATTGCAGCGGCGTCAACGGCACCCAGACGTAGGCCGCGATCGGTGCCGCCAACAGGCCGACCAACACCGCCTGATAACTGAGGATCGTCACCGGCCGCTCGGTCCGCGACAGGATCCGCAGCAGGATCGACACCCCCGCCGCGCTCGCTGCGCCGGCCACGGCATAGATGGCATAGATGTCGAGGTTGCCTTCTCCCGGCCGCAGCATGACAACCACCCCGACAAAGCCCGCCGCCATGGCCAGCCAC
>JBPCVQ010000308.1:0-65903 GCA_051010395.1 Geminicoccaceae bacterium | reverse complement strand
ATTCTCTTCCTCTTCGGTTTCGGCCCCACGGCCGCCGTGGTTGCGACCATTATTTATGCGTTGCCGCCGATGACCCGCGTGGCGATCGTCGCGCTGAAAGGTGTTTCCGATGAGATCCGGGATCTCGGGCGCATGGTCGGCTGCTCGCGCCGACAAATGACCTGGCGGGTCATGGTGCCGTCGGCCATGCCTGGTCTGATGGTCGGGGTCAATCAGGTGATCATGCTGTCCCTGAACATGGTGATCATCGCATCGATGATTGGGGCGGGCGGTCTCGGCTTCGAGGTGCTGGCGGCTCTTCGCAGGCTCGATATCGGCACCGGCATCGAGGCGGGGCTTGCGATCGTGGCTCTCGCGATCGTACTCGACCGGCTCTCACAGGCGTTGGCTGACAAAGAGAGAACCCACGACGATCGCCGCGCGATGGGCCTGATCGAGCGCCATCCTTATGTTTTGGGAGCGCTGGCTCTTATCGCCGTGACGGTCCTAGCCGGCTTCAAGCTCGACGCGATTGGCAAGTTTCCCGAGAGCTGGCAGCTCTCGACGGGCAGTTTCTGGTCGGATGTCGTCCGCTGGATCAACGTCAACTTTTTTGATCAGCTCGAAGCGTTCAAGGATCTGCTGCTGCTCAATCTGCTGATCCCGTTCAAGCGCTTCCTGCTCGGGCTTCCCTGGGCGGGTGTCGTCGGCCTTCTGGCTCTTGCTGGCTGGACGCTTGGCGGTCTGCGGCTGGCACTCACGGTCGGCGGGCTGGCTTTGCTGGTGGCGCTCACGGGGCAGTGGCCGAAGGCGATGATCACCGTCTATCTCTGCGGTTTGTCCGTGTTGATCGCCTGCCTGATCGGTATCCCCATCGGCATCGTCGCAGCCGAGCGCGAGCGCGTGTGGCGGGTGGTGCGCGTGATCATCGACACGCTGCAGACATTGCCGTCCTTCGTTTACCTGATGCCGGCGGTGATGCTGTTCAGGGTCGGCGATTTCACGGCGCTGATCGCGGTCGTCGCCTACGCGGTGGCGCCGGCGATCCGCTACACCGTGCACGGCCTGAAACAGGTCGATCCCCAGGTGATCGAAGCCGGCCGCGCCGCCGGCTGCACACCCTGGCAGCTTCTGGTCAAGGTCAGGCTGCCGCTTGCCTGGCCGGAGATTATGCTGGGCATCAACCAGACCACCATGCTCGCTTTGTCGATGCTGGTGATCACGGCATTGGTCGGCACCCGCGATCTTGGCCAGGAGGTCTATATCGCGCTCACCAAAGCCGACACCGGGCGTGGCCTGGTAGCGGGCCTCGCAGTCGCTGCCATCGCCATGATCGTCGATCGCCTGATCAAACACACCCAGGCGCGGCCTGGACCGTCCACTTGACGGTGCCCGGTCGCCGATCCAGGCTTCCCTTTCGCGGAGAATGCGCGTGTAGTGACGTGAAACGGGGCTGGTGCCGTGAAAATGGACAGGTCAGCTGATATCACTGACCTAAAGTCACGCGGGCCGGCGACCGGCCCCCTGAAGGGAGGGCGTCATGTCCGAGGCGATGGCGAGGGTGGAAGGGCTCTCGATCTGGAAGGGCGAGATTGCGATCGAGCCGCTAAGCGGCGGGCTCAGCAATGAGAGCTTCAAGGTTGTCGATGGCGAGAAAGCCTATGTCGTCCGCTTCGGGCGGGATTTTCCCTTTCATCATGTTTTTCGCGACCGGGAAGCGATGACCGCGAAGGCGGCCGCGAGAGCAGGCCTGGCGCCAGCGCTGGTGCATGCGGGGCCGGGTGTGCAGGTGATCGAGTTTATCGAGGGCAAGACGCTTGAAGCAGATGATGTCATCAACAGCATCCCGCGCATCGCCGATCTCATTCACCGTTATCACCAGACGATGCCGAAGGAGGTGAGCGGCCCCGGCTTCATGTTCTGGCCGTTTCATGTGATCCGCGACTACGCGCACACGCTCCAAGCGGGCGGTAGCCGGATGATCGGCGAGCTCGGTGGCTATCTGGAGCTTGCGGACGAGTTGGAGCAGGTGCAGATGCCGCTGCCGATCATCTTCGGCCACAATGATCTCCTGCCTGGCAATCTGATCGACGACGGAAGCCGCCTCTGGCTGATCGACTTCGAATATGGCGGCTTTTCGACGGCGATGTTCGATCTCGCCGGCCTTGCCTCCAATGCCGGCTTCGACGAGGAGAAGTCCGCCCTGTTGCTGGCGCTCTATTTCGGGCGGCAACCGGAAACGGCGCTCGTTCGGAGCCATGCCGCGATGCAGTGCGCGTCCCTCCTGCGCGAGGCGATGTGGAGCATGGTCTCCGAGCTACATCTCGACGTTCCCGGTGCTGACTATGTTGCCTACACCCAGGAGAACCTCGACCGGCTCGACGTTGCACTGGAAAACTATCGATCCCGGTTTGGCAGAGCATGAGCCGAACCGCTGACCTCGCGGGTCTGCCTGATCAAGTAGAAATTGTTGTCATCGGTGGCGGAATCATTGGTTGCTCGACCGCCTATCATTTGGCTCGCGATCACAAAGCCGATGTCCTGCTGCTGGAGCAGGGCAAGCTGACCTCGGGATCGACCTGGCATGCGGCTGGATTGGTCGGCCAGCTGCGCTCTTCCGCCGGCATCACCCAGCTCCTCAAATACTCGGTCGGTCTCTACCAGAGACTGGGTGAGGAGACAGGGCTGGAGACTGGCTGGAAGATGAGCGGGTGTCTGCGTCTCGCTTGCAATTCGGATCGGTGGATCGAGTTCAAGCGCCTTGCGACCACGGCCAGGAGCTTCGGCATGGAGATGCACCTCCTGTCACCCGCCGAGGTCAAGGCGATGTGGCCACTGATGATGGTGGACGACCTTGTCGGGGCGACCTTTCTTCCGACCGACGGTCAGGCCAATCCCTCCGATATCACCCAGTCGCTCGCCAAGGGCGCGACCATGGCAGGCGCTCGGCTGATGGAAGGCGTTGGGGTGACCGGCTTGCAAAGAGACGGAGAACGCATCACCGCCGTCGAGACCACGCGCGGCGTGGTCGCCTGCGAAAAAGTGGTGAACTGTGCTGGTCAGTGGGCGCGTCAGGTGGGGGCGATGGCAGGTGTGATCGTGCCGCTGCAGCCGGTGAAGCATCAATATATCGTCACGGAGGCGATCGAGGGCCTGGCGAAAGACGTGCCGACCGTGCGTGATCCGGATCGTCGGACCTATTTCAAGGAGGAGGTCGGCGGGCTGGTGATGGGGGGCTACGAGACGAACCCCATTTCCTGGGCGGTTGACGCTGTGCCGACTGATTTCCAATTTCAGCTGTTCGACGATGATTGGGAGCATTTCGAGCAGCATATGAACGAGGCAATCGCACGCGTCCCGGCGTTGGAGACCGCAGGCGTCAAGCAGATGATCAACGGTCCGGAGAGCTTCACGCCCGACGGCAATTTCATTCTCGGGCGGGCGGCCGCCTGCCGGAACATGTATGTCGGTGCGGGGTTCAACGCTTTCGGCATCGCGTCCGCCGGTGGTGCTGGCTGGGCGCTCGCGGAATGGGTGAGCAGGGACGAGGCGCCGCTCGATCTCTGGACCGTCGATATCCAACGCTTTTCCGATCTGCATGCCGATCGCGACTGGGTCGAGGAGCGGACGCTGGAGGCCTATGGCAATCACTACGCGCCTGGCTTTCCGCATGCGGAATATGAAAGCGGCCGCGGGAAGATCGTCTCGCCGCTCTTTGAGCGTTTGAAGGAACGGCGTGCGGTTTTCGGCTCGAAACTTGGCTGGGAGCGGCCCAACTGGTTCGGGCTCGAGGGCGAGCCTGCCGAAGATATCTATGCCATGGGACGGCAGAACTGGTTTGAGGCGGTCGGCGGCGAGCACAGGCTCGTGCGTGAAAAGGTCGGGATTTTCGATCAATCCTCGTTCGCCAAGTTCGAACTCAGAGGGGCAGACACGCCCGGCGTCCTCGATTGGATCTGTGCGAATGACGTGCAAAAACCCGTGGGCCGCCTCACCTACACCCAGATGCTGAACCCAAGCGGCGGGATCGAATGTGATCTGACGGTGGCGAGAATTGCCAAAGATCGCTTCTACATTGTCACCGGCACCGGCTTTCGCAGTCATGACCATGGCTGGATCCGAGATCACATGCCCTTGGGCAGCGATGCAGAACTCGTCGACGTGACGGAACGATTCGGGACGCTGTCGCTGATGGGGCCGCGCTCTCGCGATGTGCTGCAGGCTGTGACGTCGACGGACTGCAGCAACGAGGCCTTTCCCTTCGGCCATGTCCGATCGATCGAGATTGACGCCTGTAAGCTGTACGCGCTGCGTATCACCTATGTTGGTGAGCTCGGTTACGAGCTGCATGTGCCGATCGACCAGATCGGGACCGTGTTCGATGTGTTGATGACGGCAGGAGCCGTATACGGCATCGCGCCGGTCGGCTACCGCGCTCTGGAATCGCTCAGGCTCGAGAAAGGTTATCGTGCCTGGAGCTCAGATCTGACGCCTAACGACACCCCCTTTGAGGCAGGCTTGGGCTGGGCGGTGAAGCTCAAGAAGGACATCGATTTCCTCGGCCGAAAAGCGCTCGAGAAGGTGGTAACTGCGCCGCTGAAGAAACGTTTCGTCGGTTTCACGATCGAGGACCCGGATGTGGTGCTGGTCGGCCGCGAAACCATTCTCCGAAACGGTGAAGCCGTTGGATATCTCACCAGCGCCGGCTTCGGCTACACCATCGGCCGGCCGATCGGTTACGGCTATGTACGTCACGCCGACGGCGTGAGCGACGCCTTCCTGGAAAACGGTTTTTTTGAACTTGTCGTCGCGATGGACGCCGTGCCGGCGAGGCTTCAGCTTGGCTCGCTCTATGATCCCGAAAATGAGCGGATCCGGAGTTGATCATTGACGGGGTAGACGGGTCGTCGTTTCGTTCCGTTGGCCGAAAAGATGGCGCGTTTGTCCTCGTGCCGATGCCAGCTGCACCCTTGCCCGACATCCACGGAGCGGCATAGAAATCATAAATGCTTCGTCCTCAATGCTTCGTCCTGGCGACACCAAGGTCCGCATCCGCTTTGCCCTCGAAGGGATCGTCAAATAAATGCCCGCATGGATTGCCTATCTCGCCTGCCTGATCGGCGTGCTCGGTCACGCCTCCAGTGAATTCGTCGCGAAGCTTGCAGCTACGCCGGGGCCGGAGTTCAGTGTCTGGCGCTTTCTGATCGGCGGCGCCTTCCTGGTGATCGTCACCCAGCTCTGGCCGGGTGCGCGTGATCTGATCACGCCGCTCAGGGAGAACGGTCTGCGCATCGCTCTTCTCTCCTGTCTGGGCATGGCGTTCGGCCAGCTGATCTTCCACTGGGCGCTTGATTTCGCCGATGTCGTCCAGGTCGCAACCATCGTTACCGGTATCCCGATCGCCGTGGTCGTGGTCGATCGTCTGGTCAACGGCACACCGATGACCGCACCCAAGGTGGTGAGCGGCATCGGCGCTTTCGTCGGCGTGGTGCTCCTGCTCACCAATGGCGCCAGCGCGGATGTGCAGTTCGGTGGTCCCAATCTGATCGGCACCCTCATGGCTTTGGCCTGCGCCGTGATCGGCGGTTTCTACATCGTGCTCTCCAAGCCACTGATCCAGCGTTACGGGCCGGTGCGCATGACTGCCTACACCTTCGCGCTCGGCTTCTTCTTCCTCTACATCGTGGTCGGTCTTGCCTGGGGTGTCTGGGTCGATCCGACGTCGCTCTTCGACAAACGCCCGGAGCAGATCGCCGGCATTCTCACCATCGGCATCTGGAACACGGCCCTGGCCATGACGCTATGGCTCGCCGGCCTCTCGTTTGCTCCCGACCCCCAACGCGCCAACTACCTTTTTTTTCTGAAACCGGTGATCGCCGCGTTTCTGGCCGTCTTGTTCCTCGGCGACACACTCACCTGGATGCAGAGCCTCGCGATCTTCGCCATCTGCGCATGCGTTGCACTCGAATATGTCTGGACCCAGTCGGCGGCGCGCCGAAGCGTTGACTTGGGGCCAGCGGCTGCGGGAAAGGATTGAGAGCCCGTTCGAAAAGTTCTTCAATGATCTCCTTGTGCTGCCCGCAAACAGCCGGAAGGGCTCTTGGGATCCGGTATCTGCCAGCCTCGCCAGCAGAAAAGAGAAGATATGGGATGACGTCCTCAATCGCCGGAAAAGATTGAGGCCGAGCCGGTCACTGATCTACGATGTGGAGCAACCCGGATGCTGATGATGTGTATCGAGAAAAGCTGCCCGCATACCATTGATCTAAAAGGCGGGTTCTTCGAGAACGTTCAAAGTCAATGAGGTGGTCACACCACAGAATATGGATGATCTTTCTGTCAAAGCTTTGGTCGGCCTTGCCGCTTTTGCCTCGGGGCTGGTTTTCGGTGCCGTGGTGCAGCGTACTCATTTCTGCACCATGGGCGCCATTGCCGACCTCGTGCTGTTTGGCGACGGCCGGCGGATGCGCGCCTGGCTTTTGGCCATCGCCGTCGGACTTCTCGGCAGCCAGGCACTGGCGAGCGCCCGTATACTCGATCTCGGCGATAGCTTCTACCGTGCGAGCGACATTCTCTGGGCCGGCGCCCTTCTGGGAGGGCTGATGTTCGGCTTTGGCATGACCCAGACCGGCGGCTGCACATCACGAAACATCGTTCGCCTCGGCGCCGGCAATCTCAAATCTCTGGTGGTCCTTCTGGTCATGGCGATTACCGCCTACATGACCATGAACGGTTTTTTTGCGCTTGCCCGTGTCCCTCTGGAAGCCATTGGCGGGATCACCAGCGAGGATCAGGGTGCAGCACCGCTGCTCGGCCTTGGCAATACTGCTGCTCTCTTCATAGCGCTGGCCGTCGCCACGGCCCTGATCGTGTTCTGTTTCAAGGACAAAAAGTTCAGGGCATCCGGTAAGGACATCACGGCCGGCCTCATACTCGGCGCGTTGATCCCGCTCGGCTGGTTGATCACAGGCGTTCTGGGCGCCGACGCGTTCGAGCCGGAACCGCTCACCTCCTTCGCCTTCGTCGCCCCAGTCGCCCGCGGCCTGATCTACCTCATGACCTATCCTTCCGCCCCGATCAGTTTCGGCATCGCAACCATCGGCGGTGTGCTCGTCGGCGGCTTCCTCGTCGCACAGCTCAAAGGTGATTTCCGCATCGAGGGCTTCTCCGGTCAGGACGATCTCGTCCGCCATCTCACCGGCGCGGTGCTTATGGGCATCGGTGGCGTCCTCGGGCTCGGCTGCACCATCGGCCAGGGCATGACAGGGCTTTCCACGCTGGCAGTCGGTTCGGTGCTCACCACGCTTTCAATCATGGCGGGCGGCGTCCTCGGTGTTCGTTATCTGGAACGCGGCAGCCTGATCGCCGCTCTTCGCTCGGTCATGCCCATGACCGGGGTGGAAAGGTCGGGCGGATGAGTGGCATGAACGAATTGCCTAAGGCAAAGCCGCTGCTGGATGACTGCTTCGCCCACGACCCCAAACGCATGCCTGCCAACGAAGCGCTGGCTCTGTTGCGCGCCCGCGTTACGACGGTGGTCGATCGCGAAACGGTGCTGTTGGACAGCGCCCATGGCCGCTTTCTCGCCGAGGATCTGACGTCGGAGCGGAACGTGCCGGCATTCGACAATGTCGCCGTCGACGGCTACGCCTTCGCCCACAAGAGTCTGGCAAGCGATGGCGAAAGCAGGCTCTGCCTGCGAGCCGGGCGTTCGGCTGCGGGACAGCCCTTTCAGGGCCGGATCGGTGAAGGCGAAGCCCTGCGTGTGCTGACCGGTGGCGCGCTTCCCGACGGTGCCGACACGGCCCTGATGCAGGAAGATGTCGTCATCGACGACGACGACGTGCTCATCCCGGCGGGCGTCAAACGGGGCGCTAACTGCCGTCTGGCCGGCGAGGACATGAAGAAGGGCCAGACGGTCCTTTCGCCACCTCTTCGCCTTCGGCCCCAGGAGGTTGGCGTTGCTGCGGCGCTTGGGCGTACATCCCTTGATGTCTTTCAGCCGCTCAAGGTCGCACTGGTCTCCAGCGGCGATGAGATCGTCGTTCCCGGTCAACCGCTTGCCCATGGCATGACCTATGACAGCAACAGCCCAATCCTGAAGGGCCTCTTACGGACCCTGGACGTCGAGATCTCGGACCAGGGCATCTGGCCGGATCGCGCCGATGTCATTCGACGAAACCTCGCGGACATCGCTCCCGCCCACCATGCGATCATCACCACCGGCGGCGCTTCCAAGGGCGATGAGGATCACATGGTTGATGCGGTGGCGAAGCTGGGCCAGCTGCATTTCTGGCAGATCGCCGTCAAGCCGGGCCGTCCGCTTGCCCTTGGCCAAGTCGGGAAAACCATCTTCATCGGTCTTCCCGGCAATCCCGTCGCCGCCATGATCTGCTTCCTCCTCTTCGCCCGCCCCGTCCTCTCCACCCTGGCGGGCGGCGGCTGGATCGAACCTCACGCCTTCCAGGTGCCGGCGGACTTTTCGATGAAGAAGAAGCCGGGGCGACGGGAATATCTCCGCGCCCGGATCGTCACGGGCGAGGATGGTCGGCAGCGCGCCCGAAAAATCGAGCGTGAAGGCTCAGGCATCCTGACCTCGCTCACCGAGGCGGACGGCCTGATCAATATCGCCGAAGACGTAACGTCGATCACGCCAGGCGATCCGGTGCCGTTTCTGCCATTCAGCAGTTTCGGCCTCTAGTGGTGGCATGACCACATCATTTGATTCCGACCGCTATCGTCATGAGTAGATGGTATGCCGCCAAGTTTGGTCGAGCAGAAGCAGATTTCTTGTGTTGAAGACATACCACTAGGATTCTGCTCGACCCATCGGAAGACTGCGAATTCAGTCGCCATTCCCAATCGCAATTGATTGCATGACCGCATACCCGTCATCGACGAAAGCACGTTCATCGAAGGCGGTTCAACCCCATGAGGTGGTCACACCACCTAGGTCTTGTTGTAGATTCTGATGTAGTCGAGTTCGGCTTCGGTTGGCCATTCGGTGTCTTTGGTCGGTGCACCGACCCAGTTGCCGCCGACCTCCGGCGAGACCAGGAAATAGAGGGATTTGTCGCCGCCCATCGCCGGTCGTTTGCGCACTTCCTGGCCGTCGAGGAACCAGCGCATCTCGGTCTCCGTCCAGAGAAAACCGACGGTGTACCAGGCGTTGCGGCCGCGCGGCGGGAGGATGCGGGTGTAGCTGTCGGTATTCGGGTCGGTCAGGATCGAGTTGAAGAAGAAATGATCGGCATCGGACTGGTTTTCGGGATTGGAGCCGACCGCTTCCAGCATGTCGATCTCGGGCGGCCATGAGTGATCGGAAGGGATCAGCCAGAAGGCCCAGTGGTGTCCGGCGGACAGGCTGTTGATGCGGACGCGCATCTCCCAATAGCCATACGTCTGGGCATGCTGCTTTTCGCCAGAGATCATGCCGCCGAGATAGGGCATCTCGAACTGGTCTCGGAGCGCCGGCGGCGTCGGCCGGCCGTAGAGCTTGAGCGTGCCATCTTCGGTGATGTCGTGTAGCTGGATCCCGTGTTCGCCGAGGCTTGGGCCGCCTTGTCCGCGATAGGCGGCATCGGCCTTCAGCGCCTGATCGTTGTTGCCCTCGAGATAGCGCACACCCCAGCCAGCAAAATAACTCTCCCAGGTGCTAGGCGCGCCGGGCTGGACTTGCCTTTTCTCCGATGCCGTGTCCGTGCTGACGGGACGGACCAAAGCGTCGGCGTCCCGCCAATCGAAATTGTCCTCAAAGGCAAGCTCGTAACCTTTGGGGACATAGGGTGAGTGCTCGCCGCCGCCCCAGTCCGGCACGGCATTGATGACCGTGTCACCTTCGCAGCTGCTGGCGGTGAGCAGGGTGAAGGCGGCGAGGGTAACGCCGAGACGTCGAGCGGCAATCAAGAAGTACGTGTTCGTCATCGAGCGAAATGGTCCTGCCGTTGATGAGAGGAATGTCAGGATGGCAGATGTATAGCTTCTCGGTTGAACGAAGGCCAGGGAGGGAAGAGTGCTCCCGAGAAGAGCCCGCATACCGGGGAGCAGGCACTTTCAGCGAAGGTGATGGGAACCAGATCAGGTGGTCATACCACCGGCTGTGGAGGGGGGGGATGCCAGGAAGCGCTGGTAGAGATAGCCGATGCCGATGAGGCAAAGTCCCAGGCCGAAGAATGACGCCACGCGATAGAGGCCGGTCAGCGCTGCGGCATCGAACAGGAAGACCTTGCCGACGGTGATGAGCACGATGATCAACGCCGCGTGACGGAGCGGGGTGCTGGTGCGCCACAAGCCCAAGCCCAGCAGCACGGCGGCGGTGATCAGCCATAGAGCTGAATAGCTGTACCATTCGGCGTTACTCGTCATCGCTCCATCGAGCCGGGTGCCCTGAAAGGCGTGGCGCAGTTCGAGCGACAGGTAGACCATGACGAGCACGAGACCGATCGCATAGCTCACCCTGGACCAGAACATTCTGTGACGGCTTTCCGGCCAGGCTTGCGCGATCAGGCAGGCGAGAATGGCGGGTATGCCGTAGGCGAGCAGCAGAAGATTGACGATCGGCCATGGCCCCACTGCGATCGGCGACCATAGGGGATTGTCGATAACCAGCTGCAGCACAAGCACCTGCATAGCGCCCAGGCTCAGGAGGATGCGCCAGCCCCAATAGAGGACAGTATCAGTCAGGATCAGGCCGCTTTGCGATGGTGAGCCGCCAGTTTCTAACATTGCCTGGCGGCGGTTGCCGGTCCACATCAGCGCGATGGCGATCATGAGCCAGGCGATGGATTGCAGGCTTTGCTCCAAAAGATCGTAAGTCGGCGCTCCGATGCTACCGGCTACAAGGGCTCGGATCTGCAGGGTGATGAGGAGCACGCCGAAGATCAGCATGTTCGCTTCCAGGAGAGTGATCAGCCGATCGAGGCCGCCGGCTCGAAACCAGATTGCTGCGAGATAGCAGGCGGCGGCTGGGAGCCCATAGCCGTA
This sequence comes from Geminicoccaceae bacterium, assembly GCA_051010395.1. Taxonomy (GTDB): domain Bacteria; phylum Pseudomonadota; class Alphaproteobacteria; order Geminicoccales; family Geminicoccaceae; genus JANQPX01. The sequence goes on along the minus strand of JBPCVQ010000308.1, from coordinate 54,941 downwards.
GAGCACCCAGTTGAAGCCCGGTGTCGAGCTCAAGGCGTAGTCCAGGACATTGGGATTGAGAACGAGGCGAGCCAAGATCACCAGGGCGACGGCCGCCGCCAATGGCCTGAAGCTCGGGAGGTCGAGATGGCGGGACAGCCAGGCGAGCGCCGGCAGCTGTAGCGACAAGGCGACGGTCAGCCACGCTTCTTCGAGCACCATGACACCGGCAAGGCTGAGAGCGGCAACGGTTCCAGCAGCGTAGATGCCAAGCGCCAGATTGGCGCCTTGTAGGTGTCGGTAGCGGCCGACGATCGTCGCCGCGGCCACGCCGAGAGCGGCCAGAACCAGAGCAACGCCGGCCCAGAGCGCGCTCAGCGCGAAGCCTTCAATGCGCCAGTAGGCGATCGATAAAAGAAGAAGGGGGCCAGCTGCGGATATGCCGGCCCAAAGGCCTGGGTGCCGTGCTCCGAACACGGCTGCGAAGCCGCCGATGCCGAACAAGGCCGCGAAGCCGGCCGTGACCATGAGGAAGGGCGTGATCGACGGCGGCAGGATAGGGCCTGGCACCGTTCCGTATGCTTGGCCCTCGAAGCGGTAGAGCGGTTCCGGCCAGGGTAGAAGGGCGTCAGGTATATGCCAGATCGACAATGTTGCGAGGACCAGGATCAAGGCCGCGATTGGCAAGGGCGTCAGCAATTGGCGCCAGCGGCCGACGATCAGATAGCCGGCGGCGAAGATGAAGAGCGTGGCGAGGGATGTGGGGCCATAGCCATCGGCCCGGGCAAATCCAAAAGCCAGAATGGCCACCAGACAGACCGACAAGGCGCGAAAGCGATCGACCGGCCCCATCGCGGCCATCCATCTCCAGGCTAGGCGGGTACGCCTGCTTCCTGATTGATCGGGTGCTAGCGTTGAGGATGGCAAGTCCAGAACCAGGATGGCCAATGCGGCGATGGACAGCAGATAGAGGGCCATGGCCAGAGGCTGGCCACTTTCTGTGCTTTTCAGCAAGGCGAGCAAGGGCAGCGCCCAGAGCACGGCGCCGGCAAGCACGGCATAGGCGAGCCACGGCCAGCCGCGATAACGGACCACGAGCAGCCCGGCCCCGACGAGCGCCAGCAGATAGGCGACCAGCGGCCACAGCGTTGGATCGTCACTTCCAATGAGTATCGGTGTCACGAAGCCGCCAACCAGGCCAAGCAGAGCGATGAAGGGGCCTTGCAGAAGGGATAGTCCGACACCCAGAAAGGCGACCACGGCAAGTCCGGCAAACGCGATCGTCGGCGGCATCAGCCCATAGAGAGCTTCCGCCCCGTAGATGCTCGCAAAGGCCGCAAACAGTCCGCCGCCCGTCAGTGCCGGCGGGACGTAGTCCGGTCGCATGGAGGCGATCGCCTGCGACAAGGGCTGCCTGCGCAGCCATTCACCGAGGGTGATCAGGAACGCAGCGAACCCGAGACCGGCGGTGACCCTGATGCCAGGGCTTAGCCAGCCCGCCTCGAATGAGTGCTTGATCAGAAAGGCGCTGCCGAGCGCCACCGTGACGGCGCCGAGCCAGACCAGCCAGCGGGAAGCCAGGCGCTGCTCCAGGCCCTCCGTCGCACGGGGTGACGTGCCTGCTGCCACCTGCGCAGCGGGACGGATGGGGTCACCTGGAAGTTCGGTATCGGTCGCGTCCGTCGCAGGAGGGCGCATGTCTTCGGCTGGCGGGGAGCGCTGGGGGGCAGGTGCTTCCGCGACCTTTGAATCGTCGACAGGTGATGTCGTGGCGTCGTCAGTTTTTCTGCCCCTCTCCGCTAGTGTGTTGACCGTCCGTCTCAGAGCCGCAATCTCAGTGCGCAGGCTAGTTATTCGCTTGAAAAGGGCGACGATCAAAATCCATGGGCCAAAAGCCACGGTCAGCGCCAAGAGAATGAAGAACATAAAGTTGGCGCCCATCATCGGCCTCTCATCATCTGCACATCACCGACAGCCCGATCCGAGGCGGGTGGCCGAGAAAAGCTCATGGAATCCCCCTCAAACAGCCGATGAATGTTCGCTCAAGGCTTTACTTGTGAAATCAAGCAATGGCCCGAAGGTAGCTATCTCGGCGGGTGGGATCAAATCTGTGATTCCGATCACAGAACGAGCCTTCATTGCCGGCGGTGGCATCGTCATTCGGTTGTCAGCCTCACGACGTCCTTCGTAGGTCCGGCGGACGCATGAAGAGCACGGCGATCGCGCACAGCACCGGCAGGGCGGCAAGGGTAAAGAGGGCCGTCTGATAGCTGCCGGTGGCATCGTAGGCCGCGCCGAAGGGGAGCGGGCCGATCGAGGCGCCGACGACCATGATGGTGGCGGCTGTTCCCTGGATTGAGCCCAGATGTTTGCGTCCGAAGTAATGCGGCCAGACATAGCCGATCAGCGCATGCACGGCGCCATTGTTCATGCCGAAGATCACGGCATAAACAACAGCGGTCGGCAGGTCCCGGACAAAGGTAAGGGCGATCATCGAAGCACTCATCAGGAGGACCCCTGACGTGAATAGTGGCTTGGTTGGCAGGCGGTCCAGCATGCGGCCGAAGATTGGCATGCAGCAGACCATGGTGATCGCCGAGATCGGAAAGACCCTGGCTGCGATCTGCTCGCTCAGGCCCTGGGTCTGGAAGATCGAGACTTGATAAAAGAACAGAGCCGTCACCAGCATGGAGAAACTGGCGAGTGCGATCGCTGTGATCCAGAAGGCCGTCGTGCGTAGGGCTTCGCCGCTGGTCAGGCCGACATCGGCGGAGCTGGTTTTGTTGTCGCTGATGGCCACACCATCCTTGTCAACGCTGATCGCCGTGCGATCGCCATCCGGGGTGAGGCCGATGTCCTCAGGTTTGTTTTGCACCAGAAAGAACACCAACGGCAAATAGATTGCCCAGGTCATGATGCCGAGCCAGAGCCAGGCGTCGCGCCAGCCGACCTGGTCGATCAGCCATTGAGCCAAGGGCGGGTGAAACGCCACGCTTGCTGAGAAGCCCAGCGCCACGAGGCTGGCGGCGAAGCCGCGCTTTTTGCTGAACCACTGGGCCACCAGGTTCGAAGAACTCAACATCAGTGTGCCCTGGCCGAGAAAGCGAAGCGCGCCGAACAGCAGGCAGAGCATGATCAGGCCCTGCACCCTGCCGAACGCGATCGCGGCGAAGCCGAGCAGCGTCGTCGTGATCAACACCACCCGGCGCATGCCGTAGCGGTCGATCAGCCGGCCGATATAGGGAAGGCCGAAGGCGGCGGCGAGGGTGGCGAGGGCGTAGGCGGACGAGATCTGGGTCTGGTCCAGGCCGAGATCGCGGGACAGCGGCAGGATAAAGACGCTGAAGATGTGCGATTGGCCGGGGCCGCTCGCGAAATAGCCGGCCATGGCGACCACGACCATGAGCCAGCCATAGAAGAAACGTCCGTTGACGCTATGAGCGAATCGTTCACGAAAATCGGGCGGCAATCTCAGTCTCCTTCGGATGGCACAATATCGGCATCGTTCCGAAGGGAACACTGCGGTGAAATGACCGCATGCCTGTTTATAAAGACGCATCGGAGAGAGCGCTGGATCATCGGTTGCGGGATCTGCTGTTTCCCAATGGCCAACCTTTTGATAAGCCAGCGTCAATGTCGCTCATAACGCAGGATCGAGGAGACAGTTGATGGCGTCTTCAAGCGCTCACGCCGATATGATCGCCTGGCTCGACGAACAGCAACAGGCGATGACCGATCTCTTGGAGCGGATCGTGAACATCGATTCCGGCTCCTATGATCACGCCGGGGTCGACGCGGTCGGCGAGGCGATCAAGGCGCATCTCGAAGAGCGCGGGATCGCGACCGAGGTGATCCCGCGGCCGAATGCCGGCTTTTGCCTGACGGCGAGCGTTGGGGCCGCAGATATGCGGGACGGGCAGGGGTATTTCCTCCTGATGGGCCATCGAGACACGGTTTTCCCAAAGGGCGAAGCTGCGAAGCGGCCATTCAGGATCGAGGGCGTCAAAGCCTATGGACCAGGCGTCGCCGACATGAAATGCGGCTTGGTGATGAACTGCTTCATTGCCGAGGCATTTCATCGTTTCGGCGGCAATGATCGTCCGATACGTCTCCTCTTCACCTCGGACGAGGAGATCGGCTCACCGAGTTCGAGAACTGTGATCGAAGCCATGGCGAGGGGGGCGTCAGCCGTGTTCAACAGCGAGCCCGGGCGTGTCAGCGGCAATATCGTCACCGGGCGAAAGGGAGCCTGGTTCACCAGCCTTGAGGTTCACGGGATCGCGGCGCATTCAGGCGCAGCTCACGACAAGGGGGCGAGCGCCATTCGCGCCCTTTGCCGAAAGGTGGAAGCGCTCGAGGCCATGACCAACTATGAGAGCGGGATCACCGTCAATGTCGGTTTGATCGAGGGTGGACAGTCCGCAAACACCGTGCCGCCATTTGCCAAAGCAAGCGTCGACATCCGCTATCGCTCAGCGCCAGACCTGCCGAAGATCGAGGCATCGGTGCGCGCGATCGTCGATCGATCCGACGTTGAGGGGACGCGTGCCGAGATCAGGCCGCCGGTCATCTTTCCGCCGCTTGAACAGACGGCTGCCGATCAGACGCTGTTCAAGCACTATGTCCAGGCGTCGAGCACATTCGGTTTCGAGGTCGGCGAGGAATATAGCGGTGGGGCTGCCGACAGCGGCTTCACCTCGGCGCTCGGTGTTCCTACTCTTTGCGCCGTCGGGCCGATCGGCGAGAAAGGACATCAGCTGGAAGAGGCAGTCTATCTCGAAAGCCTGGTGCCGCGCGCCAAGGCGGCGGCTGCCACCATCCTTACCTTGGCGTAACGTCAGCAAGCCGAATGCGGCGCGCCCGTGATTGACCCTGCCGCCCAATGCCCTAGGTTCTGATCCAGTCGCGCGGCGACCCCGTAAGTCCAGCAAGGATACGGTAAGTAACACGTCGGCGCCCAACCACATCGGTTGTTTTGGAGACGAGATGATGGCCGTTCTGCCGCCCGATCACCCGCCTGTGCTGCCTGAAAAGGTCGGCGTGCTGCTGCTCAACCTCGGTACGCCCGACAGCACCGGCTATTGGGATATGCGGCGCTATTTGAAGGAATTCCTCTCTGATCGGCGGGTGATCGAGGTCAATCCAATCTTCTGGAAGATCCTCTTGAACGTGGTGATCCTCACCAAGCGGCCGTTTTCCTCGGGCGAGGCCTATGAGAGCATCTGGGATCACGAGAGGAACGAAAGCCCGCTGCGCACCATCACCCGCGATCAGACCGAAAAGCTCGGCGCGCGGTTCAAGGAGCAATTCGGCGATCAGGTCGTGGTGGATTGGGGCATGCGCTACGGCAACCCGACCACCGCCTCCAAAATCAAGGCGTTGCAGGATAAAGGCTGCCAGCGCATCGTCATCTTCCCGCTCTACCCTCAATATGCAGCCGCCACCACCGGCACCGCCTGCGACCATGCTTTCCGCGCGCTGATGAACATCCGCTGGCAACCGGCCATACGCACCGTTCCCGCCTATCACGACCACCAAGCCTATATCCGAGCGCTGGCCAATTCCGTCCACCGTCACCTCGAAACCATCGACTGGCAGCCAGACGTCCTGGTCACTTCCTTCCACGGCGTGCCCAAACGCTACCTCCTCGCTGGCGACCCCTATCACTGCCAATGCCAAAAGACGGCGCGGCTGCTGAGAGAAGAGCTCGGCTGGTCCGAAGACAAGCTGAAAATCGCCTTCCAGTCTCTCTTCGGCAAGGAAGAATGGCTCCGCCCCTACACGGTGGAGCACGTCGCCGATCTCGCAAGGCAAGGCAAAAAGAAACTCGCGATCATCGCACCCGGCTTCTCCGCGGATTGCGTCGAGACCCTCGAAGAAATCCAGGAAGAAATCCGCGAAGCCTTCGAACATGCAGGCGGGGAACACTTCACCTACATCCCCTGCCTCAACGCCAATGACGACCACATCGACCTCCTAGCCGACATCGCCACCCAAAACCTCTCCGGCTGGGTCGGCGCGGCCGACAGCGTGGACTTGGCGCAGGAGCCTGGCCCGGATCTTGCCGCGGTTTCTGGGGGACGGGGGTAGCAGTTCTTGAGCGAAGTTGAGGGGCGCGAAGGCCCGGATCTGGGGTTCGATCAGGATGACCTCCTGAAACTCGCCACCTGGAAAATGCCGTTCGGCCGCTTCAGCGGACGCATCCTGATCGAGCTGCCGGAAGAATATCTCTTCTGGTTTGTGGGCAATGGATTTCCGGACGGGAAGCTTGGCTTCCTTATGAAGCTTGCATTGGAACTTAAAGCCAATGGCGCGGATGGCGTGGTGAGGGAGATGGCGCGGGCGATGAGGCGAGGAGTTGATATCGGAAAGTGATTGATCAATTCGGCTTGAAAACGCTAGGTTGCCGCGAATTTGCAATGATGATTGTTGGCGTCAGGCTATGCCTATCTTTATCAGCTATGCCCACAAGCAAGGTGACTGGGTCCATCAAAACCTGCCCCCCGTCCTTCGAGCAAGCGGCGCCGAGGTGCTGGTCGACGTCGACCATTTCGAGGCCGGCATGACCGTCATCGGTCAGATGGATAAGCTTCAAAGCAAAGCTGATCGCCATCCGCCAGGACGATACGCCGATACCGACTGAGCTTGCCGGCAACGGCAGCCTCGGATCAGGGCAGCTCTATGTCGATCTTCGACAGAATGGCGATGCAACACAATGGGCCTCCTGCTGAAGAGTTGCGATCAGAAACCCCTGGGCATGGCGGTGCCGAATTGGCTTCAGGCACACGATGCGACATGTCGCCATCTGGAGCGCGGCGAGAGCGTCAATCTGGTGATCCAGAATGAGGTGAATTGGCGAGCCTGGTTCGATCACCTGACGGACGTTCGCCAGATGCCGGTTGCCATCGTCGATCTGGAAGATCCTCGTACGGTGGCCAGGAACGGATTGATCGCGGCCATGCTGCGCGCGACCGGTCGAAGCCATGCCGATGTTCCGCCGCCGCCCGATGACATGACGCTGCTCGCCGAGGCTTTCGATCATGACGGCCGAAGCAGCTGCGCGAAGCTTTCGAAGAACTGCCTAAGGCTGGCATGCTCCGGGTCGGCGCGATCCTCTTGGTTCATGCTCTCGTCTATGCCGTGATCATCGCAGCCCTCGGGCGTTTGCTCCTCTTCGGCGGCCTCGGACTCTCCCTGCGCGAAAGCGCGCTTGAAAGGGGGGGGATGTTTGAGGCCCATGTCGAGCAACTCGCCGTCGGGATCTCCTACGGGATCGCCTTGCTTCGTGCCTATTACTATCCCTGGCATCTTCTGCTTCGCTTTTTCGCGCCGACGGCGGCTGGCTATCGCTTTAGTCCTGCTGCCTGTACGACAGTAAGCGTTGCGCCCAGGCCAGCTGTTGGTGCGTTCGACGCGAAAGGCACCTGAGACCATTCCGACAAGAGACCGCATACCCTTGGCGTTCCAGGCTCATTCTTCGAAGGCGGCCAAAACCAAATGAAGTGGTCACACCACCCTGCGCAGGATTTCTTTGGCGAGGGCTTCGATTTCTTTGCCGGCGGCGCTTTTACGCGCGGTTTCGATCACGCCTTTGCCCTCGTTGATCGAGGCGGCGAAGGCCTGGCGGTTGCCGAGACGGGTGCGGGCGAGCGGCCATTTTTTCTTCTTGACCTCGGCGATCACGGCCTCGGCTGCAAGGCCGCGCGGCGGTGTGCGGTTCAGGACCAGGAGCGCTTTGGTCTTTTCGGCTTCGGCAAGGGCGAGCGTCGGCTCCATCGCCCAGAGATCGAGCATGGTGGGTTGGATCGGCAGCACCATCAGGTCGGCGGTGCGGATGGCTGTCTTGGCGTCGGTCTCGGCGTGGGGCGGGCTGTCGACGATTACCAGGTCGGCATTTCTTGCTGTCGTCGATAACTGATTGCCGAGGCGCCAACCGGAGAGGGCATCGATGGTCGGTCCCGCGTCCTCGCCGACCGTTCGATCGCGCAGACTGCGCCAGGCGCTGAGGCTGCCTTGCGGGTCGACATCCAGCATTGCGACCTTCTTGCCGGCTTGCTGCCAGGCGATGGCGAGCTGGATAGCGAGGGTGGTCTTGCCAGCACCACCCTTTTGCTGTGCGATCACGATCACTTTGCCTGCCATCGACGATCCTCCCATCCGATGTCTGCAATCCAAGATAGAAGAACCACTTTCGACAAAAAGACCAGCGGCATTTTTGTCATCGCATACATTCAGTGTTTAGGGATGTTCTGCACCCGTCGAATTCCTATATTGAAGGACGGGCCTGACGATCGCCGAGGAATGAATGATGGACCATGACGATGTGTTGCAGCAGCTGGCGAGCTGGCAGGACGACGGCCACAAAGTCGCCGTCGCGACCGTTGTCGCCACCTGGGGCTCGTCCCCGCGTCCGGTCGGCAGCCAGCTCGGCATCAACGATCAGGGCGAGATGGTCGGTTCCGTCTCCGGCGGCTGCATCGAAGGCGCCGTGGTCAAGGAAGCTCTCGAAGTCATGGAGGGCGAGCCGCCCAGGCTCTTGGATTACGGGGTTTCCAACGAACAAGCCTGGGAAGTCGGCCTCGCCTGTGGCGGAAAGCTGGAAGTGTATATCGAAGCCGTGGTTTGATAGCTAGACGATTAGTGTCCGTTACGAAGACGCGTGATATAGTTTCATGTCTTGTGCATTAGGAAACTGCTTCCAGAAACGGTCTCAGATCGGTCTGCTGCTTCGTGTTCACTAGGACTTTCTATATTTTTGGCTATCTCACTAGCCGGTGTAACCCTGCAAGAGAAAACAACACCAGCCTGATCCAGCCCCTTCTTCTTACCTTCGAGAACCCGCTTCACATCTTCGAGATCGGCAAGGCTTTCAATTCTATCGCGTATGCCTGCGGGAGGTTTCTCCAACATCATCTTAGATACAAGTTCCGGCTCCTGCACGAGAGTTTCTGCCAACAAAGGCCAGCGCATTTGAATGATACACCAAAGGGCAAGCTGCTCCGCATCATAGCTTGCACCGGCGAGAATCCTGATGTCTCTATGGAAGCGGAAAAGATTAAGCAGGCGCTTCATCGACCGCGGGTTGGCTTCGACCAGATCTACGTAATCGAGCATGAAATGCTCAAGATCCTGGCCAAAACGACGGAGATTTCTGACAGCCGCTTCTCTGACTTCCGGGGTTAGATCTTCATAGTCTCGGTCCTCTAACTGCTGTAGAACGTCCTCCTCTGAAGTCGCGCTTTCAAAGAGTGCTTCTGCTCGCTGGCGGTTCTCGGCCTTTGCATTCCTGTCGTCGTTTCTCACCCTCTTCGTCAGCGCATCCCAATAGGTACGCTGGGCCACGACCGAGATCGCCGGCATGGGGATGGAAAGCTGGAAGATCTTCTCCAGGAACAAATGGCCGAGCGGACGGCCCGGTTCTTCATAGTCATCCACAAATTTCGCATATTGCTCCTGGTAGCTGCGACAGATCCACTGGCGATCTGCAGCTATTACAAAGATGACCGGCGCTCCGCGATAGAGAGTCTGTACGGTCTGCAACATGTCCACGACATAGCTTTCGGAGCAACGATCCAAATCATCAATGAAAAAGACAACGGGCTCTTCGATCACACCAACCAGCCTCTCGAAGTGCTGGACCATCGGTCGCATCGGATCGCCACGGAGTTCAGTAAGCAACTTGGCCGTGCGCGCTGAACCCAGGAAGATCGCATTAAGGAAAGGAATGAGAACAGTGGCCGCTGTCATCAGTGTCGCCAATGTTGTAACGATACCTTCTGTGGTTGCGGCCCAATTTGAAACGCTGCTGGATCTGGCAGCTGCGGATGGGCTGTTGTCAAAAGCTTCGCCAAATGACTTGAAGGCGAAGCCTTGAGTCGCTGCTTCACCAAGAGCGAATGACGCAACCCACAACAAGATTGCTCCGAGGAAGAGCAATGGGGCAACATGACTTCGCGCACGCCAAATTGCCTCGGCTAGCCACAATCTGAAGATATCCCGCTTACGTGCTCTCTTGTATTGACGACGCACCTGACGCGACAGCTCTGTCAAAATCGACCACCAAGGAACATTCAACCGTTCATGCTGCCAGGCGTTGATCTCGATGACGATCCAGGGATTTCCTTTTTTCTCATCCTGTAGATCCTCCTTCAGGAAGTTCAAAACAGAACTCTTTCCCTCTCCCCAACGGCCGTGCAGGTTAGCGAGAAAGGCGAAATCTCCAGGATCTGATCGTCTAGTTGCGGATGCCTTTCTAAACTCCTGACTTTGGTGCTGACTCACTTCCCGCAGGAGTTGGGCCAATGCCTGTGCGACACATTTTCGACCAAGGTGATCCACAGTCGCAGCGGCGTCTAAGCGATAGGCGTTTGTTTCTTTCTTCGTTATTGTAGACTGATTGTCCGATTGTTCAGGGGGCGTGATTAGATTATCGGCCGTATGGTCCGCGTTCCGATTTTCTATCTTTTGTTGAATTTTGAATTCTCTTTCTTTGTACCCTTTCTTATTAGTATTTGATGTTTGGGTATGGCTTTTTAAATGATTATGAATTGAAAGTGCAATGTCGCGCAATGTGTTCTCTTGTTCAATAGGCCCGAGTTGAAGTAATGGCTCTCCACTTTCTGGCGACATTTGGATGGTGTTTAACCAGGGAATCATCTTCCAAACGCAAGGTCTCAGAAGGATGGGCACCACCATAATACCATCGCGCCGTCGCCGTTCCAACAGAACGGGAACTTCCTCCTGTGTGCAGAGCTTTGAGTTGATAAAGTCGGGGGAGATCAAGAGCACCGCTACCGAGCACATCTCAAACTTGGATCGAATCTCTTCGTACCAGTTGTTGCCAAGGCTGATTTGGCTGTCTTCCAAAGTTTCAATTTCGTAATGGGTGCCCAATACGCGAAGATGCCGTGCGATCAAGCCTTTCGCTTCCGCATCGAAATGACTGTAGCTGACGAGAATCAGTGGCTTTGGCGTAAAGCTCTCCATGTACAGCAGACCTCAAATATCAAATGCGTCATATGCGGTGCTCTTTATGCTTCAAAGTGAATCGCGCAACAAGTGAATTGATTTTCTAATCAAAATATTCTTAAGCTCAAAAACCTCCCCAGCACCCACTGTTGCCTAGCAGCTGAAATGACCGCTATGCTTGTCTGCCTGCCAACTCCAAGATTACCTCCCAAGCCAGATCGACATCCTCGTCCTTTGTATATAATTGCCCCACCTGAAAGCGGATCACATAGTCACCCTTGTGGCGCGTCTGCGTCAGATAGATCCTGCCGTCATCGTTGATGGTCTGGAGCAGTTTGGCGTTGAGATCGTCCAGGGCAGGGGCGCCAGCCGGCGTGTAGCGGAAAGAGAAGAGCGACAGGGATGGTTTGGTCGTGAGTTCGAAATCGGGATGGGCGTCGATCTTGGCGGCGAGTTCGGCGGCCATGCGGATGTGGTTTCGGATGATTTCCCGTAGCTGTTCAACGCCGTAGCTTCGAATGACGAACCAAAGCTTGAGCGCGCGGAAGCGGCGGCCGAGAGGGACCGACCATTCGCTGTAGTTGATGCCGGCCTCGCCTTCCGTCTTCAGGTATTCCGGCTGGATGCCAAGGGTTTGCACCAAGGCCTTCGGATCTCTGATGAAATGGGCGGTGCAGTCGAAATTCGTGAGCAGCCATTTATGCGGGTTGAAGACGAAGCTGTCGGCAAGCTCGATGCCGTCGATGAGATGACGGTGCTCCTTGCAAATCAGCACACTCCCGGCCCAGGCCGCATCGACGTGAAAGTAAAGGCCGTGGCGCCTCGCCACCTCGCCGATCGCCCGAAGATCGTCCATTGCACCAACACTGGTACTGCCGATCGTCCCAATCACCACCGCAGGGCGGCGACCCGCTGCGAGGTCGGCTTGGACCTCGCGCTCCAATGCCTCCGCATCCATGCTATCGCCGCCGGCCGTCGCAACTTTGACGAGGTTCGCTTGGCCGATGCCGGCGATCCAAATGGCCTTGTCGATGGAAGAATGGGCCTGCTCTGAGCAATAAGCACGGACCGGTGGGTGGGCTGCGAGGCCATCCTGGTTGCCCTTGAAACCAAGCACATGCTCGCGCCCGGTGAGGATCGCAGCGAGTGTCGCCGACGACGCACTATCCTGAATGACCCCATGGAAAGACTCAGGCAAGTTCAGCATCTGGCGCAGCCAGTTGAGGGTAAGGGTTTCGAGTTCGGTGGCGGCGGGGGAGGTTTGCCAGAGCATGCATTGGGCCGCCATGGTGGCGGTCAGATATTCCGCGATCACCGAGGGCGGGCTGGAATTGGCGGGAAAATAAGCGAAGAAGCGCGGATGCTGCCAATGGGTCATACCCGGCATCAGGATCTTGTCGACGTCATCGAAAATGCTGGCCATGTCCTCGCCTTGCTCGGGCGGCGCCGTCGGCAATTGTGCTACGATGTCGCCGGGTTTGGCCTGGGCGCGGACGGGCCTTTCGGCGACGCTCTGCAGGTAGTCGGCAGACCAGTCGGCGGCGCGTCGGGCCCAGGTCCGAAATGTTTTGTGGTCCACTTTGCGCTTGCTCCTGAGCTAAGGGATCGGGCTGGCGGCCTCTTTGACGTCAGGTGATTCTGTGCTTAGGTGAGATCGATATTTCCAGATCTCATTGAGATATTTTTTTGCCGGCACATCGTCAACGCTTTGGGGGGGAGGCGACGTCGACGCCGGGAGGGAACGCCATGCCGCGTCCGACCGCCCCGAGTATTGAGCTGTCCCTTGGCAGCCGTCCGACCGATTTCGACACACTGAAAGCTTCGATCTCAGAGCGCTACGACAGTTTGAGCAAGCGACTGCAACAGGTTGCGGAATATGCGTTGGCTTATCCCGATGACATGGCGCTTGAGACCATCGCAATCATCGCATCCCGTGCCAAGGTGCCGCCGTCCAGCCTGATCCGTTTTTCCAAAGCGCTCGGTTTTGATGGGTTTTCGCACATGCAGCGATTGTTTCGCGACCGCCTGGTGGCGCGCGCGCCTACCTATGGCGAGCGCATCAGGCGCCTTTCCGCCGAGTGCTTGCCAGACGGCCGGCCTCTGCCGTCGATGATGCTGCATGACGTGGCAGCAGCCGGCATTGAGGGGCTGGAGCGCTTGCATCAGGATATGCCGCTGGTCGACCTCCAGGCGGCGACCGCCATGCTGGGCCAGGCTCGGCTGATCCATGTCGTCGCCCAGCGCCGCGCCTTTCCGGTGGCGAGCTACCTCGCTTATCTCCTGAACGAAATGGATCGACCTGCCATTCTACTGGATGGCGTTGGCGGCATGCTTGGGCAGCAGGCGCGTGCGATCTCACCGGACGGCGCGCTGGTCGCGATCAGCTTTCAGCCCTATGCTGCCGAGGTGGCTGCCCTCGCCGAACGCTGTCGGGCAGAGGGCGTACCGCTGATCGGCATCACCGACGGGCAGCTCAGCCCGCTCGCCCGCTTGGCCGATGTCAGCTTCGAGATCGTGGAAAGCGAGGCTCACGGTTTTCGACCACTGATCTCCGCGATGTGTCTCGCACTGACACTGTCCGTTTCCCTCGGGCACCATCTTGCCGACTAGGGGGAGGCAAGAGCAGGAACGCGTCCACTCCGCTAGTGTTTCTGCGGTTTGTCACTTCCGGCCATCAGTTTTTTGTGATCAGGCTCCTTGACCGATTGCGCAGCCCAGACGACCTGATATGGTGCCGCTCACATTCGGGCGAGATGTGCTGCAGCGCCGCGATTGTCGGCAAGTGGGAACGACGAAGTAAAGGCATGGCCGGATTTGACAACAGGTCGGGTTTCACATTCGGTGATATCGTTCTGGCACCTTATGCGATGCCCGGTCGAGAGGAGGCGGAGCATCGACCCTGCGTCATCGTGAGTTCCAGCACCTACAATCAGCAGCGCGGCGAAGTGCTGATCATGGCGATCGGCGTGCAAAAACGGCCGGACGCCAGCTCCGGCGAGATGGCTGTGCTGCATGCCGAAGCCGCAGGATTGGACAAGGGTGCTGCCTTCAAACCTGTGCTGCTTACGATCGAACAGCGTCTGGTGCGCCTTATCCTGGGGCGCCTGGAAGACCATGATCGTCAAAGCCTTCGTCATCTCCTGGGGTTGATCGTCGGTAACTGAGCCGGTTCACCCTTTCCAGACGGCGACGTCCCGGGGGGGAATTTCAGCGCCTCCGAGGAGATAGCTTGCGGTCTTCGGTGCCGGTGCCTCGATCGGCAGGGGGCCACTGTTGAAAGCGAAGGTGAGATCACCCAGACGGCGCAGGCGAAGGGGCTCGGCCAAGCGAAGCGTTTTGATCTCAAGAGCTTCCAGTTGGGCTTCGATATAGTCGATAAGTAAGGTTTCGTCCGGCCAGAAGCCGAAATAATGCCAGCGTTCGGACTGATAGATGGCACCGCCACCTTCGGTGAAATGCGCGTTTGCCGGAAGATCGGAGAGGATCTCTTCCTGCCAGATCTCGAGCGGATAGGTCTTGTTGCGCCAAGTGATGCCGCCGTCCGTCCCGGGCGGCAGGCTGCCGACCTGGATCACCTTGAGCGGCAGCCAGGTCTGGAGATCGCTGGGCGGCAGCTCTTTGGGCGTCTGCATGGTGCGTGTCTTGCTGGCGGTGCGCGGGCCGGCGATTACGACGCCTTTATAGGTGGAGAGGGCCTCGATAAGGACCTTCGGTAGCAGCGGCAGGCTTGGGATCAACGTAAGCGCGTAGTCTGTGAGATCGGTGCCCGGTCGAAGCACATCCACATCCATGCCGAGGCGGCGGCAGGCGGTGTAGAAGGTAAGGTTCAACTTCTTCAGATCGAAGCCCACTCCTTGTGGTTGAATTCTGTAGATCCAATGGGAAGGATCATCGGTAATGAGGGCAATCTTCGCCTGATCGGGCGTTTTTGTATCCAGCGCAAGCTTCTTCATGTCCTGGCGAACGCGCACGATTTCAGCGATTACCGGAGCAGGCTCACCGTCGGGCCGGAGCAGGCCCGCATGCATCTGTTCCTGGCCGAACGGCGCCTGACGCCAGCGGAAATAGCTCACCACCTCGGCACCATGCGCAAGCGCTTCCAGGGTCCAAAGCCTGACCATGCCGGGTGCAGGTATCGGGTTGTGATCCGCCCAATTCACCGGTCCGGGCTGCTGTTCCATCACCCAGAAACGGCCGTTCGAAGCGGTGTCGCGATAGAGATCATGATGCCAGGCTGCAATGTCCGGGTGGCCTGATTTCGCGAGCTTTGCCCGGGTGGCGTTGTCCAGGCCCATGCGCTGATCGGTGAAGCCGAGCGGATAGCTGTCCCAGGTGATCACATCGAGATCACCTGCGAGTGCCCGGTGATCGAAATCGTGAAACAGGCCCATGGCGTTGTGGCTGATGAAGCGCTCCGGCGAGTGCTGGCGGATGATCTCGGCCTGCATTCGGTTGTAGTCGATCACCTGATCCGAGGAAAATCGCTGAAAGTCGAGCCGGTGGGCTGGGTGGGCCTCGGTCACTGTCTGAAAAGGGAGGCCGATCTGGGCGAAGTCGTTGTATTCCTGGCTCCAGAACGCCGTGCCCCAGGCCTCGTTCAGCCGCTCGATCGTACCGTGGCGACGTTCCAGCCAGCGCTGGAAGGCTGCGCGGCAATGAGGTGCAAAAGAGAGCACCGTGTCGTGGCAGCCATATTCATTGTCGAGCTGCCAGCCGACCACGGCCGGATGGTCGCCGTAGCGTTTGGCGATGATCAGGCAGATGCGTGCAGTTTCCTGGCGCCAGGACGGGCTGGTGAAGCAGTAATGGCGGCGGGAGCCGAAACGCCTGGGCCGACCACTTTCGTCCCATGCAAGAATGTCCGGTCGTCGGTCGATCAACCATTTTGGTGGCGTTGCCGTTGGTGTGCCAAGCACCACTTGCAGGCCAGCCATGTTCAGAACTTCGAGCGCCCGGTCCAACCAAGCCCAGTCGAAGCGATCGCGGGAAGGCTCAATTCGGCTCCATGCAAATTCGCCGATGCGGACGAAACGGATGCCGAGATCCGCCATCTTGGCCGCATCCTCGGACCAGCGCTTTTCCGGCCAATGTTCGGGATAGTAGCAAACACCGAGCAAATTGGGACCCTCGTTGGTTTCTTAGCCCATCAATCTAGGGAAGGGCAGTCGGGCTCACAATGCTTGAGCGTAGTTCTGTCGCGTCGTTGTGTTCAACTCTACCGTTTCTGTGGCGAGTGGAGCACGGTCGATGGTTGTCAGTCCCGTGGCTTGACCACATCGTGCCGTGCTCGCCGCCATTCGAATCTTCCGATGTAGTCGAGCCTCCGGGGAGATCCACAGGTGAGAATGTGACTGTGATCACTGCCTAATCGGTGATTGACCCTTTCGCTGTGCATTCTGAATCTCGCGGCGGCGGTCTCACCACGTATTTTATTGAGGTTTTTTGCCAAATAGGGAGCCATCGCTCATGAAAGCCTGGGTAAGAGTAGCTTGCGCCTTGTCGGCGTTAGTCATGGTTGCGGGCTGCGAAACGGTCCCGGTGACCGGTCGAAGCTAGCTGGATCTGTTCGGCGATGCCGACATGAAAGCCTTGAGTTTGCAGGCCTATCAGGAGATGACATCGACGCAGCCAATCTCCAGCAATCCTGAGCTCAATCGCCGCATGCGGACCGTCGGCGAAAGGATCGCGGCGATCAGTGGCCAGCCCGACTGGGACTGGGAGTTCACCCTCTTTGAGAATGATGAGCCCAATAGCCTAGTGAACCGTCAGATGATTCTTTCGAATGCGCCGGTATACTAGGCGCCGCCGGTGTTTGGCTGACGTGTGCCAGCCACATCGGCATTTGATGATTTCTCGCTGTCCGGCTTGTCCTTCACGACGCAGTGTCAGGTGTCGAGGTCGAGTGGCGGCAGGTCATGTTTGATATCAGGCCTAACCGGTTGTTGACTCGGATTGGATACGCTCATTCCCGGTCCATGCGATCCTGGGAATCCGCACGTCCGCAAGAAAGCTGGGCCAAGCGCAGACTCCGAGGATTGCATGGACCAGCGACACGAGCCCTTGTTAACAAAGGCGGGTTAAGGAATGATAAACACCTGCACAGGCGGCAAGAATTAGTGCGGACCATATGACATCTATGTTCAGTATGAATATTTCTCGAGGCTTTCCCGAAAGAAGCCTGGATACCCATCGGCTTCCTGGCACGTTCATCGGGAACGGTCAAAACCACATGACGTGGTCACACCATTACTCCTCGCGCAGTTGTTCCCGATAGAAGCGGGCGCGCTTGATATACACCTCCGCGCCCTCTTGCATGCGCTTGATGTTCTCAGGCGTCACCTGGCGGATTACCTTGGCGGGGGCTCCGACGGCGAGTGAATTGTCCGGGATCTCCATGCCCTCGGTGACCAGCGCCTTGGCGCCGATCAGGCAGTTTTTCCCGATTTTGGCGCCGTTCAACACCACCGCATTGATGCCGATAAGTGCCCCATCGCCTATGGTGCAGCCATGAATCATAGCCATATGGCCAACGGTAACCCGTTCGCCGATGACCACAGGGAAACCGGGATCGGTATGGATCACGGTGCCGTCCTGGATGTTGGTGCCTTCGCCGATGGTGATTGGCTCGTTGTCGCCGCGCAGCACGGCGTGCCACCAGATACTGGCTTTTTTCGCGAGTTTGACCTTACCTATGACCGCTGCCGTGGGCGCAATCCAGAAATCATCACCTTCGGTATCGAGACGGTCATCGCCCAGGGCGTAGAGCATGGTGCTTCTCCAGAACAACAGGTCGACGGTTAGATGAGCATAGCAGAGCTTCAGCCCCTCCTTTCCGGGCCGGACAAATGGCCGCGCGCTTATGGCCTCGCACGTTCGCTCGTGATCTATTACGGCCAGCCTTGGCGCTTGCCCAAATTGAAACGGCTCTACCGCCCCTTTCTGGCACCAGGCGATCTCGCTTTCGACATCGGCGCGCATGTCGGCAACCGCTCAAGGGTGTGGGCTGGCCTCGGCGCCCGTGTGGTGGCGATTGAGCCGCAGGCCGACCTTGCGGCCTTCCTTCGATGGAAGTTCAAGGGCAGGGAGGACATCACCGTGGTGGAGACGGCACTTGCCGCTGAACCCGGCATCGCATCAATGCATATCGATCCCGCCAACCCGACGGTCACGACGCTCTCCCACGAGTGGATCGATCAGGTTACTAGCGGTGATGGCTTTGAAGATGTCGCCTGGAAGGCGCCGGTCGAGGTCGAGGCGACCACCCTGGACAGGCTCATCGCCATCCATGGTCTTCCGGTTTTTTGCAAGATCGACGTCGAGGGCTTCGAGGCCGAGGTCTTGAAAGGCCTCTCGCAACCGATTAAGGCTTTATCTCTCGAATTTCTGCCGGCTGCGATCGAGGTGGCCATAGAAGCCCTCGATCTCCTCGAAAACCTTGGCCGGTATCGATACAACGTTTCATTCGGTGAAGGCATGGCGTTCGACCTCGCCGATTGGCAGACCGCCGATCGGATGCGGGACTGGTTGGCGAAACAAGAAGGGGGTCGTCGTTCTGGCGATGTCTACGCGCTTATCGAGAGCTGAATTGGCGGAAGCCGCGCCCAGGCCGTTCGGCTTGGGTGGACGTGACGACGGCCTGTCGCGTCAGCTCAGGCGTGTGCTGAAACCTCTTCTGCTTGTCGCCGCCGTTCTCTGGCTTTCCATGCTCTGGAATCTGCCGGTCGACCTGAAGGATCTCCGCACGGAGGCGCTATCGGCCAGCTGGCCGGCCCTATTGTTGCCGGCCCTCTTTGCTATCGTGCTCAATGCGAGCTTCATCGATGGCATCGCGTTCGAGATCCTTCTCCTGGCGCTCGCGATCGCCTTGTTCCCAGCGCTTCGTGAAGGCAGGGTGGCACTGATCCTTCGCCATGTCTTTGCGGGTGCGACGCTTTTGCTGGTGGTGCTCTGCCTGACTGATCTCGGGGTGCGCATGACGCTGGGGCGCCCCTTCGCGCCGCTGCTCGATCTCGGCATCTATGCGAATGTCGTCGATCTGCAGAAGGGATCGTTCAAGGGGCTCACCGGCTGGTTTTTGACATTCGCTCAGCTGGTGCTGGCCGTCGTGATTTATGGACTGTCGCTCGGCGCCGTGCGCATCATGCAGCGGGTGACGTCGGGGCGACGCTGGCGGACGGTGACGCTGGCCCTGACCGTTTTCCTCGCTCTAGGCTATATCGGCGCCCAATGGCTGCCTTCGGAGGGCGTCGCCACTGGCCTCGATCGACTGATCCATGCCAAGGCGAGCACCACCGTCTGGCGTCA
This sequence comes from Geminicoccaceae bacterium, assembly GCA_051010395.1. GTDB lineage: Bacteria > Pseudomonadota > Alphaproteobacteria > Geminicoccales > Geminicoccaceae > JANQPX01. The sequence goes on along the minus strand of JBPCVQ010000308.1, from coordinate 35,690 downwards.
GATTGATCGAAGCTGGCGTATGCTCGCGGCTCTGGATGATTTCGAGAAGGTCGTCGCCGTCGATCAGTTCCCTGAGCTGCCGCCAGACAAGCTTCTGGCCGGGCTCGACGATGTCGACGTGCTCCTGGTGTTTTTTGAAAGTTACGGACGTAGCGTACTGGATCAGGATCGTTTTCAGCGCTTCAGCCTGCCGTCGCTCGACGGCTTCGAGACCGCGCTCGAGCAGGCTGGCCTTCATAGCGCCTCCACGTTTCTCACCTCGCCGATCGCAGGCGGGCAATCCTGGCTTGCCCATGGTACGCTGGAGAGCGGGCTCTGGCTGCCGCATCAAAGCTACTACAATGCGCTCTTGGCGACCGAACGCCTGACCCTTACCAAGGCATTCGCCAAGCGTGGCCACCGTACGGTGGCCATGAAGCCTGCGATCATCATGCCCTGGCCCGAGGGGCCGGGGTTCGGCTTCGAGCAGATCTACGCCGCCGAGGACATGGGCTATGAGGGGTTGCCTTACAATTGGGTGACCATGCCGGATCAATACACCATGTCGGCATTCGAGCAGTTCGAGCGGTCGGACGCTGAGCGCGATCGGCCTCTATTCGCCGAGTTCTCGCTGATCAGCAGCCATGCGCCCTGGACCCATATTCCGCCGGTGGTCGAGGACTGGTCGTCGATCGGCGATGGCGCGATCTTCTCCGCCTGGGCCGAGATCGGCGATCCGCCACATGTGGTCTGGGCGGATCCGGAGCGTGTGCGCGAGCAATATGGAAAATCGGTTCGCTACGTGCTCGACATGCTCGCCTCCTATGCTGCCGAACATGTCGATGACGACACGCTGATGATCATCGTCGGCGACCATCAGCCGGCACCGCTCGTGACCGGCGAGGGGACGACCCGGGACGTGCCATTTCACGTCGTGACTGGAAATCCACTGCTCTTGCAACCATTCCTCAATTGGGGGTTGGTATCCGGCATGCATCCCGACGAAACCGCCGACATCAAGCGGATGGATGCGTTCAGGGACTGGTTCCTCCAAGCGTTCAGCCATTGAACGACGGCATGATGCCGGCTTTCGGTAGCTGGACCGGGATTTAGACCACGCCGATCGCGGGAGGTGACGGAATGGATGGGTTCGGGCGTTTTTTCGGACGATGTCTTCGATGTCTGGCGGTAATGCTGCCGTTTGCCGTCGGCGCTGGCGGCGCCGTCGCCCAATGCCTGCCGATGGTGCAGACCGACCCTTGGGTCATTCCGGTGGCTTTGCCCGTTGATGGTGACGTCAGGCTGAGTTATCTCGGCCATTCCAGCTTTTTGATCGAAAGCGCCGGAGGCGCCACCGTAGTCACCGACTACAACGGCGTACACCGGGCACCCTTCGCACCCGACATCGTCACCATGAACAACGCCCACAGCACCCATTTTTCGGATGCCGTCGAGCCTGGCGTGGCCCACGCTCTTCGTGGCTGGGGCGAGGACGGCGCGATCGCCGAGCATGTTCTTGACTTCAAAGATATCCGTGTGCGCAACATCCCCACAAATATTCGGGATTTCGGTGGTACTCGCTACAATTCGAATTCGATCTTCGTCTTCGAGCTCGCTGACCTCTGCATCGCCCATCTCGGCCATCTCCACCACACGCTCACCGAACAGCACCTGCAGGAACTCGGTCTGATCGACGTGCTGCTGGTGCCGATCGACGGCGTCTACACCATGGCGCAGGAGCTGATGGCCGAGGTGATCCAGCAGATCTCGCCCTCGATCGTCATTCCCATGCATTATTTCTCGAGGCTCGGGGTCGAGCGCTTCGCTGGCCTGATGCAGGGGCGCTATGAGACCGTCTACGCCAACTCGCCGACCATCGTCTTTTCACGGCTTCGACTCCCCTACAAGAAAATCGTGGTTCTCGCAGGCGGCGGTGGGCCGTCCTTCGGCTCTGACGAATGATTGGCCCGAAGCCCTTTTCAGCCAGCAAAGCCATGAGCTGACGTCGCCCCCTAACGTCCAGCGATAGGGCTTTAAGCCAATCTTAGGCATTGCATTTTACACTCGTCCGGTAAATGCGCGGCTTTCGGCGATTGAGTGCAGGCCCTGGAAAAAGACGATGCTCCGCTTATCAGCTTGCGGGATGGTGTCATCAGTGCTGTCATCTCGACGCTTGCGCTCGCCTCTTGGAGCGTTCCCGAAACCAAATGGCCGGCTATCGCCGAGCTGCTGGCACGGTTCAGGCTCGCCCGACGCGGACCGCTGTCCCCGGATGAGCGCTCCATGGTGGCGATTGTCGCCGGTGCGCGGCCGGAGGGCTGGGTGGATGATGTCTATCTGCCGAAGGCCCTTGCGCACAAATATCTGAGCTGGATGCAGATCCTCGCCTGTCATGGCCCAGGGCGCTGGCGGCCCCACACCCGCTTGATCGGCCGGGAGCATATCGAACGGGCACGCGACGTCGGGCGGGGCGTTGTCCTCTTCACGGCGACCTTTGCCTATAAGGACCTGATGGCCAAGGCCGCCCTTGCCGGCGCCGGCTACAGGGTCAGCCATGTGAGCAAGGACACCCATGGCTTTTCCGAAACCCGCTTCGGCAAGCGCTGGCTGAACCCGATCTACACGTCAATCGAGGAACGATTTCTGCGTGAACGCATGGTCTTTGGCGGCAGCAACACCAAGACGGTCAGCGCCAGGATACGCGATCGTTTGAAACGGAACGATATGGTCATGATCACGGTGACGCCGCTTGGCCGGCATGTCGCCACCAGACCGTTCCTGAACGGCAGCATTCACATCGCAACCGGTGGGCTCAGTTTCGCTTCCGAGAACGATACGCCTGTTTTGCCCGTGTTCACGCTTCGCCAGGCGGATGGTGGAACGACGACCTTCGTCGGTAGCGCCCTCGATCAGCCGGTCGGCGCGGCGAGGGCCGAGAAGATCAGCGCCATGCTTGATGATTACGTGCCCCGGCTCGAAGCTCATGTCAGGCACTATCCTGACCAGTTCTCCTTCCCCCTGACCGATCAGTCCGGGACACTTCTTCTCAGCCGCTCAAACCCGTCATCACCGGCGCCGGCCACTTCCGTGATACAGGATACAGCGGCTTAGCTTCCGCACCTCGCCTCGCCATCCGACTCTGTTGACCTATTGTCGATGATGTGGGCTTGCGCTTAATGCGCTCTTCTGGCGATATCTCGCCATGCCCCTGCTCGCCGGTCTTCGCCTCATCCCCAAGACGCTCGGGCAGCCCAATTACGGGATCTATGTCGCCGGCAACAGCCTCTCGCTGATCGGCTCTTGGATGCAGCGCATCGCGGTCGGCTGGCTCGCCTGGGAGCTTAGCCACTCCGGTGCGGTTCTGGGCCTGGTCGCCTTCGCTGATCTCGCGCCGACCCTGATGATCGGCCCCTTCGGTGGCGCCCTTGCCGATCGTCTTGATCGACGGCGGCTCTTGATGATCGGTCAGAGCATCAACATGGTGCTGTCCTTCATCCTCGCAGCACTTACCGCCGGCGGCCTGATGACCGTGCCTCTCCTGGTGTTGATCATCGGGATCAATGGAGCGGTGATCGGCATCAATCAACCAGCGAGGCTGGCGCTGATCTCCGGCCTCGTGTCGCGTGAACATCTGCCGACGGCGGTCGCCATCAACAGTCTGGTGTTCAACCTTGCCCGTTTTATCGGTCCCGCCATCGCAGGGCTGGTGATCCTTAGCTTTGGCACGGCTTTGGTTTTCCTTTTGAACGCGCTCAGTTTCATCAGCTTTCTGATCGCACTGAAGCGGCTCGATCTGCCCAAAACCGACCATCGCGCTGCCAGCGGCGGCCCGCCGCCCATGTTGCAGGCAATCGGCGAGGGGCTTCGCTATGTCATCAGGCATCCGGGGATCGGTCCGCTGCTCGCCTTGAATGCGACGATGGCCGTTTCGGTTAGGCCTTATGTCGAACTCTTGCCGGGTTTTGCCGGTGCTGTGTTCGATCGGGGTGCAGGCGGGCTTGCCATGCTGAGTTCGGCGGTCGGCATGGGCGCTATTGCGGCCGGGCTCTTTTTGGCACAGCGTGGGCCGAAAAGAGGGCTTGCCGAAACCGCAATGATGGCAGCTCTGCTGATCGCGTTCTCTGCACTCGGCCTGGCACTCAGCCCGACATTCTCCCTGGCCCTTATCGCTGTGACGTCAGGCGGATTCGGCATGGTCGTTGCTGGCGTTGGCACCCAAACACTGATGCAGACCACGGTCGATGAGGCGGTGCGCGGCCGGGTGCTCAGCCTGTTCGGCCTGGTCTTCAGAAGCGGGCCTGCCATCGGCGCGCTATTGATGGGACTGGCCTCGGAACTGGTCGGCCTACGCTGGCCGCTCGCCATCGGATCGGTGATCGGCACCATCACCTTTATGCTCGTCTGGCGCCGCCGCGGCAAAATCAGCAGTGCACTAAGATAAGAAGTGGTGGTGTGACCACTTCATTTGGTTCCGGGCGTCACTGCCCAGATTGACGATATGCGTCCAAGTTTTCGTGGGGCATATGACGGTGATATGCCCCACGTTGTTTGGTCGCGAATTGTGATCGAGACTCACCGAAAAGAGCCCGCATTCCCTCCGGTCAAACTGGCGCATTTATCCGATGACGGTCACAACCAGATGGATGTGGCCATGCCACACGCCGCTTAGAGGCGGAAGCGTGCGCCCACCTGTATTTCGCTCGCTGCTTCCTTGTCATCACCCTGATCACTATCGAAGCGGAACTCGCGATAGCCGATGAAGCCGACAATATCGGGAATGAATTCAGCCTCCAGGCGCGCATCTATATCGATGATGTCTTCGGCATCGCCGAGTGTCAGAACATCCGGCGAATAGAAGATGTTGCCGACGACGGCCAAAGGAAAGTTGTAGGGCAGCCCATAACGCCCCTCGATGCCTGGGGCCAGGCCGACGACATCGTCATTGGGGCTGGAAAGCAGGGCGACATAGCCACGAGCGCCGGCGGACAATGTGAGCCCTTCGACGCTTTTGAACAGCTGAATGCGATCGGTCATGAGCCCGGCATTGATGATGACGTCCCGATTGTCGCTGAAATAGACGCCGACATGTCCGGTTGCTTCATCGAAACCCAGAATGCCGCCGCCCGTGTAGTATCGGCCTTGTATATAGTCGTCACTGAGCGACACTTCGATCGCAGCACCTTCGTCGGCCATTTCGGTCGGGGTCGCAGGAATGGGTGGAGACCCGGCAGCTTGATCCTCAGAGGTGGCATCTTCGACGTCGATGCTGGGTTCTGCCTCCAGCACGTCCGCCACCGGTTCGGCATCGATATATTCGGGCTCGAGCGTGTTCGGGGTCTGATCGCTGGTCGCCTTGCTGACGCCGCCGGAGCCCATGGTCAAAAAGGCTGCGCACAACACTCCGATAATCCGAAATATGTTCATCATCGATTCCCTCCCTGCTCGAAAACACCTTGGTTCCCGAAAAGAACTTGTACGCCAGATATTATGGACAAAGCGGGAACAAGCCCACTTGTGGAGACGAGTTCAATGATCGGAAACTAGCCAGATAATGCACTCTATGAGCTAAGAATTTTGGATTATCAATAGAAATTGCACAAAATTTTCGTGAAAATTGATGAAAGGCGACCTTCCGGCATCGAAAAAGCGTGATGCTGCCGAAAGGCCGTCTTTGTCGTCAGCAAAGGATCATTTATCGAGTGGCCTTGCAGGGTCTTGTGTCCACTCGACCATGGAGCCGTCATAGAGCTTGACGTCTTCCTTGCCGACCACTTCGCTCAGGACGAACCAATTGACCGCGGCCCAATGGCCGGTGTTGCAGTAGCTATAGACCTCATCGGCTTCTTTCAGGCTTGCCGGCAGCAGGCCTTCGAGTTTGGCGAGGTCGATCAGCTTACCGGACTTTTCATCGAAGGTTTGGGCCTGGTCGAAGTGGCTGGCGCCGGGAATATGACCCGCCGCTTTGGCGGCATCGTGTTTTTCCAAGCCGGCAAACTGTTTCGTCGGCCTCCCATCCAGCAACAGCGTACCTTCGGCTCCGAGTGCCGCCTGCACGGTTGCGCTATCGACACGCAATCCAGGGCGAAGCTCGGCTTCGAAGATCCGGGCTTCGGGCTCGTTCTGCCCGGTCTCGATCGGATTGGCGGGGTCCGCAACCCAGGCGCGGTAGCCGCCATCGAGGATGGCGACCTGATCATGGCCAGCATATTTGAAGGTCCAGTAGACACGGGCAGCACTTCCGAAGTCGGTGGAGCTGACACCGGCCGGGATCACGACGACGGTGGTGTCGTTGCCGATGCCAAGGCCGCCGATCAGGGCTTCGAGCTGCTCCTCGCCCGGCGTCTGGCCGATCACGCCGTCCACCTTGGTGCGCCAGCCATCCTTGAGGTAATCACTGTGGACGGCCCCGGGGATATGCCCCTTGGCGAAGGTCTTGGCTGAGCCGCCATCGATCATGTTGCGAATATCGAGAAGGGCGACATCTTCCCGGTCGGCATTGGTCTTGATCCAGTCGACGTCGACCAGCGGCTTCAGGTCGGAGGCAAGTGCGGGGCCGGTAAAGGCGAGGAAGAGGCCGGCAAGCCAGCCGAAAGCGGAGATTGAGAGGCGCATGGGATTTTTCCGATCCGTTGTGTGCTGCCAATCAAACTGGCGGGGTGGGGAGCCGGTTTCAATAGTGCTGGTCTGGGATGGGAAAGGAATGCTTCAACGGCCCTGATGGAAAGAAATTCATGCCCGAGATACCAAAAAATAAAGGCTGGCATTCCAGGTAGGATCTCGCCTCACAGGCTGCGTATTCCGGTGAATCGATCGTCAGCGGCAGTGAAGGTCATCGAAGGGGAGGGGGGGAGGATCACGACAAAGTCGGTGTTTGAAGCATTGACCACATATGTCCGGACCAGGCGATGGTCAGGTCGACGGCACCACGTTGCCCTTGGTTTCGTACGCGTTGCCGCGGAAGAGCGCGATCTTCCGGCCATCGGCGGTGACCACCTCGACATCATAGACGCCTGTTCGCCGGGTTCGGCTCTGCTCGGTGGCGTCAGCGATCAGGAGGTCGCCAAGCCTTGCGGGTTCGATGAAAGTGACCTGTGCTCCGAGCGCTACGGTCACGCGGTTGCAGGCATTGCAGGCGAATGCGAATGCGCTGTCGGCGAGTGTGAAGATCAAGCCGCCATGGCAGGTTTGATGACCGTTCAGCATGTCTTCACGCACAGTCATATGAAGGCGGGCGTGGCCTGGACCGATTGCCTCGACGGTCATGCCAAGGGCCTTGGAGGCCTGGTCCCGTGCATACATGCTCCGGCCGACTTCCCGAGCGAGATGCTGGTCGCCAGCTTCAGGCATCTTTCCAGGTTCAGACATCGCCGAAGCCACGCCTCGCTTGCGGGTCGAACCGCAGTCTTTGCTTCACGCCTACCGCCCCTTGAAGGTCGCTGGGCGGCGATCGAGAAAGGCGTTTACACCTTCGATGAAATCTTCTGTTTTGCCGGCCTGACGCTGGAAGTCCCGCTCCAGCTCTAGCTGTTGGTCGAGATCGTTGGTGGCGGACGCGTGGATAGCGCGCTTGATCAGCCCCAGCGCCACAGTCGGCTGAGTGGCAAGGTGACGGGCCATGGCAGTGGCTTCATCCAAGAGCTGGTCGTCATCGACGGCTTTCCAGACGAGACCCCAGTCCGCCGCCTGCTCGCCGGTGATTTGCTCGCCGAGCATGGCAAGTCCCATGGCGCGCGCATGGCCGACCAATCGAGGCAGGGCGTAAGAGCCGCCAACGTCGGGGATGAGGCCGATCTTGACGAAAGCCTGAACGAAGACCGCGGATTTGGCTGCCAGCACGATATCACAAGCGAGTGCGAGATTGGCGCCGGCACCGGCCGCTACGCCGTTTACGGCAGCGATTATCGGGCGTTCCAGCTTCTTCAGCCGGCGGACCAGCGGGTTATAAAGCCGGTCCAATGTGTCGCCGAGATCCGGCCGCTCCACGGTTGCACGATCATTGAGATCCTGGCCGGAGCAAAAACCGCGCCCTGCACCTGTCAGCAGCACCGCCCGGATCGCCCGATCGAGCTCGATGCGATCCAGTGCTTGCGCGAACTCAGCATGCATGGCCTCGGTAAAAGCATTAAGCCTGTCCGGGCGGTTCAGGGTGATGGTCGCAATACCATCGCCCAGCGCCAGCAAAATGGTCGGTTCGCTCAATCTCTTGTCCCCCTCCGCCAGATTGCACCTAATGCATCCAAGACTATAGCATGATCATCGTTGTCATCTGATGAATCTGCTATCATCAATCTTTCGCAACCATACTGCGGGCCTTTGTGGCCACCTTAGGTCCCACTTTCATGTGTTTCCTGCAAGACCAATCGGTCTCGAAAGACCAGTCTGGGAAAGTTGACGGTCGTCGATGAACGCCCGTCCGATCAGTCACTGGCTGTTACTCTTTACCATCGTTGCGCTTTGGGGCAGCGCGTTCGGTATTACCGAACTCGCGATCGAGGCGTTCACGCCGATCGCGCTGGTCACCGGTCGGATGATTCTTGCGGCGGCCCTGCTGACCCTGGTGGTTCTGCTGCGCGGTCAGCGTTTTCCGATGACGGCCAGGTTCTGGGCGTTTAGCCTCGCCATGGCGATCGCCGGCAATTGCCTGCCCTTCTGGCTGATCACGGCCGCCCAGCAACAGATCGACAGCGGCCTTGCCGGTATCCTGATGTCGATCATGCCCCTCACCACCTTGCTGCTCGCCCACTTTTTCGTGACAGGCGAGACGCTGGGCGGCGGCAAGCTGCTCGGATTTTTTTTAGGATTCGCCGGGATCGTCATCCTGATCGGCCCGGAAGCGCTTTTGGAGCTGGAAGGGCAGGGCACGGCATTCTGGGCACAGTTCGGCTGCCTCTTCGCAGCCTTCTGTTACGCCGCCAATGCGATCATCGCCCGTCATCGTCCGGCGTTCGATCCGATCGTTGCGGCGGCGGGAACCATGGTTGTCGGTGCATTGATCATGGTGCCGATCGGCGTTTGGGACCTTCCCGCCCAGATCATGAGCGCGTCGAACAAAGGTCTAATCGCGGCGATCGCGCTTGCGGTCCTCGCGAGTGCTGTCGCCCCGGTAGTGTTTTTGAAGCTGATCTCGGCAGCAGGCCCGAGCTTCGTCGCGTTCATCAACTATCTCATCCCCCTTTGGGCTGTCGGCATCGGATTTTTGCTGCTAGGCGAGGAACCACGCTGGACGGCGCTGGCAGCGCTTGCTTTGATCCTCTCAGGCTTGGCGTCGAGCGAGATCGGGGGGCGGCGCGCTGTAGCCAAGCCGCGAAAAGTGGCGTCTTTGGGCGATGACTGACGTGGTAGCCACCGGATCCGCCCTCCTTCGCTGGGAATGGGTCGCATGAAACGAGGATCGATCGCTTGAGCAACTGGATTGCCTTTCAAATCGCCGGTGATGAGGGCATGCCGCTGGTTTTTCTCCACGGGATCGGTGGTGATGCTGAAAGCTGGCGTCCGCAGCTCGACGGGTTTTCCGGCGATTACCGCGTAATCGCGTGGGATATGCCGGGCTATGGCGATAGTGCGCCTCTGGTCGATATGACCTTTCCTGCCTTGGTCGACGCCGTCTCCGTGCTGCTCGACCGCCTCTCGGTGCAAAAGACGCATCTGGTCGGCCATTCGCTGGGCGGCATGATCGCCCAGGCCTTTGCGCTTGCCCATCCAGAACGGCTGCGATCCCTCACGCTTTCGGCCACCAGCGCCGCCTTCGGCAGGCGCGCCGGTGGCGAGCCGGATGCGGATTGGCGGAAAAGCTTTATCGAGCAGCGCCTAGGACCGCTCGATCGTGGCGCCTCGATGGCCGAGCTCGCACCCAAGCTGGTCAAGGGACTTATCGGCGACGAGCTCGATCCCAAAGGGCTGGAACAGGCGATCTTGAGCATGGCGGCGGTACCGGAGGCCGGATATCGCGCCGCCATCAAATGCCTGGCCGGCTTCGATCAGGAGGCGGCGCTTGCCGACATTCACACACCCACTCTTCTGATCGCGGGCGAGATAGATCCGGTCGCCCCGCCAAGGACGATGCGGCGGATGGCCGAGGCGATGCCGGATGCGCGCCTCAAGGTACTCGAAGGCAGTGGCCATCTGGTGCATCTGGAGCGGCCGGAAGCCTTCAATCGCCTGCTCGGCGATTTCTTGAAAGCACTGGTCGCCCACTGACCATGGCGATCGATCATCCCACCGCCTGGCCGCTTGGCGATTGGGTTCACCGACAGGCGGACAGGCATGGCGAGCGGAACGCGCTGACCTTTAGAGGTGAGACGCTGAGCTATGCTGCCTTTGCGGGCCGGATCGACCGGTTCGTCCACGGGCTGGTTCAACAGCTCGATCTCAAGCCCGGCGATCGCATCGCCTATATCGGGCGCAATCATCCTGATCTGCTGGCCCTCGTTTTTGCTGCGGCACGCCTTTCACTAATCGTCGTGCCCATCAACTGGCGCCTGGCACCACCCGAACATCAGACGATCCTCGCCGATGCCGAGCCGGCGGCGCTTATTGCCGAGGAGGCCTTTGCGGAAAGGTTCGAAGCCTTCGCAGCGAACGGTATGTCTTCACGGTTGATTGCGTCGGATTTCTCGAAGCAAGGCTGGCTCCCCATCGACGAATTGCTGTCAAGCGGAGGTGATCACGTCAACCCGTTTGGCGGCGCCAACCCGACTGGCGGCGCCAGCAGCGCTTTGTTGATCGTCTACACGTCGGGCACCACCGGTCTTGCCAAGGGGGCTGTTCTGACCCAAGACGCAGTTCGCTGGAATGCTGCGAACAGCGTCGACATGCACAGGATAACCGGCGCTGATCGCATCCTCTCCGCCTTGCCGCTTTTCCATGTTGGTGGTCTCAATATCCAGACCTTGCCGGCGTTTGCGATGGGGGCGGAAGTCCTGCTGGAAGCGCATTTCGATCCCGGCGAGGCTCTTGAGATCATCGTTGAATCGAAGCCCGCTCATACGGTGCTGGTGCCGGCGATGATGAGGGCGCTGATCGGCCATCCTGCGTTCGAAGGAGCCGATCTTTCCAGCCTTCGCCAGATCGCCACCGGCTCATCCCTGGTGCCGACGGCGCTGATTCAAGTTTTCCACGATCGCAACATACCCGTCACCCAGGTCTATGGCACGACCGAAACCGCACCGATTGCCGTCTATCAGAGGGTTGATGACGCCTTTTCGACGATCGGATCGGCCGGCAAGGTCGGAAAGCACGGCGAGATGCGCGTGATCAGCGAAGACGGCAAGGTGGCCGAGGTGGGCGTCCCGGGGGAAATTCAGATCCGCGGACCGCAGGTGATGTCCGGCTATTGGAACAATGCCTCGGCTACCGACGAGGCGTTTCACGAGGACTGGTTTCGGACCGGCGATATCGGTCGCCTCGATGACGGCGGTAATCTCTTTGTTGAGGCAAGGAAGGATGATCTCATCAAGTCTGGCAGCGAGCGTATCTATCCAGCTGAAATCGAAGCCGTGCTGTCCGCGGTCTCCGATGTGGATGAGGTGATCGTCGTCGGCCGCACGGACCCTATATGGGGCGAAGTGCCGGTTGCCGTCGTGCAGCTTGCGGCTGGCGCCAAAATCGACGCTGAAACATTGTTGCAGAGCCTCAATGGCAGGATTGCACGCTACAAATGGCCGAAAGAGGTGCGCTTTGTCGAGGCTATGCCAAGGAGTGCACTCGGCAAGGTGCTTCGTTATCGCCTGCGCGCGGCCTTGATGAAGGCTGACGATGGATCTTGATGGCCTTTTTTGCTCGCTGATCCCGGGAGATAAGAGGTGAAGACTGTCCGCAGTGCCTCGGCGGATCGACCTTTTCGGAAATTGGGCTAGTCTGGATGTCAGCCGTCATTGCCGACGGTCCGATCTGATCGAGGAGGGGCGAGCGTCTATGAGTTTGAAGAGCAAGATTGCAATCGTGACCGGTGCGGGATCCGGTGTTGGACGTTCCGCTGCCCTGGCGCTTTTGGGCGGCGGCTATAGCGTGGCGCTGGCAGGCAGGCGAAAAGAGGCACTCGAAGAAACCGCGGATGCGGCGCCGTCAGGGGCCAAGACGCTCATCGTGCCCACTGATGTCGGCGATAAGGCATCCGTCGAGAACCTGTTCGCCGAAACCAAGAAAGCGTTCGGCCGTCTCGATGTGGTCTTCAACAATGCAGGCTCCAATCATCCGGCAACGCCTCTCGAGGACGTCACGCCGGAGCAGTGGCAGACTGTGGTCGATGTCAATCTGACCGGCGTTTTCTATTGCATCCAGGAGGCCTTCAAACTGATGAAGAACCAGGATCCGCGCGGTGGACGCATCATCAACAACGGGTCGGTGTCAGCCTATGCGCCGCGTCCGAACTCCGCTGCCTATACTTCGACCAAGCATGCGGTCGGCGGCCTCACCAAGACGGCATCGCTCGATGGTCGAAAATATGACATCGCCGTCGGTCAGATCGACATCGGCAATGCCCTCACCCCGATGGCGGCACGTATGGCCGAGGGGGTGCCCCAGGCCAATGGCGAGATCGCTGCCGAGCCCCTGATGGATGTCGACGAGGTCGGCCGTGCCGTTCTCCATATGGCTGGCCTGCCGCTCGAGGCCAACGTCCTCTTCATGACCATTATGGCCACCAAAATGCCTTACATCGGCCGAGGATAGTGGCGCAGCCACTTCATTGGCTTGGCACGGTCGTTTGTGGGGCGGGTTTGCGGGCTCGTAGTGGGGATGATCAGACGTTCCTGATGTCTTGTCAGAGAAGAGAACGCATACCCATGGGTTGCCTGGTGCATTCTACGATTACGGTCGAAATCCAATGAAGTGGTCATACCACATAATGGCGTCTTTGAAGGCTTCGATGGCGGGCCTTGGGCTGTAGCCGAGTTCACGTTCGGCCTTGGCTGACGTGAAGAACATCAGCTTTCGGGCCATGCGCAGGCCATCGGTTGTGATGAACGGCTCGCTTGTCCGCCGTGTGAGTCGCCAGATCGTTTCGATGACGTGGGCGAGCGGCATCAGCGGGCCGATTGGCAGCTTGAGTTTCGGCGCTTTGACGCCGGCAAGGGTGGCGACCATTCCTGCAATCTCGCCGAGATGCAGGTTCTCGCCACCGAGAATATAGCGCTCGCCGACCCGCCCCTTGTCGAACGCCAGCAAATGGCCGGCGGCCACATCCTCGACATGGACGACGTTGAGGCCGGTATCGACATAGGCAGGCAGACGGCCTCTTGCCAGATCGAGGATCAGGCGGCCGGTCGGCGTTGGCTTGATGTCTCTAGGGCCGACCGGTGCCGACGGATTGACGATGACCGCGGGCAGATCTTCGTCATCGATCAGTGCCTGCACGGCTTGTTCCGCAAGAAATTTCGAGCGTTTGTAGTGACCGACCATATCCTCGATAGAGGATGGCGTTTCCTCGTCAGCGGGCCGGGCGTCGCCATGGAGACCGAGGGTGGCGACGCTGCTGGTGTAGACAATACGCTCGACGCCGGCTTCGGCCGCAGCGCGCATCAAGGCGCGCGTACCCTCGACATTGGTGCGGTAGATCGCATCCGGCTCCGGGACCCATAGCCGGTAGTCCGCAGCGACATGAAAGAGTGTGCTGCAGCCCGAAACGGCTTTCCGCAGGCTTTCGGGGTCGTCGAGGTCGGCATGCACCACCTCGACGTCGAGGCCATCGAGCAGAGCAGGGTCACTACTGGCCCTCGTCATGGCGCGGACCTCATCACCCCGTTTAAGGAGCGATCGGATGACTGCCGAGCCGACGAATCCTGTGCCGCCGGTCACCAGAACGGTCATGGTGTGGTCGCTCGAAAGGGTTCGATGAGCGCGAACAGCGCTGGCAGGATGACGAGGGTGCAGACTAGGCTCCAGAGAATGGCCACGGTCAAGAGCAGGCCCATGCTGGCCATGCCTGGATGCGGTGAGATGGCGAGCGAGCCAAAGGATGCGATGGTGGTGAGCGCGCTGAAAAGAACGGCGCGCGGTGTGCTGACTGGCCCGGAGAGGGCTTCGGATATCTGCATCGCCCGTCTGCGCATCACCACATGGATCGCACCGCTGACGCCAAGGCCAAGAAGCAGTGGCAGTACGATGACATTAGCGAAGTTCAGCTCAAGGCCGAGGAACACCGACGTTCCCGCGGTGAACAGGATGGCGAGTGCCAGCGGGATCAGGACCAGAAGAACATCCACCGGGCGCCTGAGGACAACGATCAGGATGAGGGTGATCAGGGACAAAGCGATAGCGGAAGCTTCGATGAACGCGCCGACGACCACGCGTCCGGCCTCCGTGATGATCACAGGTGTGCCGGTGGCGCTCGGCGCGGCGCCGAGCGCTGCATCGGCAAAGCGCTGAAGCGAACGGTTGTCGTGAATGCCGATGGCAGGTTTTGCTAAAACCTTGGCTTCGCCGGCCTCGTTGACCCAGTCCTCACGCAGGCTTGGTGGCAGGCTCTCCAGACTGACTTCGCCAGCCTGCAGCGCGCGATCGAGCCTGGCGAGAAGGTTCGGGAGATAGCGTGTCAGACGCATTTCGAGATCGAGAAGGGTCGGGCCGTCCGGACCCTTGGTCGTGGATCCGAGCTCGCTCAGACTTTCGAAAAGCCGATTAGCACCACTCTCTTCCTCGGGGTTGGCTTGTTCGAGGCTTGTGAGCAGCTGATCGAAGGCAGCCTTTCGCTCGGCATCGCTGATCGCTGCGTCAGTGGAAGGGGCAAGCGAACCTAAAAAGAAGGCCATGCCGTCAATCAGATCGAGCTTTTCCATTTGATCGGTCGGCACGAAGCTCGAAAGCGTGATGACGTCGCCGATCCCTGCAGTCTGCCGGAGCTTCTCCGCCGTTCGCTCCGCCTCATCAAGGTCAGAGGTAAGAACGCTGATGACGTTGGTGGCGGTGTCGGGGTTACGTTCGAGATCGAGAAATGCCGCCACCGATTCGCTGTTTGGGTCCTTTAGATTGAGCGGATTGAAATCGAACGTGACGCGCGGAAGCATCGGCACCAGCGAAACCGCGGCAATCACCGTAATGCCGAGAATGCTGCTGGCATAGCGTTCAGCCCAGGCCGGTGTGGCGGCAGGTAGAGCGAGCTTTTGATTGTCTATCTTGAGGGGCATCAGATGGAGGAGGGCGGGCAAGAGCAAAAGGCTTGTCGTCCATGCTACAGCCATGCCGGTTGCCGAGATGATGCCAAGTTCGGCAAGGCCCTGGTAATCGGTCGGCACGAAGGCGATGAAGCCAAGGCCGGCGCAGATAGCGCTCAGGCTAAGCGGTCGGCGGACGGAATTGATGGCATGCTCCAATGCATCGCCATGGGCGAAGCGGAGCTGGACTTCTTCCTTGTATCGAAGGCAGAGATGAATACCGAAATCGACGCCGAGGCCAACGAACAAGACGGCGAAGGTCACCGAAATCAGGTTCAGCTGGCCGATCAGAAGCGTTGCCAGGCCAGCGGTGATGATCAGCCCAGCCAGCAATGTCACGAGCGTGGCAATGATCAGCCGGATCGAGCCCAGACCGAAGACGAGAAGGAACGCAACACCTGCTGTCGCCGAGAGACCGGCCCAAAGCGCACCGCTGCTCACCGTTTGGAGCTCCTCATGCTCGATGGCCGCAGAGCCGGTAAGGCGCATCGTCGGGCCGCCCTCCTGATTGATGCCAAGCCTTTTCGCAATATCTCTGGTCGCTTGGATCGCTCCCTCTGCCGGCGCCAGCGAGCCGTAGTCGATCGCTGGCTCTGCGATCAGGAGGCGCCGTTTGCCGCCGCGAGCCGGGTTTTGGCCAAGCTGGTCTTGCCATGAGAGAGTCTTTGGCTGATTGTCTCGCGCGGCCTCGGCAACTTCGGCGAGTTTTTCGAACAGTCGATCGAGCGGCTCAGGAATTTCTGGGCCATCTCTTTGCTCCAGCGCTAGGCGAAGGAAGTCGGAGAAGCCCCCGAGATTAGGATCTGCAGCGAGCGCGGCCAGGAGCGGCTGTGCTGCAGCCAGGCGATCGCCCAGTGCTGTCAGTGCATCGATATCGAGATAGAGGAGACCATGCTGCTCGAAAAACGGTCCGCTCCCAGGAAGCTCGACCTTGGAAAAATACTGGTCTTCGGCGGCCATTGCTTTGGCCAGAGCCGTTGCTGCCTCCTCGCTTTCCTCAGGACTGTCGCCGTCGATGACCGCAACAATCGTTTCCTTGAATGCGGGAAAGGCGTGCTGTAGCGCGATATGATTCTGCCGAAACGGCACGTCGGCCGAAATCATGTCAGTGGTATCGGTATTGATCCGGAGGTTATTGGCGCTATAGACCAGCGATGCCACCGTGAGCAGCAGCAGAGCGACGAGGATCGTGAAGGGGTGCCTGGAGAGGCTGTCGATATGGATCGACCGAGGCTGACGTCGCTTTTTGTTGGTCATTCTGGGTTCAGCCTTGTGGGGCTACCTTCTGAAATGGGTCGGATCGTGCTATCGCTCCTATCTCTTTGGGGTGATGGACCTCGCGGCCGTATGAAAAAGGAGACAAATTCCTTTGTCTCGATTGAGGTGCCGTAATGGGGCGTAGAACGCATAGGAGCCGAGGGCCTTTTGCCGTCATTCTGGCGGTGATGTTGATGTTTGCCGTCAAATCGGCTTACGCCGCGACGGACGACAGCGGCGTGCAAGCCGTAGTACAAAGGGTAAATACGACGCTCCTCGACGTCATGCAATCCGCAGACGCACTCGGTTATCAAGGGCGGTACGAGAAACTGGACCCAGTCCTGCGTTCGGCCTTCGATTTTACCTTCATGGCCAAGATCGCGGTCGGGCGTACTTGGAACACTCTCGATGGGCCGGAACGTTCCGATTTGGTGGAGCGTTTCAGCCGAATGAGTATTGCAACCTTTGCAGCGCGCTTCGATGGTTACAGTGGCGAACGTTTCGAAATTTTGGGTCAGAAACCGGGGCCGCGTGACACCGTGATCGTCGATGATCGCATCATTCGCCCGGATGATCCTGAGGTCGGGCTGAATTTCGTTCTGAGGGCAAAGGCCGACGCCGACGCTGACGACTGGCGCATCATCGATGTGATGTTGGACGGAAAATTTTCCGAGTTGGCGCGGCAGCGCGCAGAGTTTTCGGCCGTATTGAAGAATGGTGGTTACGAGGACCTGATCACGGCCCTTGACCAGCGCATCGCCGAGCTTGGCGCTGACGGTTGATTTGGATTGATGGCGTCAATCATGCGCTGACGGCTTCGGCTTCGAAGGCACTCTCCGGGGAGCTGGCGTAACTAAGAGGCATGGCTTTAATGCCACCGCACCGTGTTTTGATCTCACGAATGCCTCTTTTCTGCCGGCCCGCCAAATGCAATACGCTGATCGGCTCGAAGGGAGGTGAGGGACGGCAGAATGACTGACGATCATGGTCCCATATTGGCTGGCTGCGCGCGCAGATCCAATTTTTCGTGCTGTTCAGATATGATGCGGGGAGCTTGTCCAGACAGAGCGTCGCCATGAGCGCATGCTGATCGAGATTGGCTCGCCCAGCGCGCATGACGGCGTTTCGGTAGTGTTGCCGCCACGCTGCCCAATGCGGTGCATCGGCGCGGAGGGCAAATGCGCCTGAGTTGATCTGCCGTCCCAGGCAAAGCTTGAGCCCATCGACGGCCCCGAAGCAACGAAAGGCGTTGCCGATGCGCCATTTGAGGGCATAGAGTTCGGTTCGATAAGAAGGATCGGCCTCCTCGACGATGGCAAGGCCCCCTTCACTCGCTGACCGCAAGAAATCATCGGCGAATTGGCAATTTTGCACCGAGATGTCGGCATCAAGCCAGAGATAGACATCGTAACTCGGAAAATAATCGGGGATCATCGGTCGCGCTGCGTAGCCTAGATTGCGCGGAAGGCGGAGGTGGTCGGGCACATCAAACCACCAATTTGGTCGAACCACCTCGTCAGCGAGGGCATCGACGGCAGCTCGTTCGTCAGGCATCAAACCAAAATCGAGGACCAACAGACGGCAGGCTGGATCGACGCGGGTGCGATCGAGGGTTTGCAGGAGGGCGTGCATCAAAGGGAAATAGCCGTGGTCGGCACCCGTTACGATCGCTGCCTGCAAGTCGAATCTCCGAGCATCGGTGTGGCGACGCCCATGAGCCACCTTCCAAGCTTTAGCGCTGACTAAAGCAAAAGAAGACTAAGAAATCATTAATTGAATGTTATCACTTCAGAAAAATTTTGAGTTGACGTTCCCGTCCGCAAAACTCATGGATTATCCGTATCGGGACGCAGGCTTCTTGCAAGGATGCGGTCGCTAGCCCCGATTACATGTGCGCTGGCGCCAACGATCAGAGTGTCCGGACCTTTAATGACCTTCGCACTCTTGTCCGGATAGGGCAGGTTGGCCAGAAAGTGGGTCATGCAATTCAAGCGCGCGCGTTTCTTGTCGTCGGATTTGATGACAGTCCAGGGGGCATCGGCCGTGTCGGTGTAGAAGAACATGGCCTCCTTGGCTTCAGTGTAGTCGGCCCAGCGTTCGATCGAAGCGAGATCCATCGGCGAGAGCTTCCATTGTTTGAGCGGATCCCCCTGACGCCGCGCGAAACGTCGTCTCTGTTCGTCCTGGGTTACTGAGAACCAATATTTGAAGAGGCGGATGCCGCTTCTCACCAGCATGCGCTCCAGCTCTGGCGCCTGGCGCATGAATTCGAGATAGTCCTGCCCGTCGCAAAAGTTCATGACCCGCTCGACGCCGGCACGATTGTACCAGGAGCGGTCGAACAGCACGATCTCGCCCGCGGTCGGGAAATGTCTGATGTAGCGCTGGAAATACCACTGTCCGAGCTCGGTCTCGGTTGGTTTTTCCAGTGCTACAACCCTTGCACCGCGCGGGTTGAGATGTTCCATGAACCGCTTGATCGTGCCGCCCTTGCCTGCGGCGTCACGACCTTCGAACAGGATCATCACCCGTTCACCGGTCTCTTTGACCCAACGCTGCACCTTGAGAAGCTCGACCTGGAGCGCGGTCTTTTGCTCTTCGTAAGCTGTCCTCGGCATCCTGCTCTTGTAGGGATACTCACCGCTCTCGAAGAAACGACGAATGACATCCTCGTCATGATACTTCTCGTTGAGATCGTGAGCGGCCTTTGCGGCCCTCTCGGTCTCTGATCGAGACTTCTCGGATGCTTTGGGTTTTCCGGACTTATCCAATGTTTCTGCAGGCTCTCTGATAGATTTCTCTCGAACAACGCCCGTTGCTCCATTGCTCTTCACGGCCATGTCGTACTCCAGAGTCCTCTTTGCCTCTTCGATCTTCAGTTGGCGATCTCGTCAAGTAACGATACGCTTCGCTCATGATGAAACCAAGATCATTGACATAGGTCATGGTAGCCGCGTTCAGGGGCTATGCCGTCGTCTCGGCAGACGGATTTATTGCCGATGACCGAGGACGCATGCCGGATGCGCTACGCTTCGATGCGGATTGGACCTATTTTCAGGCGGCGCTCGACGCGGCTGATGTCACCATGCTTGGGCGGCACACCCATGAAGCAGCACCCAATGTGAAGGGGCGACGACGGCTGGTGGTGTCTCGTGGTGTACGTGCCGTCATTCAGGAAGACGCCAGGACCTGGTGGGTCAATTCGGAGGATGTAGCGCCGGCATCGGCAGTCGCTGCGGTCGCCGGTGCGGCAGCTGACACTGCTGTGGTCGGCGGCACCGGCGTGTTCAGCTGGATTTTGGAGGAGAGCGGCTTCGAGGAATTTCACCTGAGCCTTGCCCACCATGTCATGCTCGGCGCCGGCCGACCGCTGTTCGAAGATATCAATGGTCTCGATGCGGCCATCACGAAGCTGGCTGGGAAGGGGCTCGAAACCGAGGAGCGATTCTGGTTCGACGAGGAAGCGGGGCTGGAACTCTTGATTCTGAGGCGACCATCCGAGCCATCCACAAGCGATTGATGGCAAGCTCGCCACATCTGATCCCCCTATGGAGATCGTAACATGTTGATTTTAGACGACCAGGACTCGCGTCACATGGATATAAATGATGTGGCCATACCACTAGGCTCTGAAGGCTACTTTGATCTGCGCCCGTTTGAAGGTCTTGCCGGCCACAATGCATTCGTGATCGACAAGCTCGACGGCGACATCGTTTCCTTCGAGCTGCTGGCGTCGATAGACGATGCGTGGATCGTCCCAGACGAGTGGGGCGACGTTGCATTCGAATAGCAGGCCGTCCTCATTTGCCAGCCCCGATGTGGCCTGTGTGATCAGATTGTCGCCATCGAGTATGTTCAGTACGCGATCGATCCAGGCTTGGCGGAGGTGGCGTTCATTGTCGTTGGCACCCCGCTGCATCTGTCTTTTGATGGCGCCGTAGCGATAAGCCCGGCTATCATAGTTAGTCATCACCAGCCTCATTCGGCATGCCGTCATTGACGACACGTATAGACGGGAGGTCTCTCGGCTTGTCGTCATTTTCGCTATCATGGACAGTATCGGCAGCTCTATCCTTGCTGTTAACGAGGATGTGGGCTGCAGGCGCTCGACCTTCCTTGTCCTCGCCGAAGTAGACCGTTTGATGGGGGTAGGGAATCTCGATGCCGAGCTCGTCGAACCGATATTTCATCAGGCGATTGAAGGCGCGCCGCACCGACCATTGGGTCATCGGTTTGGTCTTGATTCGCGCCTTGATCACGACAGCGCTGTCGGCAAACTGATCCACGCCCAGGACCTGGATTGGCTCCAAAATGTTCTGTCCCTGGATCGGGTCGGTTTCGAGTTCGGCGCCGATCTGGCGGATCACCTCGATCACCTCGTCAACGTCCTCCCGATAGCCGATACCGATATCGAGTTCGGAAAAGGCGTAGTCCTTCGTGTGGTTGGTGATGGTGGTGACTTCGCTAAACGGGATGGTATGCGCACGGCCGGAAAGGTCGCGAAGGCCGATCGTTCGGACCGAGATGTGCTCGACGACCCCCGAATGCCCGGCAACATCGACAACTTCGCCGACGGCTATGGTGTCCTGAAACAGAATGAAGAGGCCGTTGATGATGTCCTGCACCAACTTTTGCGAGCCGAAACCGATAGCAATACCGATAACACCGGCAGCAGCCAGGACCGGCGTGACGTCGACGCCAAGGGTCGAAAGCGTGGTCAAGGTGACGACCGTGCAGATCAGGAGAAACAGAAAGGTCTGCAGCAGCGGCAAGAGTGTGCGCACCCGGGCACTGCGTTCGATTCGGGCGCCGCTGTCGTCGATGGCGTCCAGGTAGTTTTCAATGAGCGTGCTGATCAGCTCCCAAACAAGAAAGCTGATCGCGACTACGGTGGCGGCATTCTTTAGGCGGCTCCAGGTCTCGTCGCTCAGCCACCCGCCGATCAGCGTGAACAGGTCGAAGCCCCAGATATGCACAAGGGTCAGAAGGATCAGAAAATAGACGAGAGTGACGGCAAACCCCTGAAGCAGGCCGAGATAGCGGTTGATCCTGCGCTCGAAGGCCGGATAACGCTGACGGACACCGGTACCAAAGGAGAGCCCGTGGCCGAGCGCGCGTTCGACGCCGTAGGCGAGCGGCCGGGCGATCGCGAGCAAGAGTGTGGTGAGAACCCCGCCTCTGAATAGAAGACTGAAGCCACCGGGGATGGCGAGCGCCCAAATCAGATAGGTGCTGACGATATAGAAAATCGCAAATACCGGCCAGATGTCGGCGACCAGACGACGGCAGCGGTCGAGCACATGCGTGATCTGGTCGTTCTCATCATGGTTCTGGCCGCGCAGCCATTGGGCCACCGTTTTTCGGTTACGCAGCACCAGATAGACGAGCATGAGAACGACAACGAGACCGAGCGCACGATTGATGCCGCCATAGATACTGCCCGGGATCTCGAGAACAAGCTCGTTATGCGCGACCACGTAGCTGTAAGCGATCAGGTAAATGAAGCGTTTGATCCAGCGAAAGAGATAGCGCGCGTGTCCGTCGGACATGCTGATCAGGCGCAGCCCCGGGGCCGACGGCGCCAGGACCGTGCGTGCGCAGACCACAAGAAGCATGCAGAAAATGGTGGCATCGACCAGCGAGCGGCCGAAAACTGAGACGGCATCGCCATTCCAGTCGCCGAGCAACGTAAGGAGTCCATAGCCGATCGCCGTGAAAACGAAAATCGGGATCAGGCGGAGCGCGCCGCGTAGTAATGCCAGCGGGACAGTCGCGACCAAGCCACCCGGACGCTCCTGATAGAAGCGATCGATGGTCGGCTTCAAAAAGCGCCTCGTGAGACGATAGCTGATGACACTGCCGCCGAGTGTGACGGCAAGCTTTAGGAGGAGATCGATCCAATAGTCGCGCTGAGCGGGATCGGTCACCTGCTTGACCAGCCAGTCCGTCAGGTCTGGCAGATCGACAATGACCGACGACAGTTCGACCGAAGCGCGGGTAAAGCTGTCGATCTGCCTGGTCACGATCTCGACGAAGCCAAGGCCGAGATCTTCGACCATCGGGGAGGCGTCCGATTTTTCCTCCGCCGCTGTCAGCGCTTTCAGTTGATCGATCAGCTTGGCACGTGCGTCGGGATCTTCCAGCGTCTTGACCAGGCCTTCGACCTTGGCGGGATCCAGATCGGACGAAACGTCAGTGCCATCACTTCCCGCCGCCAGCACCGAGACCGACGGCAGCAGGAGGAGCATGGTCAACAAAAAGAGCGCTCTAAGGAGCCCATTCAGGGTCGATATCATACGCTATCCGACATTGCCTGATCGCATCATGGTTAGCAGGCCAACGTTAATCGGCCGTTAATCATCCATCGATCGCCGCATCGATGCTCGTTTTGGCGTCCATTCGCCCGGCCGCTGGGCTGAGGAGGGCGCCGATGATGGCGTTGAGGCGGGCGAGACCGGCGGCTGTTGCGCGAAGGCGTCGACTATCGACCTGAAGCCAGCCCTCCTCCTCGAATCTTCCCATTGCAGCCGTGTTCAAGGTCTCTCGCAGCGGATGTCCGCTCAGGCCTTCCAGCCTTGGTACATCGATCCCTTGTTCCAATCGAAGGCCCATCAGCAGCATCTCGACGACTTGCTCGTCTCTAGAGATCGGCTCTCTTGGCTGCTCGCCATGACCGTTCGTGAGGGCCCGCTCCAGCCAGGCCCGTGGCATGCGCTCGGTGTTGGTGGCAAGACGCTGGCCACCGATTGTCAGGCGGCCGTGGGCGCCAGGGCCGATGCCGGCGTAGTCTCCGGCCTGCCAGTAGACGAGATTGTGACGGCAGGCTTCACCTTCAGCCGCATGGTTGGAGATCTCATAAGGCGGGAGGCCAGCTGCCGACAGTGTCTCACGGGTCAGTTCGAACATGTCGGCCTGGAGGTCGTCCTCGGGGAGCTTCAACTGGCCTCGTTCGCGCAGATTGAAAAAGCGTGTGCCCGGCTCGATGGTCAGTTGATAGACACTGAGATGGCCGCCTACATGGCCGAGAGCTCGGTTCAGCTCGTTGTTCCAGGCATCCAGCGTCTGCCCTGGACGCGCATAGATCAGGTCGAAGGAAAAGCGGGAGAAGAGCTTTCCGGCATGATCGACGGCGGTGAGGGCTTCTTTCGTGCTGTGTTCCCGCCCGAGGAAGCGGAGGGCGGCGTCATCGAGAGCCTGTACACCGAGCGAGAGCCGGTTGATCCCAGCATTCCTGAAGTCGGCGAGATGCTCACCTTCGGCGGATGTCGGGTTGGCTTCGAGCGTGATTTCGATGTCGGGTTCGGGCTCGAAACGTAGGGCCGCCCGTTCGATCAAGGCCTCTGCCGTCCTTGGGGCCATCAAGGAGGGAGTGCCGCCGCCAAAGAAAATCGATGTCAGGGGCCGCCGTCCAACGGCGTCGGCGACATGATCGAGTTCTGAGAGCAGGGCCTTTTGCCAGCTGATGTGATCGACCCGGCCTTCGACATGGCTATTGAAGTCGCAATAGGGGCATTTCGAGCGGCAAAAGGGCCAATGGATGTAGAGGCCGAAGCCGGCTGTATCGTTTTTTTGCTGCATGGGCTCGATCGAGACGGCCCTGCTTTAGGCCGCAGTTTTTATCCGACAAAGACGTTCGAAGAGCGGCCGATATGTTTGGGTCACCGAAAGCCAACTGCGCTCGGCCACCATCTGTCGACCATTGGCTCGAATTTGCGGCCAGTGGTCTTTTGATGCAAGGACATCTTGGAGGCGTTCGGTCAGGGCGGCAAGATAGCCGGCTTTGAAGAGATAGCCGGTTTGGCCATCCCGAATGAGCTCCTGGTGACCGCCGACGTCGGAGGCGACCACGATACGTCCGGCCGCCATGGCTTCGAGCGGCTTTAGCGGGGTCACCAGATCGGTCAGTGGCATCGGCAGGCGCGGATAGACGCAAAGATCGATCAGGCTGTAATGAGCGAGGACCTCCTGATGGGGGATGCGGCCTGTAAAGATCACCTTGCCTTCCAGGTCTTTATGTCGGGCACGTGCGCGCAGGAGATGCTCGTCCTGGCCGCCGCCGATCAGGAGTAGTCGGAGATCTGGATTGATGTTCAAAAGGACCGGCATGGCGTCGATCAGAAGCGCAAGCCCTTCATAGCTATAAAAAGAACCGATGAAGCCGAGCACGGTGCAGCCTTCGAGGTCGAACTTCCTGACCAGAGCTGGATCAGGAGCCGCCATGTTTGAGAAGCGACCGGGATCGACGGCGTTGGGGACGATGTCGATCTTGTCTTCGGGAATACCGCGCTCGATCAGGTGATTGGCGAGGCCATGACAGATGGTGGTGATCGCGGACACGCGTTTGCAAAGGTTGGTTTCAAGGGCGCGGATCGCGCGGTAGCGGGCGCTGTTTTCGCGTGTAGTGCCCTGATCCACCGCGGCATCTTCCCAAAAGGCGCGGATCTCGTAGACGATGGGGATGTCCAGCTGGTGGGCTGCCCAAAGAGCGGGGTAGCCGTTCAGGAGCGGTGAGTGCGCCTGGATGATATCCGGGCGAACATTTTTCGCGATTTCGCTGATCCGCGCCCTTGTCGCCCGCATCTCCATCAGCTCGCGAAACAACGGCAGGCGCGGCTGCATCCTCTTGTCGAATGTCCGGAAAAACTGCCAGCCCTCGACATCCTCGATCGGCTCGGGCGCCGGGTGTTCGTGGCGCGGGGATGTCAGGTGGAAGGTTTCGATGCCGTGCGCGCGCTGGCCTTCCAGGAGGCCGTGGGTGCGATAGACATAGCCGTCCTGGGTCGGCAGGCTGTGATTGAGAATATGAAGAACACGCATCAGCGGCTCTCAGATGCGAGGTCGTCCTGATCCGCGGGGTCGGCGTGACCTGCGGGGTCAGCGTGACCTGCGGGACCAGCGAGATCAGCCAGATAGGCAGCGATGCCTTTATGTTGCTCCAGGACCGCCTCGATATCGGGTAAGGCGTCATCGGAGCGATCGGCATAGGGAGCGCTAAGCGCGATCAGGGCGGCCGGCTCGTCCTTGCCGAGCAGTTTTCGATAAAGACGATAGGCCTTGGCCTGCCAGTCAGCGGCGATGAGCTGTCCGCCGATCCAATACCAGGCGAGGACCAGCCGGTCGCCGGCGCCGCGGCCGTAGAGCTCCTCCTTCTTCAAAGCGGCGGGCAGGCCTTCGATGTTGGCGCTGTGCCAGGAGGTGGCGGTGCGCGTCCAGCTCTTGCCGTCAGCCAGACGATTGCCATGTTGGATCAACTCCGCGCCCTCACGCTCCTTTGCATAAAAAGCGAGGAACAGATCGACCGGTCCACCGCCGCAATCGACGGTGAGCCCTTGGGTCATGTCGGCCGTCTCGAAGCGCGGCCGCCAGGCGTCGGCCGGCGCATAGTCTGCTTTGCAAGTAGGGCCGAGATTGAGAGCAAGCGAGGGGGCGAGCATCGATTTTGGGTCGATTGCGAAGTATGCCGGCTCCTTGCTCATCACGAAGGTCGCATAGAGCGGCGCTGCCGCTGTGAGCAGAACGGCCGGTATAGCCAAGGCCGGATGCCAGACGTTTATCTGGGAGGCCGCGGCGAAGCCGTAACCGCCGTCGTCCGTCGACGACGGCCAGTCGGCGATGGTGTTGCCGATGGTGAGGAAGGCCAGCATGATCGCGGCGAAAAATCCCCAGCCGTAGACAAGGTGATCGACGCCGGCGGCATATTCATTGTCGGTCAGATAGGCGATCCAGATGATGCCGAAGGCGCGAAAGCCATTCGCAATGATCGGTAAGATGACAGCGAGCGCCATGAACAGCGCCCATTGCCAAAGACGGCTCATGGCGAGATAGGCGAAGAGTGCACCGACCATGACATTGGCAATCAGAAAGCGGATGCCGGCGCAGGCCTCGGCGACCTCGAAGAGCCCTGATGGCGTCTGGATCATGATGCCGTCATGGAAGACGGGAATGTCGACCAGGCGTAGGAGGGCCACCGAGAAATTCGCCGTGAATTGCTGAAGGCTGGGCACGAAGACATCGCCGAACGGCACCATGAACAGGAGGAAGGCGAGCGGAAAGGCGATGACCTTGGCGATCTCGCGTCCCAAAAGGGCGACGATCAGGCTGATCGCCATGCCGACCAGAGCGATATGCTCGAACAACTGAATCTGGCCCGCGCGACCGATCAGCCAGAGACAAGCGCATGCGCCAAGCGGGATGAGGGCGAGCAGTTCCTGGCGGGGGGCAAGAGTAGCCAGGCGCACCCGTTTCATCCAGATCAGGACGAGCGCGATCGGCAGCACCAGGAAGCAATGGTGATAGGTGGTCGCCGCTTGCCAGAGGCCGATCATGCTGATCGTCGTGTCCGCTGTCATGACCAGGAGCAGAGCAAGCGTCAACAGAAGTGTCGTCAGAGGAAGGCGCCAGGCGGCAAGAGGGGAATAGAGGCTGGCGCTCATCCCGTAATCGTCGCATTGGCGTTGGGCGCCGGCCGATCGAGGCCGTAGAGCCGATCCATGCGGTCCCACTGAAAATCGCCGAGCAGCCGCTTTAGCTTCTTTTCCATTGCTGCGAGGCCGGTGTAGTGACGAAGGCGGGATCGAAATGGGAGGCCGCGCACACGCGGCTGACCCGGATCGATTTCCCAGGGATGAAAGTAGAAAGCTGCGGTGCGGTCCTGCTCGGCGGCGAGCTTTTCGAGGCACCATCTCGACCAGCGATAGGGGAAGAGCCGGAAGTGGCCGCCGCCCGCGCAAGAGACCCGTTTGCCGAACAGCTCGACCGTCGCCACCGGGATTTCGAGGAAGTCGCTGTCCCCTGGCTTGAAGGGGCGAAGAGGTGCCGACGGCATGCCGTAATGATCATGACTGATTGGGTGGAGGCTGGAACTGTAGCTGTAACCTGCTTCTTTTAGTTGATCATAAGCCCACCAGCAGCAATCATTGATTGAGAAACTGGGTGCGCGAAAACCTTTGATGGCGCTGCCGCTTAAATCCTCGAGCAGAAGCCGGGTGTCACGCACATCGTCGTGGAAAACTTTGGGTGTAAGCTCGTGCACCTTGTCGTGGTTGAAGCTGTGGCTAGCAAGTTCGTGGCCACGGGCGACGATCTCGCGAACCAGGAGGGGAGCCCGCTTTGCGACCCAGCCGAGCATGAAGAAGGTCCCGCGTGCTTCCTGTCGATCAAACATGTCGATGATGCGCATGGTCGCAGCCTCGACCCTGGACGGCCAACGATCCCAGGCTTCACGTCCGATGACCGGAGAGAGCGCCCAGGTGTGCAGATAATCCTCGACATCCACGGACATGGCGAAGCGGTGCTGTCCGCTATGGGCGGGTGATGAAGAACCAGCGTCGATAGGCGATGGTGCGGCAGCCTCGATAGAGCGGTCGAGCTGTTCGATCGGCATCAGGTCATCCTCCGAGCACATAGTCGGTGTTGATGGTCTCTTTCGAATGCTGGCCTGAGGCTGTCCTGCTCTGGCTATCGGCCTGACCTTCGACGTGGTCGCCAAGTAGCTGTTCACGGAGCTGGACAGCGCTTCTTCCCTCGCCGCCGAGATCGGTGGTGAAGAACTGCAGATAGCGTTCGACCCTTGTGAGAAAGGCTTGGAGTTCCTGTTCATTCTGCACATAAGGGGTATTGCCCGACGCCACGGAAGGGCTGTGGAAGACGAAGGTGAAGATGCGCTCGCCACGCCCTATTAGGGTCTTGGTGAGGTGCTTGAGTTCGTCGAGTGCCATGCCTTCGGGCGTCAGGGTCAGACGGTCGAGAAGGCCGGATCGTGCGAACAGTCCCGGTAGATGGCAAGCGGTACCGGCCCGGCTCTGAATGACGGAGAGGAGGGTGGGGCCGAGCCTTTGGCCGAGCAGGCCGCATAGATTGCGAGTCATCGGCAGTTCGAGCAGGCGCCGCCGGTGCCCGAACCAGAAGGGATGGTGCGGGGCAGCTTCGAAGTTCGGCCCATGCACCATGCTGAAATCGGTAAAGGGCACGACGCTGGTGTCGATATCGAGGCCGAACTCTTCCAGGAGTTCCGCCGTGTCGTCGTTGAAGCCGTAGCGCCCTGCCTTGAACACCCGAGGCTCGATGCCGAGATGGTGTCGGACGGCGTCAATCAGCGTTTCGATCTTGGCCCGTTGCAGGTCTCTCGAGAGGTTCGAGGGGTAGGAATTCCGGGTTGACAGGAGTTCGTCGAAGGGTGGGTTGGTCCAGGGGTGGAGCTGGATGCCGACATCGGCCAGGCCTTCGTCGAGAAAGCCTCGGAGGACGCGACTAGCCGCCTTATCGGTGGCGACGGGGTAGTCGATCAGGTAGGTCGGCTTGACGCCATAGCGATCGAACAGGCGCTGCGTTCTCACCTGATGGCGGATCGAGGCGGTGCCGTGCTCATCGCGCGAGAACGGGCCGTGCCAGTCGAAGTCAGCCTCGGTGTCGATGATCGCAGTGAGGGTCGGGCGCGCATCAGGATCCGGTTGCACTTCAGCGAATTGCGGGCTCCTCAACGTCGCTGCGATCGATGTCCGGCGCTTGGGACGAACAGCCTGACGGCGCCTTTTCTCTTCTCGGATCACGGTCTCGCAAAAGCGCTTGAGACGTCGATATTGCGCGTCCCGCTCCAGCCCGCTTGCGGCTTTCTTGAGAGGTGGTGCCACGCGACCGGTCCGGCGCTTCTCATCGATCCACGACCAGAGGTTGCTCGCGATCTCATCTGGGTCGTTCGAAAACACCCCGGCATTGCGCTCGCGCACCAGACCCGCCGGCACACCATTCAACGGACCAAGGCCGAGAATTTGCCGGTTGGTCGCGAAGTATTCGAAGATTTTGGCGGGAACATTGCCCTCGTCCGCGGGATCGTTCCACTGCATGAGAAGAAGAACATCGGCGTGCTTTTGCAGGGCGACGGCGTCCTTATAGGGAACGGCGTCCCTGGTTTCGACGACATCGCCTAGCCCCATCTGGTCGGCAAGCGACCGAACCGTGCCGAGCTGGCGGCCATAAAATTGCAGTCGAAGCTCGTCCGCGCCAAAGCCTTGGCGCCTGATCGCTTCGAACAGCGGGCGAGGATCGCGGCGGCCCGGATAGATCGTGCCGGCATGCAGGAGGCGGACGGGCAGGCCATCAGGCGGATCGAGATCCAGACTGAAATCTTTCGGATCGAAACCGTTCATGACAGTCTCGGTCGGCAGGCCGTATTTGCCGGCGTAGAAACGGGACCAGACACCTGAGACGGTGACGATGCCTGCAGCCCGGCTGGCCACCACACGCTCCAGACGATCATCGATCCAGCGCCTGAGAGCCGGTTGGGGGACATAGGGGTCATCGACCCAGCGGTCCCTGAACTCGCCGATCCAGGGAATATCAAACCACCAACCGGCAAATGCAGCTGCGAGGAATGATGAAAAGGGTGGCCCGCTGACCAGGATCACGTCCGGGGGTTCTTCTCGGATCATGCGGAACAAGTTTGGAACGAGGGTGAAGGACCAGTCCATCCGCTTATCGGGATAAAAGGCAATACCACGATAGGCTCGGCCGAGAAGGCGCCTTGCACTTTGGAGAAATCGCTGTCCGAGCGATGGCGTCGACGCCTTTGATCCACCGGCGCCCAGTCGGGAGCGATTGGCGGGATTGAAGCGCCGGTCAAGATCGAAATAGCTCGTTCGCGTGACTGTTTGTTCGCCGACTTCCAGGGCCAATGATTGGTCGTCGCTCTGCGCTTTGGTCGTGACGACGCGGACACGATGCCCGGCCTTCTCGAAAAAACGCGCCATCTTTCCAAGCCGGATCGCGGCGATTGCGTTGTCCGGCGGAAAGTACCAGCTGATCAGAAGAAGTGAGTAGGAACTCCGCTCGGCCTCATCTTCAGCGACCGAAAAAAAAGGGGCGTTTTCGATGTGCCGCTGGCTTGCCGAATGGTCGATCGATGTTTCCATCACTTTGCTGTCCCTTGGCGGGGTACGAGCCTGTCGCCGGGCCGGCGTCCACGAAGCCTTGTGACCTTGGTGTCGGCGGCTTTTTGCCAGATGCTGGCGATGGCTGTGGCGTCGACGGCCACGGCGCCATGCTTCTTGCGCCGAGAGGTTTTTTTCTTTCTCCGCTCACCGAGCTTGGCCATGGCCATCTGACGCACCGCCGACAGCACGATCAGGAGGGACAGGAAGTAGTCGTAGAACGCCATGGAGAGGGCGGCGCCGGCAATGCAAAAGGCGATCATGCTGACCTGTATCATGCGGCCGAGATCGCCCATCCATTCGAGGTCAGGCCGTCCTCTGGCTTCCTGGACGATCCAGCGCGCGTTCCAGAATCCGACGACGAGCAGGGCGATATAGACAAAGAATCCGATGAAACCGAGATCGCCCAGCACCTGGAAATAGATGCTGTGAGCGGCGCGTGGGCTGTCATTGGCGACATCTACCAGATCCCGCCCAGGTGAATAGCTGAAGTAGACGGGCCCATGTTGCAAGGCATAGAAGCCAGCACCCGTCAGCGGCCGATCGAAGGCCGCCCGGGCATAAGCGTGCCAGGAAAGGAGCCTGAGCTTAAAGGAGCTGTCCTCGGTCTTCGCCGATTCGATCGTCCCCATCCGCTCCTTCCAGCGATCGGGGGCGACGCTATGCAGGCCGACGGCGATCACCAGCAGGGCCACCAAGGCGAGGATGCGACTTTTCGACTTCCACCAGAGAAAGGCGCCCATGGCGAGTAGGCCGATGAACCCGCCTCGCGAATAAGTGGCGAGCACAGCCATTACGGTCATGACCATGGCGCACAGGAGACCGATCTGCATCCAACGGTGCTTTGATTGCATGCGCAGATAGTTCATCAGGGGAACCGCGAGGAGCATGGCCAATGCCAGGTGATTGCGATCGCCGATTTCGGACCGAGGTGGCCCGGCGAGTTCATGTTCACCGGCCGTGACGATGAACAATGTCCCGCCGTTCAGTCCGAAGAACCCCATGGCGAAGGCCATAAGCCAGATATAGCCATGCAGCCGGACCCGGCTGTTGATCATCACCCTTAATAGGAACAGGAATGCCATCGTTTTGATCAGCTTGCTGAATTCGACCTGTGATGTTGCCGGTGTCAGCGAGAAGAATGTCGATAGGGCTGCGATTGCGACCAGAGCTACCAATAGACCGGCGGTGAGATCGAAGGCTGCAGCCTTCTTTTCCTTGGAGAATGTCCAGCCGAGGGCGGTGGTCACTGCAATTATGAGGTTGAACGGAATTTGTGTCGCGAAGGTCCAGAGAAGGGCGTGAGGCTTCAGAAAGGCGATCCACCCGAACGTGAGCAACCCGCTCCAGGGATGGATCAGGCTCAGCAGCGTCAGCGGCGAGAATACCGACAAGAACAACAGATCGCGCATGGATGAAAGGGTCCAGCGTCAGGTCAATTGAAAAAACTAATAGGTTGTTTGTCTGGATAGATTTCGTAATTTTTGGTAGAGCATACTGATCACCGAAACGCAACCTGAGGGAGTATGTATTTTTGAAAAATCACAGAATACGGGAATTGGTGATAGTGATACATCTCAGCTCTGGTGAGGCTCAGAGGATCCTGGCGACCGGGATGGCCGCTGATCGATGATCGACACGCTTTTTTTCGCGCTCCAGATTATCGGCATCGCCATTTTGCTGGGATGGGCGGTAACTCACGATCGGCAGCGGGAGGGAGCAGCCACACGTGGTCCGCTGGCTTTCAAGCAGCGAGGTCACGTCGCTAGATCTGGCGAACGGGATCGAAAGGAGCATCGCGGTTTGAGAAGGCACCGGGGACAGACCAATCTCAAAATCGGAGATGCTGAACCAGATTGAACCCGATCTTCCAGGCGGCGTGTGAGGCTGAAAGGTCATGTCGTTCGCTCGACCTGCTAGTCATGAGCATATATGGGGCCATTCGGCGGAGGTGGGCAGTGTGTGCTTCCCGGTGGAATGGATGCCTATCCTACCCATGTCGACCGGCCGGTCACGGAGCCGGTTCTCGACATCATCAGCAAACTGTCCAAGCCAGGTGTTCTGCCTCCGAGGCGTGGTGATTCGAGAGATCGCCATATCTGTAGGAATAGGCTTTGAGCCAACTTTTGCACGGCGTCCGTCCGAACAAGTTGCCTTACGTCCAGGTGACGACCATCTGCAGGTCGGAGGGCTCAAGGCATTCGAAACCAAGGGCGAGGATGGGCTTTGTTGATCGAGATCGTCGGATTGAGGCGAAAACCCGATATCGGACCGCCTAGACATAGGGTTTTTCCGCTTCTATAACCATCTCGGTTTTGACGCAAAACCACTGAATGCCCAGGTAGCTCAGTTGGTAGAGCAGCGGACTGAAAATCCGCGTGTCGGCGGTTCGACTCCGTCCCTGGGCACCACATTTTCAATGAGTTAGGCCGCTCAGGGTGTGCCAGATCAGAAAATGGCTACCTTTGTGGCTACCACATTTCGAAACATCCGGCCCGTTGAGCCGCAATACATCTTTGACGGATCATCCTTCCGGGGGAACGCCGGTTAAATCTGCCAGCCGTCGGTCGACACCGGTAGGAGTATAAGCGCCGATAACTCATCACAGCGTGCTCATGTCGCCGATCTGGAAGCGGAAGCCGGGTTGGGAGGAGTCGTCGAAATGATCGAAATGCAGCCGCCCAGTGATCGGAACGTTCGCACCGCCGTCCGCGTTATCGCTGAAGCGTTGCTCACTACAAATCCGATAACGGGTCCGTTTGTGTATTATTATCGATGGGCCTATCTGATGCCGAACCAGAGCCGGAACGTATCTTGATCGCCTGCCTGTAACGGCGCTGTATGGTCAGCTGGGAAGAATGGCCTGTAAGGGGCTAATGGCGATCTGGCCTAAGCATCTGGCTGGTCTCATTCTTATTTGGAAAGGCTATGCTATGGCTGCTGTCAACACTATTGATGTCGCATGGCCGTTCATTGAGTTTCAAGGTTTGCCCGTTGGCCTCAAGCTCCTAATCCGATGTAGATGATTCCGACTCACTAGGTCGATAATGCGAAAGGATCGAATGAATCCGTCGATCGTCAGTCAAGCTCCTCATTATGTTCGATTTCCGTGCTTAGTATAGTGACCCCAGTTTAATTCCAGAGATCTCCAGGCCTTCCTACTCACCCAGCATGTCGGAAGCCACCACGTCGCGAACCATTTCGGGATCAAGGCCGTAGGCATCGATCTGTTCAATTGACGCCGCAACGATTGCGTCAGCGTCCTGCATCAGCTTGAGTTGCTTGAAGCGGTCAGCAACCGCAATCCCCATGCTTTCCCCGACCAGTTCCATATAGCTCGCAATCGTGAATGGCCGGTTTGCCTCGTGGCCTGCGAGTTCACGGTGATCGCCATGATATATGCCAACAAACGTATCAACCTTGGCCGCATCTGCCTCGTTGAGCGCGGCAGTCACGTTATCCTGGTGATAATGGCCGAGCGTCGCCACCGATGTGTTGTTGTAGCCAATGCTCGAAGTTGCAATCTCCACAATTTCCAGGCCTGGAATGGCATCGAGAAGTGCTCGAACAGCTTCCATGACGCCCAGCTCACCAGCGTACTCGTATATAGCCACCCGCTTATTGACCGGAATGGTTAAGTGTTCACGCAATGCGTCAAGCCTGCTCGCGAGGTAGACCGGGAACATGCTGATATCCAGGTTGGTTCCGGTTATCGCTCTGTATTGGGGAAGCATCGTTTCCCCAAATTGGATCTGGCAGGTTGGACACCAGGAAAGAATTTTTGATGCTCCCGACGCCGCGAATTTGTTGAGGGTTGTGAATGCCTGGCGTCCGGCATTCTCGACATCGCCAGGTCGGAGCTGCAGGATCCCGCAGCACGATCCTGGCCCACCATGTACTTCGTAGCTGACGCCGAGCTTGTCCAAGACATCGAGGCATAGAAGGCCGATATGCGGTGTCTTCAACATGTTGCATCCGGTGTAAAAGACGTAGTCAGGCGGAGCCAGTCGCTCGGGATGTGACCGAGGGCTCAGTCGCGCCAGAAGCTCCGGTGATGATGTGAGGCGGGAGATGACTTTTACACCCCGGCTCATTTTCTGGAACGCTGCCTTCCCCTCGACACGCCGCACTTCAGGTTCAACGTGCTGGTTCAAGGCACGCCTCGCAATTGTCAGCATGAAACGCGGATTGATGCCGTGTTCACAGACAGACAGGCAGGCGCCGGAACTACAGCAGGTTTCGGCCCATGCCTTGGAAGCTTCCGAGGCGTCTTGGCCCTTGAGGATATCACGAACGCCCGCCGTCAGCTCGGTCGCGGCGACCTTGTCTACGGCTGTGATCGACACTGTGGGGCAAATATCTGCGCATGCGCCACATGCCGTGCACGCTTCTATTATCTCTGACACGCGCATGTCGAGCGATGAAATAAATGTGTCAGTGCGGTATTGCATTGCTGGATTCCCTGCGAACGCGGTATCCGTGCTCGCGATGGCCCTTTCCAATTGTCTTAGAGCAAGATGTTTTGGTCTTTGTTTGTCAATCCGAATCGATGGTGGCCATGTACTCGAAACCGCTGAGCATGTTGACGACTTGTGGGGAGCAGCTTGCGGACTTAGCGGTCATTGACGCAAATGGTCGGGCCAGCCCTGTACAAAGGCGCCGTCCCCGTTTTGTTTCAGATGCTCCAACCGCTCAAACGCTTGGCGAAAACTAGGTCTTTCCAGATGATCGACATTCCAGATAGCGAGCTGAGGCTCTTCTACCGCTTCAAACCATTCGTTCTTTCGTCTCAGAAAATCGCCGTGAAGCCCTGCAAAAGTGAAGTCGTGAAGGTCATCAATCGATCTCCAGACCGAGACCGTCGCAGACATTCGCTCATCATGCCCGAGCGCTAGAAGTTCCGCTGCCGCATCAGCGTCCGGAACTCGCCATATGAAACCTTTGTGAGCTTCAGCAAGCTTGTAAACTATGCTCAATGCAGAGTTGAAGTCGGCTAAACGATGATCGATTGGCGAATATTTTAACCTTCCCCAGTTCATCTGTGCGATGGCCATAAGCATCTCCCTCAGTCTGGGATCACAATGATGCCGTAGCGCTGCCTCTGCAACTACGCCCAGCGCAGCCAAGGCATATACAGGAACGTCTGCTATCCGCCCATTTTGACCGCCAGGCTGCTTGGGCCTTATGGCTATATTGGGTGTGCGCCGTGATAAGGTGGCGCTTTTCCAGTGGGTGCAACTCCCACCCGGCGATCGCTCCAGCCGGAAGCAACCGGAGCAGTCATGGAGGTAACGAGATGGCTGAAGCCTTCGGTTAGCGTGCCACGAATAGGTGGCAGCTGCGAGTGTGCAGGCCGCAACGCGCGTGAATGCCGAGCAAG